>NZ_JAHLOH010000016.1:0-219085 GCF_018917285.1 Tissierella carlieri | reverse complement strand
TTACTATAATAATATAAGACCTGCATATGCTTTAAATTATCAAAGCCCAGTTCAGTATCGTATCGAACGAGGCTTTGAATAGTTTTTTTATTGTGTCTACTTTTACTTGACTAGTGCAAAAATTAATCCTGGTCTAATCGCTTTATAGGCGTAATTATTTATTATATTAAATAATAGTACACAAAGGTACTCTAACTAGAACTAGACGGTCAGCTGCATTTTCAACATTAAACACCAAGAATGCATTTTGACCTACTACAAACACGCAAATAAGATTTACTTCTCTTCCTGTAGGAATTGTAGTAACTATTTGGCAACGCATAACTCCCGATGCTATTAGTGTTGCTGCTTGTGCTGCTGTTATCTCAAATATGATTACTTCTTCTCTCTCATTACCCATAACGTCTATTTCTATTTCTATAAGCAAGAAAAATCTTCCATCTATTTGGGCTACGCATGTTGCACCTATCATAATTGGATCGTTGCATATTGGTTTTCCGCTAGCCACTTGTTCGTAATCCATTGCTTTCGCCTTCCTTATTTTGTATTAGGAATTTCTTTCCCAATATTAGTATATTATGAGTTTGTACAAGTGTTACTATAAAATAGAAAGAATGGGCATATCATTTAATATCAAGAATATTTATGTAAACCATCTCATAAAATAATATTAAGACATACATTAATTATTTATTTTTCATATCCATATCTAATTTAATCTCATCTCTATGAAATATTTAACTCATTTGAGTTTATATATAGGAGGTGATGTAAATGCTATTTTGGGAGAAACTCTTTAAAACTTTAACAGCTTTACTTAATTTAATAACCAGTATAAGTAATTTTCATTCTACTAAAAAAAATACAAAGAACTCTACAGCAAATGAAGAGTTCTCTGCACAAAAAGATGTTTAGCTTCATAGGGGAGCTGGCACCTCCCCTATAAATCTTCTTCCTTTCTATTATATCAATGTATTACAAAAATATTACAATTATTTGCTTATTTATTTGGATTTTTCTGCTTAGAATTTTGAAAACTATCATATTCTTTATACTTTCAACGAAGTATTACAATTGTGAATTACCTATGTGCACTGAACGATACGGTATTAAAATAAATATTCTGTTATGTAATTATTACATTTTATATAAAACAGACACATATAAATTAAGATTTATTTTTTGACTTTGAACGTAACACCAGCGATACTATAAAGCATATAATACTTGGTACCAAAAATATTATCCCATGAATTATATTATAAACAGATAATGGTGTAGAAGCATACGAAGTAATTGTATTAGTATAATAATCATAACGTATATATGCTAAACCTCCAAAAAAACATATCAGCAATATAATACCAATACCAAATAGGATTTTTTCTAAAGTATATTTCATTATTTCATATCCTTTCATAAATTTCTTAATTCTATATTATATTTTTTATTTAGTTTCATGTATTCAGTAAGAAAACTATACCATATTTCCTATATTGCCGTAATAGAATCTTGATTTTTTGATACCCTGTTATTCAGTTTTTGAGGTTCAAATTACAAAACCTCCATTTGGACTAATTATCTGCCCAGTTACAAAATCGGAGTATGAAGACGCTAAATAAAGTGCACATCCGGCTATATCATTAGGATTTCCTAATCTCATTAATGGTGTATTTTCTTTAAGAACACATAATTCATCCTCATTATATGGAGAAAGCATATCTGTTTGAATGACTCCAGGTGCAATACAATTCACTTGAATATTCGATGGTCCCAGTTCCTTAGCCAATGCTTTGGTTAACCCAATTATAGCGGCCTTTGAGGCAGAATAATGAACTTCACAAGAAGCTCCAACAATTCCCCATATAGAAGAAATATTAATAATTTTTCCCTTCTTATTAGGAAGCATATATTTTAATGCACTCTGAGAACAGTAAAATACACTTTTAAAATTAACATTCAAAATCTCATCTAAATCTTCATTTGTAATATCTGTAAATATCTTTTCTTGACTTATTCCTGCGTTATTTATGAGTACGTCAAGTCCTCCAAATTCTTCAACACAAAACTTCACCATCAATTCTACCTCATTCCTCTTAGAAACATCTGCCTTAAATATCTTTACAGATAATCCTTGATTCCTAAGTTTATTATATAAATATAAAGCATTTTTTTCAGAGTGGTTAAAATTAATTAATACATTATATCCTTTATTGGCAAATAATTCTGCCATTGATTGTCCAATACCTCTCGAAGCACCAGTTATGATAACAGTTTTTAAATGCGACATATATTAAAGTCTCCTTCTATATTTAATTATATATTACCTACTAGCTTTTGTGACATAAATACATATTTGATTCAATTTATGAAGTTCCACTATTGCAGATTATTCATATAGACATTATAACATATATCATTAATTTATTCGGATTGTAGAATAAACATTTTTATTTTTTAATAACCTATGTTAAGTTTTTGATGTTCATAGTTAAAATATTAATTTTCAATAATTACTTAGCATAAATACCTCTAATTGCTTAAAATATAAAATACCGTATAATTTTTTTGTAAATAATACGGTATTTTACAAGCTATTCGTTTTTTTATAACTTAGATAAACTTATAATATGGTTTTTCTTCTCCAAATATCCAATACCTTATATAGTCGTAAAGGATTATAGTTGGTAAAGAAAGAAAAAACCATAGCATACTATATTTTAAACATATCTGCCCCATAAAGTTAAATTTTAAATTACTATAATCCCAAATATCTAATCCCATCCCTACATTTAAAATTAATCCAAATACTAATTCTAATACTGTGATAATTAAACAAGATATAACTTGCTGTAGCAATAAAGACTTATTAAATGCGAAACAATGTTCACCTATTAAACCCACTAATACGAAACATAATCCACCTAGAATAAGCATTGTCATATGAGAGTATCCTCTCCACAATATCTCAATAAAAAAATAGGATATTCCTCCAATTATGAATAGGATTGAATATTTAATTAACTGCTTCATTTTCCTCATCCTTTATACTATTTAGAATAATACTTTTTACCTTATATAGTGTAAAAGATTTCTCTTTAAATATTCAGTTGAAGGTATTAAAGAAGATTATAAGATGCAGAATTAATCGCTTTTATTATCAGATTTTATTATAATACTTCTTAATTTTTCTAAAATAATCATTGTACATACTATAGCTGTAAATATTAGTGAAGTTATTAAGGCATATGTTGAAAACATCGAACTCATGGCTAAAAGAAAAAATTTCAACGTAGTTTTAGTTTTAACTTTATTAAGATAGGAACAATTCTATAAAAACTTTCTTTTTCGGATAATCCACCTTTAAGAAGAATATATTTTAATAAAATGTTAGGAGTGATAGTATGGATATTAAAAATGATCCTATTTACCAAGAGGAAACTATTAGAGAAAAAGCTAGGTTGGATGAAATTGAAAGAAGAAAGAAACTTGATGGGGAAAAGAAAAAAAATGAACAGAATAAAAATCTTATTAAATATTTAATAATAGGAATAAGTTTTTTGATATTTCTATATATCACGGTATATATACCTTTTAGTAATATGTTCAAATAATGTAAAAAACGATAGAATTAAGTCTTACCTGAAGTTCTGTCATACTGACATAAATTCGCCTGTTTTAACTTCTTATTATTTGTATTCTATATAAAACTTGATTTTCCTTTTTATTTTTATAAGTACATTTATGCAAATCAGTCATAGGCCGCAAAAAAAGACTAGGATATCTAATCCTAGCTATTACTCTTGCTGAACTCAATAAGTAATATAAATACTGCTTTTCTGACTACTCTAATTATATATTCTCTTTCAGCTTGTGAAAACTTTGAAGACTCTGATTGAGCTAATAAATTTTTAGTTATAAATAACAGGTCCTCTACCATTATTTATCACCCTTTGTATAAGATTTACTTATATAATTCTATATGTGATTGAAGAAATCCTTCTTTTTGAAGAATTTAAAATATAAAAATAAATGCTACTTTAAAATCTACTTTAATATTGACTATTATATTTTTCTTCATCTTTATATCACCTAATTTAATTAAGCTAATATAATATTATTAGGCACTAAAACATGCCTTATCAACAGTTTATCTGTTTATAAGCAAAAACACCCCCATATATAAAGAGACCTTTTATAGGGTCTCTTTGATATTTTAATTTATTTAAAATAATAATATTTTCTTAAATATTATCAATTACTTTTCATGTATTTCTATTTGTTATTATAATACAATTTAGTAATTTTACTATATATCAACTTTCTTAATAAAATAAGAATATTTATGTAAACAAGCTCATAGAATAATATTGAGACATATATTGGCTATTTATTTCTTATATCCCTACCCAGTTTAATCTCATCTCTATGAAATATTTAACTCATTTGAGTTTATATATAGGAGGTGATGTAAATGCTATTTTGGGAGAAACTTTTAACAATTTTAACAGCTCTACTTAATTTAATAATCAGCATAATCACTCTTAATTCTACTAAAAAAAATACAAAGAACTCAACTACAAATGAAGAGTTCTCTGCACAAAAAGATGTTTAGCTTCATAGGGGAGCTGGCACCTCCCCTATAAATCTTCTTACTTTCTATTATATCAATATATTACAAAAATATTACAATTATTTATCTATTAATACTTTATTTTCTACCATTAAATTTACTAACTACTGAGTCTTATATATGGTGATTAGTATTATATCTAGAATACTTCTCTATCTTATCCTACCTTAGCAAATATTAATGTTTTTCTCAATTATCTTGATATCTCATATATTTTAAATGGTCTTCTTTTACTTTTATATTAATCTTATCTAATATCATAAATTACATATACTATACTTGTCTATGTATTTCCTTCTATAAATTCTACGGGATGTTATGTTTTAGGAATGCTTCATACTTATCTAAAAAAGTTCTTCACTCATATAAATCGTCTCTGATTTCATATTCTTAATTGTCCTAATCTTCACACTATGGTAAAATTTACCTATAAGGAGGTGATGAATTTGAAACTTAATTATGACTGCATTAGAGATTTACTTCTATTTATTGAAGGTAAATTACAATACGGCTTCTATATTGATGTTGATTCCATCCAAATCAATAATTATTCTCAACAAGAAATATTGTATTCTGCTGATAAATTATATGAAGCAGGATATATTTCTGCGGATAAAAGAATCGCCATAGGAGGTAAAGGGATACCTCAGATCAATATTAAATCTATTACATGGGAGGGACACCAATTCCTTGATAACGTACGTGATAACAAGGTATGGGAAAATACCAAAAGTATTTTATCTAATTTTTCATCAGTTTCCATTGGAATAGTTAATAACGTTGCTACTCAGATAATCTCATCAGTTATAGAAACTCAACTTGGTTTAAAGTAATTTGGCATCTTTTATACTAATAAAAGTATTTTCAAAGAAGTTGTCTTTTTAATTTTATCCATTCATTTCCTCCTAGTGCGGTAAAGAAATACTCTAAAATGTTTAGTATTTCCTTATCGCACCGCCTATCTTTAATGAAAATCTATCATCAATTAGAAACCATTCCATTTCATTGTATTTCATAAGTTATGCTTTTATATCTTTCCTAATAACTCTTTCTTTAGCCACCATGGAGCCTCCAAAGTTTCCAAATACTTCGCAATATACTAATATTAATCCAATATTCTTATCTATTATTTCATCTATAAGTGTACTTCCTATCCATCCTTATATAACTATTAATTTTTCCTTATGCTCTGATTCATTTTTACTAAATCTTCCATCTTTTTTCTTAATCATATCACCACTTACTTTATATTTTTTTGTAAACTTGTATCAGTGTAACAGGTTAAATAAATCAGCTATGGAAAAGGGGTATGCAACTTGCATGATAAAGCTACTATTGAAAAGCTTGTTAAGGAAATTGAAGACACTAGAATTAAGCTTCACAATTTAATATTGGAGAAGAAATACGACCTTCTTGATTCAGAGGTAATCAAATTAAGTCAGTTGCTAGACAAACTCTTGTCTCAGTATCATGATTTAAAATAGTTATTAATTAAATATATTTAACCTGTTGCACTTATTTTAATTTTTTATAGATTTACATGAAAAAAATATCATCTCGATACCTCTCTGTTTCTATTTGAAATATCATTAGTTAGTCATTTATAAATTATATATTTTAGAATTTATTTTGTTATCATTTATGAGTATATCTATTAAGATGATAGCAAAATAAATGAAAAACTGACGATTGCGAATACTTGTCCATTACATTCATCATCAATGTATTGATGATGAATCTTCAATACTTATAAAGGTATTCTTCCCGTCATCCCCATGACCATCAATAATTGGTGTAATAATATAATAATCATCAATAAAATTTTCCACAATATTATTTAATAACCAATAAGATAATCCGCCTCGGTGCAATAGAATAATTATATGTAGTTATTACAATAATTCAATATCTCTAATAAATAATATTAACACTTTACCACTATCATTCATATCCTATTGTAAGGATAATAAATCTCAACTTAATAGGAGGTGTCTTTATGGGTGGCTTATTCGGCAGAAGAGGATGCGAGAGAGAATGTGGTATGGACGACTCTTTATTATTCTTCTTTCTAATTCTAGTAATTATTTTCTGTAACTGTGATTTCTTCTAAATTAAAATAATTGAGTCGGGGCTTGTACCCGATTCTTTTTATATTTCTTATCTTTATAAAATTTGTTCATTATCTTATCCTATTAAGTAAATTAATAATTCAAGGTATACTTTATAAAATTTTCTTCTGCTATATGCTCTATATGACTATTTTCTATAGAGATCATTAGAATTTTAATACTTGTTAATAAATCTAAACCAGCATAGTCTATCATCAACTGCTGGATTTTTTTATTTTTATAATAGATAATTTCCGTATACGGTGAATATTGTCACTCTATACCGCATTATTCAGTTTTTAAATTTTAATATTTATGCTGCATAAATATTAAAATTTAATTATTTAAAGCATAACGTAAAAATACCACAATATTTATCTTTAAATAATGTGGTATTGAAATAAAATATTCGCGATATAGTAATATTAATAGTATTACTATAGATACTCAGTTACTAGATCTGTGAAAAGAATACCTTCCAAATGATCTATTTCATGACAAAAGCATTTCGCTAAATCTCCTGTACCAGTCAATACAATTTCATCACCATTTTCATCTAGTGCTTGTACTATTACTTTTGCAGGTCTTACTAATTTTCCTAATCTATCTGGGATACTCAAACATCCTTCTATGACTTCTTGAGTTCCCTCTTGATCAATTATCTTTGGATTGACTAATTTTATAAGTCCTTGTCCCATATCTATTACAACTAACCGCTTTAATATCCCGACTTGTGGTGCAGCTAACCCTCCACCATTTTCTATACTATACAGCGTATCTGCCATATCATTTAGTATTTGTCTTATTCTATCATCTACTACTTCAACTACCTTACTCTTCTTTCTCAATATTTCATCACCAAAAAATCTAATCTGCCTTAATGCCATTTAAATTACACCTCTGCTTTGTTGTGATCTTGATTTTCTTTCACTATCTTCAAAAAGAAAAATATCCTCTATAGAGCAATTAAATACTTTAGAAATATCATAAGCTAACCATATAGACGGTTCAAATTTTTCTGTTTCTATAGAGTTAATTGCTTGTCTTGATACACCTACGAGTTCTCCTAATTGTTCTTGAGTTAATTTAAAAATTTCACGAAACTCTTTTAATCTATTCTTCATTAATTATCCTCCTGTAATGTTAACCTTACATTACTAGTATATTATTATTATATTTTTATGTCAAGTTAACCTTACATAACATATAATGAATACTTTAGATTTTCAAGATTCAAACTCTGGCTCTTCATTTTTACCATATCATTTCTAGAAAATAACAATTAATATTTTCTAACTATTGATTATTGCATCCTTTGTTTTCCCAACTAGGATTTAAAAGGGATGTACTTTTATGTTTGACTTATTAGGTAAAAAAGAATATGAAGACAATTTTCTAGATTTCCTTGAATGTCTCTATCTTTTATTCTTGATTTATAGAATATACAGATTATAACTATATAACAACAAAATAAAAAGTAAGGTCCGTAATGGATTCGAGCAATATGTCTATATTCATAAAAATCCATTACGGACCTTATGAAAGGAGAACATATTTTTCTTACAGTGAAAACTGAAAGTCGAATTCTATTTACGAACCTTACATGATTATTATGTGAAGAATCCAAAATATTATACATTTTATTTTTAATGTTTTTCATAAAATCATTAAAATAATTTCAAACCTTCTATCTAAAAGTCTTAGCCATATACTTGAGAATAATAATTAACACTTTACATCTATTACTCATATGCTATTATGAGGTCATTACTCTCACTTAAATAGGAGGTGTTTTTATGGGTGAATCACTAGGCTGCAGAAGAGAGTGCGATAATAATAATTTTCTACTATTCTTCTTTATAATATTAATAATCATTTTCTGCTTCTGCGATAATGATTTCTTTGGTGGCTTTTTTGGTAGAGGAAGATGCTAAGCCATCTCACTAATCGGGGCTTCTTGTCCCCGATTTTTCTTTTTAAATTTTCTTTCTGCCTAATTATTTTAGCTATCCTTTATTATTCCTAAACAAATACTTTTATTTATATTGAATGTATTATCTAGTATAAGACTATAGATGAACAAGAGTAAATAATTTAAATAAAAAATTAAGAATAAGATGAAATAAATTTTAATTAGTGTATAATATATGTAAGTGCACTAATTAAATTTATTAGCAGAATTTTATATAAATCTATAAGAGGGGGAAAGTATAATGAATAAACCAATATTATCAGCACATTTTGAATCAAGAAAACCATCAGATGTTCGTTTGGCTCAAATGAAATATGACGAGCGTCAAGTAAAACCTGAAGCAGTAATAAACGTTGGAATAGGAAACGTATCTTTACCGACAAATCCGGCTATGCAAAAAAGAATGTTTGAGCTTAATTCACCTGAAAGTCCATTTGCAAATGGAGTTATTAGATATTCAGGAACAGCGGGTACTGTTGAAGCACAAAATGCTTTTAAGAATATCTTAAAGAGTGAAGGATTTGACACAAGCAATCTTTATGTTCAAATAACAGATGGTGGTTCATCAGGTATGGAATTATTACTTCTAGGGGTTTGTGGACCAGCTGGAACTGATGAAAGACCTCTTATGATGATTGATCCTGCTTATACAAACTATATTTCATTTGCAGAGAGAATCGGCCGTAAAACTGCAACTATAAAACGTCATATGGGTGAAGATGGAAAATTCAATTTACCAAATATGAACGAAGTTGAAGAAATGATAAAAGCAAATAATCCTGGAGCACTTTTAGTGATTCCTTATGATAATCCAACAGGACAATATTACACATATGACATTTTAAAAGATCTTGCTAAACTATGTGTTAAGTATAATATGTGGATGGTAAGTGATGAAGCTTATCGTGAATTATATTATAATGAAGAGGAAAAACTTGTAAGTATTTGGGGACTAACGGATGCAGATGTTCCAGGAATTGAAGGAAGAAGAATTAGTATTGAAACAGCATCAAAAGTATGGAATGCATGCGGTTTAAGAATAGGTGCAGTAATTACGGATAATCCAGAATTTAACAATCGTTCTGTTGCAGAATATACAGCTAATCTTTGTGCTAATGTAATTGGCCAATATATTTTCGGAGCATTAGCACATGAAAGTAAAGAAAGTATCCTTGGATGGTGTAAACAACAAAGAGACTATTATAAAGACCAAATAGTAAAAGTTTACAATGGCCTTAAAGAACAGGAACCAGGTCTTATTGTTTCAAGTCCAGATGCATCAATTTATTCAGTAATCGATGTAAGAAACGTTGTAAAGCCAGGATTTGATTCAATTGAGTTCGTTCTATATTGTGCAGGACAAGGCTCCGTTGAAATGAATGGAGTCGAAACAACTCTTCTCGTAGCACCAATGAAAGGTTTCTATGATGTTGAGAATGATGACGATAATCCAGGAAAAACTCAATTTAGAATTTCCTTTGTTGAGTCACCTGAAAACATGGATAAAATTCCTGAACTTTTCGTTAAACTTTTAAGACAATATGAGGCACAAAGATAGTACAAAATAGAAAAGTCTGCTAAAATTAGCAGACTTTTATTATGCATAAATATTTATCTTCATTTAGATCCTTTGCTTTGATAGAACTTTGATTTCAGTTAACTTTTTCTTTTATTCTTAAGTAAAAAATATAATAAATTTAAAAATTTAAATAGAGATAAGAATGAGACATGTGCCACTTATTATTTAGTTTTAAATATCTTGCTAAATAATCCTACTTGTTTTTCTTCTGTTTTCTTTAGCTTTTCTATTAATTCTATATTTTCAAAAGTTTTTTCTTTAACCTTCATTTTAAGCTTAGCGTTTTCACATATAAGCACATCACGTTCCTTAGAGTTCAATTCATTTCTAAGCATTGCAACTTCATTTTTTAATTCCTCTATTACTTTAATATTTTTCTCTGAACCTTCATTAATATGATTAAACAATTTATCAAAAAATTCTTCCTCCAATGTCGTACTTATTTCCTTAGCCAATTGATATGTATCAAAATATATATTGTCATCAACTGGAACTACATCTGTCGTCTCCTGATTATTCATCATAATTTCTGGAGACTGTATTATAAGTTTTATCTGTTTATTAGTAAAACCTTTATCTTGTAGAGTCTTTATATATTGTATTAATTCAATCTCTTTATATGTAAAATATCTATGATTTGAATTATTTCTAGGAACATCAATTTCAAATTCTTTTTCATAATATCTTAAAACATGTGGAGCATATCCAGTAATCTCAGATACTTCTGATATAGTGTATTCATGATTTAAATCTAACATAATAAATCCCCCTCAAATCCAATCTACTACTATATAATTCTCCAAATAATTTTTAATTCCTCTAATTTTTGAAAAACTTTTTCATACAAATTCCCCTAAAATAAAACAATTAAAAACAGAATTGTATATAATATAATAAAATTTTCTAATAAAGTATAATTAATGAAGCTTTTATTGGCGATTGCATAAGTGACTTGCACTAAATCAAAGATTTCGCCAATCTGCTTAAAACTCATTGAAGGAAAGTTCTAAATTTTAAAATGTTAAAGTAGAACTTTCTATTCATTATAAAAAAAACGGCTGAATTATCAGCCGTTTTTTTATTATATATTTAAATTATCTTCTAAAAATTCTACTAAAAGTTTTGTACAATTAATTATATCATTCTTAGATGCCATTTCTACAGTAGAGTGAACATATCTAGTAGGTACAGAAATTACTCCTGATGGAACTCCTTCTTTATTAATATGAATAGCCCCTGAGTCTGTACCTCCAAATTCTAATACTTCCATTTGATAAGGAATTTCATTATTTTTAGCTATAGAAACAAGTAAATCTTTTACTTTTGGATGACAAATAATAGAATTATCTTTTACTTTAATAGCAGCTCCTTTATTTAAGCCTATTGCAAATCTCTTTGCCTTAGGTGTGTCACCATTACTAGTTACATCCAAAGCTATACCTACATCAGGATCAACTCTATATGCTGCAGTCTTAGCTCCTCTGAGGCCTACTTCTTCTTGAACTGAAAAAACAAAATATAGGTCATTAACCGGATTGTTTATAGATTTTAGAGCTTCAATAGCAATGAAACACCCTACTCTATCATCTAAATAAGGAGTAAATACAACATTTTGATTTTCCACATATTCCGATTTATATATACAAATATCACCTATACTTATCTTTTCCTCTGCTTCTTCTTTACTAAAAGCACCAATATCTATATACATATTTTCTAGTTTTAATTTGGATATATCATCTACAGGTTCAGCATAAATAACTCCAATAGTTCCATTTTCAAATATAACCTGTTGACTTATGGAAACAGCAGGAGAAATTCCACCTACATTTGTAAATCTTAAAAACCCTTTTTCGTCTATATCAATTACCATAAGTCCGATTTGGTCCATGTGAGCAGAAATCATGATTTTTTTCCCGTTACCTTTTTTTCTAGCAATTAAATTACCTAATGCATCTACGAAGGTCTCATCTACAAAATCCTTGATCTCGTTTATAATGTATTCTCTTATTAATTTTTCGTTGCTTGCTGGACCATAGATTCCAGCTAGCCCTTTTAATAAGTTAAAGTTTATATTCATTATAATTCCTCCCTTTCAAATTCAGATAAAATTGCCTTTAGAAGTAAATAAGTATTATCATAGTCATTTTTGCTCATTACAGATGCTGGTGAATGTATATACCTACAAGGTACCGATATAGTAGTGGTTATTGAGCCTTCCTTAGTAGTATGAATTTTCCCAGAATCATTTCCTCCCATAGAAGTTTTTCTATATTGATATGGAATATTATTCTTTTCTGCAATACTAACTATTTTTTTTCTAAATTCGTGATTAAATACTGTTGTTCTATCTATTAAAGATATTGCAGGTCCCTTGTTAAGATAAGTAGGAACTAAATGTGTATCAAGCTTTGGCATATCATAACATAGTGTTCCTTCTAAAACTATTGAAATATCTGGATTAACTTCATAAGCAGCTGGTCCAGCTCCAACTAGTCCTACTTCCTCCATTACTGTAAAAACTGCATAGAAACTAACATCTTTTACCTCTTTAATTAAATTAACTAAAATTGAACATCCAACCCTATTGTCAAGTGCTTTTGCCTTAACTAGACTTTCACCAAACTCTACATAATCAGATGCAAAGGATACATAATCACCTATACTCACTAATTTTTCAGCTTCTTCTTTGGATTTAGCACCTATATCTATATATAGTTCATCTATAGATAAAGCTCTCACCCACTCTTCTCTTTTTTGTAAGTGAATTGGCTTTGCACCAATTACACCCATAATTTTATTTTTTCCAACTAAAACAGGCTTTGATACTAAAATTCTCTTATCTATTCCACCTACTGTAGTAAATTTAAGTAAACCTATATTATCAATCTCTTTAACAAGTAATCCAACTTCATCCATGTGTGCAGTAACCATTAATGTTTTATTAGTATTCTTACCTTTTTTATATGCAATAATATTCCCTATTCCATCTATCTTAAAACTGTCAACATAATCTTTTATCTCAGAGATTATAAAATCCCTAACTTCTTTTTCATTACCAGATACTCCTGACAATTCTGTTAGTTGTTTTAATAGCATAATAATCCCTCCAAATTCTCATTTGAAATAGAAGCGATAAAGAATGCCAATAACTTAGCAGTATGCTTTATATCTACCATATCTACCACCTCAACAGATGTATGCATATATCTTAGTGGTATAGATAAAACTAAGGAAGGAATCCCTTCTCTAGTTATTTGCATAGCCCTTGCATCAGTACCAGTTGGCCCTGGAGATATTTCCATTTGAAATGGAATATTATATTCTCCAGCTATTTCAGTAAGTCTCTTTCTTAATGTAGGATGAATATTTCCTCCCAATGTAATGCCAGGTCCTTTTCCTAACTCTATTGAATCAGACTTAGAAAGTTCAGGAGTTGTCCCAAATCCAACATCTACAGCAATACCTATATCTGGATTAATCTTATAAGAACTAACCAATGCTCCTGCCATACTAACTTCTTCTTGAACTGTAGAAACAAAATATACATCAGCTTCATGTTTCATCTTGCTTAACTCTTTAACACACTCATAAATAGCGGCTATTCCTGCCCTATCATCTAAAGCTTTTGCTGCTATTCTTGTCCCTTGTAAATTAGCCATTGTCCTCCTAATGGTTATGGAGTCCCCTATACTTACAAGTTCATTCACTTTTTCTTTTGAATATCCAATGTCTATAATCATATCTTCCATTTTTATGGCCTTATCATGTTCAGATGCTTCTTGTAAATGAGGTGGTTTAGAGCCTATAACACCAAAAATGTCTTCTTTACCATGTACAATAACTTCTTGTCCTAATATGGTCCTAGGATCAAATCCACCTATATTAGTAAATCTAATGAATCCGTTTTCTTCAACATCTTTTACCATCAAACCAATTTCGTCCATATGAGCTGCAATCATTATTTTTACATTATTTTCATCGGATGATCCTTTTTTCAGTGCTATAATGTTTCCAAGCTTATCTACTGTAATATCATCAGTAAATTCGTTAAAAGCTGAGACTATTGCATCTTTTAAAGTATGCTCATATCCTGAAACACCTTTATTATTACACAATAGTTCTAAAAATATCTTGGTATCCAAATTTATGCCCTCCTTTATTTGATAATTTTATTTAATAATTAAATTATTTTTTCATAGAAAAAAGTTCTTGCTGCCTTTAATTTATGTTTTTCAGGCATAATTATTTGTTCAGTACTTCCCACGAACAATATTCCATTATCATTCAAAGAATTATAAAATTTAGAATATAGAAGTTCTTTTGCATCCTCAGTAAAATAAATCATTACATTACGACAAGTTATTAAATCTATATTTGAAGGAAATCTATCTTTTAATAAATCCATTTTCTTATATTCAACACATTTTTTAATATCTTCTGATATTCTATATGAACCTTCAATTTTACTAAAATATTTTTCTTTAAAACCTCGTGGTAAATTTGCTAGTGACTTTTCACTATAAAGTCCCAACTTTGCTTTACTCATGGCTTCTTCATCAATATCTGTTGCTAATACCTTTATATCCTTTAAAGGAAAAAAATTAGATAACATCATAACTAAAGAATAAGGCTCTTCTCCAGTTGAGCAAGCTGCACTCCAAATTTTAAATCCTCTTTTATTCTTTGCCATTAAAGAAGGAATGATATCTTTTTCCAACACATCCCATTGAGAGGGATTACGATAAAATTCAGAAACATTTATTGTTAAATAGTTAATAAACTGTTCTAGAAGATCCCTATTATTTTTTAATCCAATAAAATAATCATCAAAATCTTTAAAACTATTTCTAGTTAGAAGAGATGATATTCTTCTCTTCATTTGTTTTTCTTTATAATAGTTCAAGTCTATATTTATTAATTCATTCACATTTTTCTTGAATATTTCATACTTGTCCATTTTTACCTCCCAAAATTGTTTAAGCAAAAATGCAATATAGGGCCTCAATGTAATTATATTACATCAAAACCCTTAATATTTTTCAATTTATTAATTTTTATCTACAATATCTCCAATAGTTACTTCTGGTTCTTCATTTAAGATAATATTTTCTTCAACAACATCATTTGTTTCTATAGCATCTTTTAAACTTAAGCTAATTTTCCTATCTTCTTCATTAATATCAATAACTTTTACATTAATTTTTTCGCCTACTTTTAATACATCTGAAGGTTTATTAATATGCTCCTTAGATATCTGTGAAACATGAAGTAATCCATCTACTCCCTCTTTTAATCTAACAAATGCTCCAAAATCTAATAGATTTACAACTGTTCCTTCAACTATATCTCCCACATTTATATTTTTAGAAAAAGCAGACCATGGCTCCTCAACGGTTTGTTTTAATCCTAAAGAAATTCTATTTTTTTCTTTATCAAGAGATAATATTCTAACTAAAACTTTTTGACCTTCTTTAACAACATTTGATGGATGCTTTACTCTATTCCAAGATAAGTCTGATATATGAATTAACCCATCAACTCCTCCTAGATCTACGAAGGCTCCAAAATCAGTTAATCTTTGTACAACACCTTCTACTATTTGATCTACTTCAAGGTTTGCCCATAATTCTTTTCTTCTATTATTTAATTCTTCTCTTTCCACTTCTTTTCTAGATAATATAATTCTCTTCTTCTCTTTATCAAAATCAATAATCTTAGCTACTAAAGTCTTGCCTTTATATACACCTAAATCAGATACAAAATTAGTAGAAACTTGAGAAGCAGGCATAAATCCGCTAACTCCGTTTACTAGTACAGAAAGTCCGCCTTTAATGCTATTTAAAACCTTACATTCAACTCTTTCTTTATCATTAAATAGTTTTTCAATAATATCCCAGTTTTTAAAATCATTTACTCTCTTTGCAGAAAGCACGACATTTCCTTCACCATCATCCAGCTTTACCACATAAACATCTATTTCATCTCCTACTTTATATAAGTCCTTTGGTTTTACATCTGGATCATTAGATAACTCTTCTCTATTAACAATACCGTCAGACTTATAATTTATATTGACCATAACTTCATTATTGGTAACATAAATTACTTCACCCTTCAGCACATCTCCCCTATGAATCCTAGTAAAAGAATTTTCAATTGCCTCCATCATTTCATTGTTGTTAATATTGTCCATTATTTCAACTACCTCCTTAATTATCCAATCAGGTGTAGAAGCACCTGCTGTTATTCCTATTTTATTAAATTTTGATAGCATTTGTAAAGGTAATTCTTTTGAAGTTTCAATATGATATACATTATTGCAATACTTTTTACTAATTTCTACCAACTTATTTGTATTTGAACTATGATATCCACCTATTACAATCATAGCATCTACCTTGCTCGCTACTTCTTTACAAGATTCCTGCCGAATATTAGTAGCATTGCAAATTGTATTAAATATTTTTACTTCATTACCTTTCTCATTGATTAGCTTTGATATAGTTTCAAATTTTTCTTGTGTATTTGTAGTTTGAGAAACTACACATATTTTATCCATTCTAGGCAAATTTGTTGCCTCTTCTAAAGAATTTACAATAAATGCCTTGTCATTGCACCAACCATTTATTCCTATTACCTCTGGATGATCTGGATCTCCAATTATTACTATATTATATCCTTGATCTTGATATTCTTCAACCCTCTTATGCACAGATTTTACATAAGGACAGGTACTATCAATGATATCTAAATTCATCTTATTAATTTTATCAATAACGGATTTACTTACACCATGAGATCTAATAATAATCCTACTATCTTGGATTCCTTCTATATTATCAATTGTTTTCAAGCCCTTTTCTTCAAATTTTTTTACCGCTTGAGAATTATGAATTAAGGGACCAAGCGAATAAATGTCCTTATTAGCACTTAAAAGTTCATCACTTGTAATATCCACCGCTCTCTTCACACCAAAACAAAATCCAGCATTATCAGCTATAATTATTTCCACTATATTCCCTCCTCTTTATTCTTAATTGAATATATTGATTGTAGAATGTCTTTACTAAATAAGCGATAATCTTCAGTGGTTAATTTTTTATCATAGCTATGGGAGAAGTCAATAGGTTTACCAAAACTAATTTTTATCTTACTAAAAAGCTTAAAACTACCCTCAATGTAGACAGGTAAAACTGGTGACTGAGCTTTTATACTTATCAATGCAATTCCAGGTTTTGCATTTTCTATATTAGCTTCTTTAACCCTAGTTCCTTCTGGAAAAATTCCTAATACTCCTTCTTTTTTAAGAACCTTTAATGAGTTTTTTATTGCAGATAAATCTGATTCTTCACGATCTACAGGAAATGTTCCCATTTTATTTAATAGATAAGATAGTATCTTACTCTTGAAAATTTGTTTTTTTGCCATCCAGCAGACTTGTCTTGGAAATACAATAGATATAAGAATGGGATCTAAATTATTTATATGATTAGAACACAATACTAGTCTTCCTTCTTTAGTTATATTCTCTTTCCCATGCACCTCTATTCTATATAATAATCTAAAAACTACACTTGCTATTAATTTTACTACATTATAAAGATACATATTACTACCCCCTTTTAACTATAGATATAATGTCCTTTACACACTCATCTATAGTTTTGTTGGTAGTATCAAGTCTATAGGCATCTTTACTTTCCGTTAAAGGAGCAATTTCTCTAGTACTATCTATCCTATCTCTATTTTCTATTTCTTCCTTTATCTGTTCATAGGATATTCCACTTTCTCCTTTTTCTAGTAATTCTTTATACCTTCTACATGCTCTCTCTTCAACACTTGCTGTAAGAAAAAACTTAAAATCTGCATCTGGCAAAACTACAGTACCTATATCCCTACCGTCCATAATGATTGACTTTGTTCTAGCTAATTCCTGTTGGATTTTAACCATACCTTCTCTTACCTCTTTGATCTGTGCAATAAAAGAAACATTCTTATTAATTATATTTTCTCTTATCTCTTTATCCACTTGAATATCATCAAGATAGATATGATTGTTTCTAAAGTCAATAGAAGTATCTTTCATAGTATCAATAACATCGTCTATCGACTCAGGATTTAATCCCAGCTTTAATACCTTTAGAGTTAAAGCTCTATACATCGCACCTGTATCTATATATTCAATAGATAAATCTTCTGCTACCTTTTTTGCAATAGTACTCTTACCAGCACCTGCTGGTCCATCTATGGCAATAGTGATATTTTTACCTAACATAGTATCCCTCGTTTCCAGTTACAAAATAATAACCACCTCTGGGTGGCTTAGGCATTATTTGACAAATCAGGCCTTAAAATTTTCGCATCTCTCAAATAAATATGTTTAACTTCTTTTTGATTTATTATCGAGTTATAAAGCACCATTAGTCTAATGCATTTATCAAGACTTCCTTTAACATACATCTCATTAAAACACATCAACCCAGCATTTATGTACCCCAGCTCTCTAGCTGCTTTAGCAGGATAGACTTTATCTAAATCATTAGTACAAGAAAATATTATGCTAATAACCTTATCCCGATCTATATTATTCTCTTTTTCGATTTCAATTAATAACTCTCTAGTACCCTCTAGTATACTAGAAACTGAATTTTCAGGAACAGTGATAGCTCCTCTAATAGTTACAATATTCATAGCATCACTCCCTTAATAATTATATATTAAATCCTTGTAGTAAACAAGCTATTTTGGTTTAATTAGAAACAATATTTTAATGATTTATTAGCTTAATTAAAAGACAAAGATAAGTCAAACTATACATTACTTCCTGCTAAATATCCAGTAGAATAAGCAATTTGCAAATTATATCCTCCAGTTAAGGCATCTACATCGATAATCTCCCCTGCAAAATATAGCCCAGGAACTTTCTTTGATTCCATTGTGGATGGATTTATTTCCTTAGTAGATACCCCTCCTGATGTAACTATAGCTTCCTCTATTGGTCTAAAGAATTTAAAAGTAAGAGGAAATTCTTTAATAGAGTTTAATAATTTTAGTCTTTCCTCTTTTGTAATTTGGTTTATTATTTTTTCAGGGTCCAAGTCTGATAAAAATAATATAATTGGTATCAATTTTTGAGGTAATAAATCATCTAAAGCATTTTTCATTTTTTTATTATTATTTAATTCAAAATCCCGTAGAATTCTATCATCTAATTTTTTATCATCTAAAGCAGGCTTTAAATCGATTGATAGACGAATTCCATCATTAATATATCTATACAAATAATTACTCATAGAAAGAACTATAGGGCCTGAAATTCCATAATGAGTAAAAATCATTTCTCCAAATTCTTCGTATATGATTTTTTTCTTAGCATAGGCTGATAATGTTACATTTTTAAGAGATAACCCCTGTAAATCTTTAATCCAACTTTCTTTAACTTCCACAGGAACTAAAGATGGTCTTATTTTAGTAATACTATGACCTAATCCTTCAGCAAAAATATATCCATCACCTGTTGATCCAGTAGCAGGATATGACTTGCCTCCTGTAGCAATAACTAGCTTATCAAAAATTGTTTCATCTCTATTGGTTCTTAAAATAAACTTTTCATTTTTTATATCGATAGAATTCACTTTAGTATCTAACAATAATTTAACATTATTAGCTACTAAAAATTTTTGAAAAGCTTTAATAACATCTGAGGACTTGTCACTTAATGGAAATATCCTATTCCCTCTCTCAACTTTTGTTTCTAATCCATATGATTCAAGTAGATTTACTATATCTCTATTTGTAAAACTATAAAAGCTACTATAAAGAAAGTTCTTATTTTTCATTACATTATCGAAAAAATCTTCAATAGGAGCATTATTAGTTATATTACATCTTCCTTTTCCAGTAATAAAAAGTTTCTTACCTATCCTTTCATTTTTCTCAATTAAAGTCACATCTTTACCTCTAGAACCTGCGATGCCAGCGGCAATAATACCAGCTGGTCCAGCTCCTACTATACAAATTTTTTCTTTCATCTAGACAACTCCTTCAAATGGGATATATCATTTAAGGATGTTAGCACCCTATTGTAATCTCTAAATTCAATTATACTCAGTGAAACATTTTTTAATGAAATGTTCTTATAGTGAGAAATATCAATATTTAGTAACCCTAAAATAAGTGCCTTCAATGTTGCACCATGTGATACCACAGCAATATTTTTACCTTTATTTTCATCAATAATGTGATCTATATATTTCATAACTCTCTCTTGCAATATTTGAAGAGTTTCAGCACCTTTCATATTTAAACTTTGAGGTTCTCTAAGCCAAATTGAATACTCAGAGTTATATTTTTCCTGTATTTCCCCTATACTCAAGCCTTCCCATGGACCAAAATTTATTTCTCTAAGCGATTCACTAGATATTAGAGGCTTACGGATTACATCAGATATGATTTTAGCCGTAGTATATGCTCTTGACAAATCACTAGCATATATTATATCTATATCTTCATTTATTAACCTATTTCCTAGGCTAAGAGCTTGTTGTCTACCTAAGTCAGTTAATATAGTATTCTTTTGTCCTTGAATCATATTAAGCTTATTCCATTCGGATTGCCCATGTCTTATCAAAAATAATTTTGTCAACAATAACACCTCTCAACAATAGTAACTAAATTTATACTTATTTATATATTATAACAAATATATTAGATAATAAAATATATCATTTATGATAAGATTTGTTATGATACAGTTTCATAAATAAAAGAATTTCTATACAAAATAGATAAATTAAAGAAGCCATTTTTGAAACCCATAGTAAAGACCTTAGTCTTTTCCCTATGGGTTTCAAAAATGGTATTACTAATATAGTTTTTATTTATCCTTATTATTTACATCATAAACATTATATTTTTTCCAGATATTTTCCAAATCTTCAAATGAAGACCTAATATCATTCTTTTTCTCCATACCTATAGATACTATTAAAGCATTTATTAAACTCATTGGAGCAACTAATGAGTCTACAAATGAAAGCATGTCAGAACTTGCAATAAGAGATATATCTGAGTACTTAGCTGCTGGTGAAATTAAACTATCAGTTATACTAATAATTTTACATCCCTTTTCCTTACAAAAATCTAGTGCTTCAAGAGTTCTTTTAGAATATCTAGGATAACTAATTCCAATAATTATATCCTTAGAATCTGACTTTAATAATTGCTCAAATACATCATTGGGGCCTGAAGTAATAACTTTTACATCTTTTATCAAGAAGCTAAGATAAAATCCTAAATAACCTGCTAAAAAGGAGGATGATCTTAGTCCGAGAATATATACATTTTCAGCATTAAGTATTAAATCTATAGCATCTTGAAAAGCTTTATAACCCGTTTCATTTATTGTTTTATCAATATTTTCCTTATCTTTTTCCATAGCCTTTTTTAAGGCATTTTCTTTATTGGAATATTCATCTGTCATTGTAAGTCTTTGAACAGTAGTAAGTTTATTTTTTATTAGCTCATGCAATTCTTTTTGAAGTTCCCTATATCCAGCATAACCTAAGGTATTAGCAAATCTTACAACAGTAGATTCACTTACATTAACAGTATCGCCAAGAGCAGCTGCAGTCATAAAAGCTGCTTTATCATAATTGTTTATAATGAACTCTGCTATGAGTTTTTGCCCTTTACTTAAGTTGTTAAAATTATTTTGGATATTTTTAATAAGATCAACATACGTCTCCATAGCACTCTTCCTTATGTTCTTTTATTAGGTTAAAACCTTCCTCTAGAGCCTTTTTATTCAATTCCTCTGTTCCCCTTGGCACTCTATCACATACTGCTCTCTCAAGAGAATCTTTACTTACTATCTTTGTTAATTCATATACACTACCTAAAGCAATAATATTAGCTACCATAGGTTTACCTAGTTTATCAGTTGCAGTCTCTAATATAGGAACTGTATATATGGTTATATCATCTCTTTCAGGTTTCTTATCCAAAGATTTGTCAATTATTAATGTTCCCCCTGGTTTCAATGATTTTATGTACTTATCACATGCAGCTTGTGTAAGTGTAAGCATTATATCACATTCATTCACCTTAGGATAATTAATTTCATCTTTACTAATTATTACTTCAGCCTTACTAGCGCCACCTCTAGCTTCTGGTCCATAGGACTGAGATTGAACTACATTCATACCATCATATAAAGCAGCCTCAGCTAATATAATTCCAGCTAATATAAGCCCTTGACCTCCAGAACCCGTTAATCTTAATTCTTGACGTACCATACTTATCTCTCCTTTGAAAAAGATTCAATTATTTTTTGGTATTCTTCTACATATTCTGGTCTAGTATTCTTATACAATTCTCCAATAACAAATTTACCTATTTTCTGCTCATCGGTTAATTTATCATAAGCTGCAATATTTATAGCATTTTCTTTTAGATATTTCATCATATCTATTGCTTCACCTTTTTTATTTTTTCTTCCATAATAAGTCGGACAAGTTGTTACAGCCTCAATAAAAGAAAATCCCTTATTTTTTATTCCTTCCTCCACCTGCTTAATCAACATATTAGCAGTAAATATAGTACCTCTACTTACATAAGTTGCACCTGCTGCCTTGGCAAGTTCACACAAATCAAAGTTAGCATCAATATTTCCATAAGGAGCAGTGGTACCTTTATCACCTGTAGGAGTAGTAGGTGAATATTGTCCACCTGTCATTCCATAAGTATTATTGTTAAATACAATAGTAGTAATATCTATATTTCTTCTAGCAGAATGAATTAAATGATTTCCACCAATAGCAGAACAATCACCATCACCTGTTATGACAATTACATGTAATTCTGGGTTAGCTAGCTTAATACCTGTGGCAAAAGCAAGAGCTCTTCCGTGAGTAGTGTGTATTGTGTTGAAGTCTAAGTACCCAGATGCTCTTGAAGAACATCCAATACCAGATACTATACAAATATCATCTTTATCTAATCCTAAATTATCAATAGCCTTAACTATAGATCTTGTAACTATACCATTACCACATCCAGGACACCAAATATGTGGCAAATTTTCAGTTCTGAAATATTCATTAACTAATTGACTAGGCATTTTAAACCTCCTTAATAAAAGAAATAATTTCTTCTGGAGTTATAAGTTCTCCATTAAGTCGACCATATTTCTCTACCTTAGCATGTTTTCCCGCAACCCTATCTACTTCTAAGAAATATTGACCCATGTTCATTTCTACTACCACTATACGATTAATTCTATTTGCTAAATTAATTAATTGTTTTTCTGCTAGTGGCCAAATAGTAATAGGTCTAAATAATCCAGCCTTTATACCTTCTGCTCTTAAAGCATCTACAGCAGATTTAGCGGAACGAGCTGTTGAACCAAAAGCAACTATAGCAACATCAGCATCATCTAATAAATATTCTTGTACATCTACAATATCATCTACATTATCTTCTATTTTATCTATTAATCTATTAATCAATGATTCCGCTACTTTTTCATTTCCAGATGGAAAACCTGATTCACTATGTACTAGTCCTGTGATATGGAATCTATATCCTTCACCGAAGCCAGCCATTTCAGGAACTATATCTCCCTCTTGTACTTTGTAAGGCTTATACTCTTCTGGCGGACAATTAGGTTTTTTTCTATTATAAATTTCAATTTCATTTTTATCAGATATCTCAATTTTTTCTCTCATATGTCCAATTACTTCATCCATTAGAAGAATTACAGGTGTCCTATATTTTTCAGACAGATTAAAGGCTCTAATAGTTATGTCATAAATTTCTTTTACTGACCATGGATATAAAGCTATAATAGAATGATCCCCATGAGTCCCCCATCTAGCTTGCATAATTTCACCTTGAGCTGGAGCAGTCGGCAATCCTGTACTTGGACCACCTCTTTGAACATTTACAATTACACATGGAGTTTCAGTTATTACCGCATACCCTATTCCTTCTTGCTTAAGAGAAAATCCAGGTCCGCTAGTAGCTGTCATCGCCTTTGCACCAGATATAGCTGCACCTATGGTAGCAGAAATACTTGCTATTTCATCTTCCATTTGAATAAATTTCCCGCCAATCTTCGGTAGCTTTTCAGCTGAAAGCTCCGCAATTTCAGTAGATGGTGTAATAGGATATCCCGCATAAAATTTCATACCAGCAGCAATAGCACCTTCTACACAAGCTTCATTCCCCTGCATCAATTTAA
This sequence comes from Tissierella carlieri, assembly GCF_018917285.1. Taxonomy (NCBI): domain Bacteria; kingdom Bacillati; phylum Bacillota; class Tissierellia; order Tissierellales; family Tissierellaceae; genus Tissierella; species Tissierella carlieri. The sequence continues at coordinate 194,548 of NZ_JAHLOH010000016.1, read as the reverse complement.
TTGTTTTTTCAGCCATCTTATTTACCTCCTAAATAAATAGCAAAATCTGGACATCTAAGCTCACACTGTCCGCACTGTATACATGATTCTAAGTCTTTAATATTAACTTTACCATCTTTTATCTCAAGCACATTTTTAGGACAAAATGCAACGCAGATGCCGCATCCTTTACACCAATTTTTATCTACCGTAAGAGACTTTTCTGCCTTTGTTGACACTTTAATTTCCCCCTTATGTAATTATTTCTTCTTAATACAATAATATCAAAAGGAAATATCTATTGCAAGATTTATTTCATTTTTTATCCAATTAATATTTATTTTGCAAGTTTAACTTCATATTGATAATTTTTATATAATGATCTAACAAAAAAACAAGCCTTTTAAGGCTTGTTTTAAACTGGATATGTTTGAAATTCTTCATTTAATAACTCAGTATCTATTTTATATTTTTCTGCTTGTCTTTGTTTAAAGAATTCTAATGCTATTTGTGGGAATAAGGCATATGTCAAAACATCTTCATCTTGCTCAATATACTGTTTAATTTCTTCCTTAAACTGTTGCAGCTGTGGCTCCATTAAATCAGCTGGTCTTCCCGTAAATACCTCTTCATCTCCTATGATCTTCCTCTTTATTTCTTCAGATATAGGTAAAGTTGGCTTACCATATAGACCTTTTACATAATTTTTTGCTTCTGTTGGTACCATTTTGTATCTCTCACCAAGTATAACATTAAATACTGCTTGAGTTCCTACCATTTGACTCATTGGTGTAACTAAAGGCGGATACCCAAAGTCTTCTCTTACTTTAGGAACCTCTTTTAGAACTTCATCAAATTCATCCTCTTTACCTTGACTCTTTAGTTGTGATACTAGGTTAGAAAGCATACCACCAGGAACTTGATATACTAATGTATTTACATCAACATTTAATACTTTAGTATTTAACAGCCCTTCTTCCAAATATTTATCTCTTAATTTCTTAAAGTAATCTGATACTTCTAGTAGTAATTCCATATTAATATCATTAGGATAATAAGGTGAACCCTCTAAGGATGCAATCATTGGCTCCGTTGCAGGTTGAGATGTACCATTTCCTAAAGGTGATATTGCGGTATCTATTATATCTGCTCCTGCTTCTATAGATTTCATATAAGTTTGATTTGCAATTCCACTAGTAAAATGTGAATGTATTTCTATTGGTACTTTTACTACTTTTTTCATCTCTTTAACTAGTTCTTCTGCAGGATATGGCAAAAGAATTCCTGACATATCTTTAATGCATATTGAGTCTACACCCATTTTTTCCATTTCCTTAGCTAAATCTACATAGTATTTAGTATTGTGTATAGGACTAGTAGTATATGAAATAGCAGCTTGGGCATGTCCGCCATATTTCTTTGTCGCTTCAATAGATGTCTTTATATTTCTAATATCATTTAATGCATCAAATACTCTAATAATATCTATTCCATTTTCTAGAGATTTTTTTACAAATTCTTCTACTACATCATCTGGATAATGTCTATAACCTAAAAGGTTTTGCCCTCTTAATAGCATTTGTAACTTTGTCTTTTTAAAAACTTTTCGAAGCGCTCTAAGTCTTTCCCATGGATCTTCATTTAAGAATCTTAGACAAGAATCAAATGTAGCCCCTCCCCATACTTCCAATGCATAAAATCCAACATTATCTAACTTTTCTGCTATGGGTAGCATTTCCTCTAATCTCATCCTTGTTGCTATCAAAGACTGATGAGCATCCCTTAAAATTGTGTCAGTAATTTTTACACCTGCCATTTTACTCCCTCCTAGTTTTAGATTTCTCCACCCCATATAAAATAGGTGGGAAATTTTTTTGATTTATAAAATCATATTTTATTACATTATATTTTTTTTGATCCAAGCCCTTTAAAAGCTCTTCTACTGCATCTTTTTCTTCAATTCCACCTTCATGGCCTATGTAACAAGTGATAAGGATTATACCATTATCATTTAATAAATCAAGTGATTTTTTTAAAGATACTAAAGTTGTGTTTTTATTAGTTTTAATATTCTTATTCCCCTTAGGTAAATACCCTAAATTATAAATAATAAAATCTATTTTTTCATCAATATATAAATCAATATTCTCATGACCATCCTTTATTAATCTTACCCTATTGTCTAGATTTTCACAAGTCAAATTTTTAAGTGTTGCTTCCAAAGCTTCTTTTTGTATATCGAATCCATAAACTTTTCCTGTTAAACCTACTTGTCTTGCTAATAATACTGTATCGTTTCCATTTCCTACAGTGCAATCAACTACAGTTTGTCCCTCTTTTACATATTCATAAATTATATCTCTAGATATCTTCAGAGTATTTACTATTTCATTGTAATTCATTACGTCCTCCACAACCTTTGCAACCTTTATTGAAAAATTCAGGTATATTTAACTCTAACTGATTACCACCTAAAATAAATCCTTTTTTAATTAAATAAGTACTATTTGTTCTATAATAGACATTTTCAATGCCTTGATTGAAAAGCTTGTTAAGTATTGCCCTAAGGAGAGCATCACCTAAACTTTGGTTTCTTTTGTCCTCTCTAATTATCAAATATTCTAATGTCCACTTTTCATCTCTTAGCCTTACCTTTCCTACACCAACTAGATCATTATCATCTAAAACTACATATACAATCCCATCTAAATTTAAATCCTCGATCCCTTCTTTTTTTAAAATGCTCATAATTTTATCAATTTCATCTATGGTATGTTCTCGTAACAATAACATATTTTCCTCCATTACTATTACAGCTTTTTCAAATATTCTATTTCATCACTTTCTAAATATCTCCAATTACCTATATCTAAACCTCCAATTTCTAATTCACCTATGGAAATCCTCTTCAATTTTTTAACAGGATGATTTATTGCCTCGCACATTTTTTTTACTTGTCTATTCCTTCCCTCATGTATAGAAATATCTAGAATAGATTCATTTTCATATCTCTTAGCTATCTTAATATAAGCTTCAGCAGTAGGACGTCCATCTATTATAAGTCCACGTCTAAATTTCTCTAATTCCCATTTATTTGGTACACCCTCTACAATGGCAATATATCTTTTTAGTATTTCTTTACTTGGATGAGTAAGCTTATATGCTAAATCTCCATCGTTAGTTAAAATTAATAGACCAGTAGTATCAGCATCCAACCTTCCTACAGGATAAATTCTTTCTTTTACTCCCTCAATTAAATCTGTTACTATTTTTCTATCCTTCTCATCTTTCAAAGTTGTTACAAATCCTACAGGTTTATTTAACATGATATAAACCTTTCTTCCTTCCATTTGGATACGCTTGTCGTTAACTTTAACTATATCTTTATCTGGATCTATAGTAGTACCTAATTCTTTTATTATTTTATTATTTACTTTTACCTTACCTTCTAATATTAGCTCTTCTGCCTTTCTTCTTGAAGTTACACCACATAATGCAATATATTTTTGTAGTCTCATTTTAAAGCCCCTTTCACCATCTTGTATTACTATATTACCTTTTTTTTATTGGAAAGTAAATTCATATTGCATATATATTCTATTTAAACCTAATCTTGTTAAAAAATCTCTCAAAAGCATTAATCTTTTTTATTGAAGCCTTAGCTATTAAGTTGCCTTTATTTATTAACTGACCGTCAAGATATGTGTTAATATATCCTATTTTATCTCCTTTTTCTATAGGCGCTTCAATATCACTAGGTACATCTATACTAATCTTTATTTTTTCCCTTTCCCCTTCTTTTAATGGATAGAAAAAGCTTTCTTCAGCAACTAAATTAACATGTTCTTTATTCCCTTTAGTAACGTTTATTTTCTTCACAAACTGACCCTTGTCGTATATAAAAGATTGTTTATAGTTATTAAACCCATAATCTAACAACTTATAATTATCATTAAACCAGTCTCCAGCTCTAAGGGATACTGCTATAAGACGCATTCCATTTTTACTTGCCGATGAAACTAAACACCTACCAGATCTAATCGTATATCCTGTTTTTACTCCATCTCCGCCTTCATATTGCCATAGAGTTTTATTCTTATTATAAAAATAATTATTTTCCTCCCTATCGGCAATATAAGATTTAGATTTTACAATATTTGCAAATTCATCATAAGAAAATGCTGCCTTTGTTATTAAAGCTAGGTCATAAGCAGTGGAATAATGTAAATCATCATGTAAGCCGTGTGGATTAACAAAATTTGTATTTAATGCACCTATTGATTGAGCTTTCTTATTCATTAAAGAGACGAAATTCTCTATGCTTCCTCCAATGTGCAAAGCAATAGCTTCTGCAGCATCGTTTCCTGATCTTAACATCAAGCCATAAAGCATATCTTTTAAAGTAATGATTTCCCCATCTCTTAAATATATACTGGACCCCTCAATACCTACACATTCTCTTTTAATAGTTACTTTATCCTCAACACTGCCTTCTTCCAATGCAACTAGTGCTGTCATTATTTTTGTGGTACTTGCCATTGGCATTTTTCTATGAGCATCTCTTTCATAAAGTACTCTCCCTGTATTGCCATCTATTAAAATATAAGATTCTGCACTTAAGCCTAAATTTTCACCATGAGCAATAATACTAGAACTTAAAATAATTATTAGTATTAAACTTATATATCTATATATTTTCATTAAGCAAACCCTCCTCTATAATAGAGTAATTTAAAAGAAGCAAGATATATATCCTGCTCCTAGTACACAAACAATTTATAGAATTCTACTGCATTTCATTATAATTCGTATTTGCTTGAGTATTATTGTTTTTGCTAGCAAAGGATTGCTGTAGATTATCCGCCATTTTCTCAACAAATCCAAATAAATTTGTTAAGGCACTATTACCTTCATCTACTGTCAATAATTTTATTTGTTCATTACCTACTACAATAAAACCTACTGGTGAAACAGATACACCTGCTCCACTTCCTCCACCAAATGGAAATTTTTCTTCTGTTAAAGTATCTCTTCTATCTTTATCTCTGTTAAATTCACTACCTCCTGATGCAAATCCAAAAGATATCTTAGACACTGGTATTATTACAGATCCATCTGCCGCATGTACAGCATCACCTACAATAGTATTTACATCTACCATCTCTTTTAAGCTATTCATTGTAGTTTTCATTAATCCTTCTATTGGATGTTCTGGCAATACTATCACCACCTTTTTTAATCTTTAAACTCCTAATGTACGCAGTAATAATATAAACCAAATTTACTTTAATTATACATAAAAAAAATAATTGAAAGATATCATCATTGAATATTGGAATTACTTGTATATCCTTATCGTCAATATCATCTATATCATAGGAATTAATAAAATATGCAAATATACTATTGACTACAGCCCAAATAATACCTACTGCTATACCCAATAAACTAGGATCTTTGAATCCAATATTAATTCTAAAATATAGTTTTCTAATATCTCCTTTATCAATAATATACCGAATAAAATCAATGGAATTTACTTTTGAGCTATTATCTTCACCATTTTTATTTTGCTCAATATCCTTACTTGTAGAATCTACTTCTTTTTTTATAAGACCAAATAAATATGTAATGATTATTTTATATTTAGACTGATTAGTAAACTCATAATAAATCTTAAATTTAAAGGGTATTAAAAATAGAATCAAAAATATAAATAACAAAAAAATAAAAAAATAAAACATGATATCACTTCCTTTTGGAATCATTATCTATATATTGCCAAAAAAAAGAAAAATAATACTAAATTTAGTATTATTTTTCTATCTTCATGTTATCTATATCATCAATAATATCTTTTAAAGGCGGCAGGCTTTCCAAATTTTCTAATCCAAAGCATCTTAAAAAAACATCAGTAGTTCCATATAGTATTGGTCTACCTACCTTATCCAAACGTCCAAGTTCTGTGATTAGTCCTCTTTCAACCAATGTTTCTATTGCCTTATCACATTTTACACCTCTTATTGCCTCTATATCTGATTTAATAATAGGCTGTCTATAGGCAATAATGGATAGTGTTTCTAATGCAGCATTTGATAAATTCTTTGCTATTTTAGGACTTGATAATTTCTTAATCCATTCAAAATTTTCCGGTCTTGTTCCAAACTGATAAGTATCATTTACTTTTATTATTCTAATTCCACGCATATTATAATCAAATTCATCTATCATTTCCTGCATAATCTTAGATAATTCTTCCTCATCTGCCTCCACAATAGATGCTATATCCTTAATATCTAGAGGATCTCCCCAAGTAAATAATAATGACTCAATTATAGATTTAAGTTCTCTAATGTCCATAAATTACTGCTCCTCTTCTAATCTTCTACTAATAATTAAATCAGAAAAATCTTCTCCTTGATTTGCGTATATATATTTCATTCTAATCAATTCTAAAATTGACAAAAAGTATGTTATAATTTCTTTTTTAGTGCTGTCTTTCTGAATTAAAGAGCTAAATCTTAAAATATTAACTGCATCCAGCTTTTGTTTTATATCCTTTATACATTCTTCTAATGTGTATTCATCTCTTTGTATTTCATTAATATCTAAACTTAAATTTTCCTTATTTCTTTTTTTAATAATATTATTAAGAGATTTTAGTAATAAATCTATATTTAATCCTTCCAGTTCAAATTTTTCATCTTCAAAATCTGATAAATCCTCTTTAGGTTTATAATAAACTTGGGATTGAATAATCTCTAATGATCGTAAATCTTCGACTACATTTTTATACTTCTTATACTCAACTAACCTTCTAACAAGCTCTGCTCTAGGGTCTACTTCTTCCATTTCTAGCTGAGTATCCATAGAGTTGTTTCTACTTGGAAGAAGTAATTTAGATTTAATCTCCAATAATGTAGCAGCCATCACTAAAAAATCACTAGCTACGTCTAAATTCAACTCTTCCATTTGTGCAATATATTCAATAAATTGCTCAGCTATGAGATTAATTGGTATATCATATATGTCTATTTCTGCCTTATCAATGAGATGCAGCAACAAATCCATAGGTCCTTCAAATGCATCTATTGTTATCTTATAGTCCATTTATAATACTCCTATCCTATTATTAAAATTAAAATATTCAGTGCAGCATCTATGATAGGTCCCATTATTCGATCTACAGTATTAGTTGCTATAAGAATAATAAGAATTACATACAGATACTTCTCATATTTATAGAAATAGTATTCTAACTTCTTAGGAAGTAAAGATGCAATAATCTTAGAGCCATCTAAGGGTGGAAAAGGAAGTAAATTGAATACTCCTAGCATAATATTATACCATAAAGTTATAAATAAGATTTTAAAAAGTATAGAATTAGTTATTATATTCAAAGACAAAAGGAACCCGATAATAATAGCAATTATAAAATTTGATAATGGTCCAGCTAAAGACACTAAAATAGTATCTCTTTTTCTATTTTTAAAATTAAATGGATTTATTGGCACAGGCTTGGCCCAACCAAATTTAAATATAAGTAAAAAAAGAAATCCTGTCAGATCCATATGTTTAAAAGGATTTAAGGTCAACCTTCCTGAATCTTTTGCTGTATTATCCCCTAGCAAGTATGCTGTGAAGCCATGAGCTAACTCATGAAATATAATAGCCGTAAAAAGCCCTGGTAAATTATAAATAATATCCATCTTTATAACCCTCTTTCTAATAACCTATACTATAACATTATACAACCTCGACCTATTAAAGTCGAGGTTATAAAGAAATCTTTATTCTAATTTTATCTTCCTCTTAAATAACTCTTTATGGTTCTATTTAGCATATTGAATAAATTAGCCTTATCTATATTCGCTTTAGAAACTAGTTTAATTTTATCAACTTCTTTACCATCTATACTAACTACCAGTTCACCAAATTCATCTCCAGATAATATTGGTGCATCAATCATATCTGGTAAAACAAGTTCTTTACTAATATTACCTTTCTCTCCTTTTGGTAATAATATATAAGAATCTCTAGCAAGCATCAGTTCTACCTCTTGAGCCTTTCCCTTCTCCACAGGCAACGTAGCAATGATATCTCCCTTCTTTCCTATAGAGATGGAATCATAATTTGCAAAACCGTAATCTAACATTCTTTTAGCTTCATCAAATCTGAGCTTAGAATTGTTCACCCCCATAATTACTGCTATTAATTGTAAATTCCCTCGTTTAGCTGATGCAGATAAACAGAATCCTGCCTCATTAGTTGAACCTGTTTTAATTCCATTAGCACCCTCATATTCCTTAATCAATCTGTTAGTATTTACCATGGTTTGTGTACTAGATTTAGTCTTACCTACTTGCATATCAGTCATATAAGTAGTTAACCACTCATGAACTCTATCGTATTTTAATAGCTCTTTAGACATTAGTGCTACATCATAGGCAGAAACATAGTGATTTTCATTAGGTAATCCACTGCAATTATAAAATTCAGTATTTTCCATACCTAATGATTTAGCTTTCTCATTCATCATCTTTACAAAAATATCTTCTGAACCTGCAATATGCTCTGCTAATGCAACAGAAGCATCATTCGCAGATCTAATAGCAATAGCTCTAAACAAATCTTCCACAGTTTGAGTTTCTCCTGCTTCCAGAAAAACTGTAGATCCTCCCATTTTAGAGGCATGTTCACTGACCATTACTTTATCAGTTAATTTAATTCTACCTGAATCTAGTGCTTCCATTCCTAATAGTAAAGTCATTACCTTAGTTATACTAGCAGGAGCTAATCTATCATTTTCATTTAACTTGTAAATTATAGCTCCTGTATTAACATCCATTAGCAATGCAGATTTTGCATTCACATTTAAATCCATATCAGCATATACTCCTAATGGAATAGAAATGATTAATATTATAAGCAATAATATAATGGATACAAGTCTTCTTTTCAACCTATTACCTCCATTTCATGTATTTGCTTTTATATTATCCACAAAATTCCTTAGTTATACTGAGTATTAATAATTTACAATAATTGGTTATAATTTTAAATATGATCGATCTCTTTATATATTAACTTTTTCTTTTCTATATTCTTATCACCTAAGATAAATATGTCTAATAATTTTTCTTCAACTTCTTTAGCCTTTTCTAAATCATTTGCATGAATATAAGCTAATATATCATCCTTTTCAACCTTATCGTCTACTTTTTTATTTAATAAAATTCCAACTCCTAAGTCTAATTGAGATTCTATGGTTTCTCTACCTGCACCTAATGCTAATGCAGTTTTTCCTATTTCTTCAGCATCAATAGCTTTAACATACCCTTCCTTAATACTCTTTACCTCTAAAATATATTTAGCCTTAGGTAATAAATCTAGATTTTTTACATATGAAATATCACCATTTTGATGTTCAACTAATTCAATCAACTTTTCATATGCTCTTCCCGAATCTATAGTATCTATTAGCAATGCTCGTCCCTCTACCTCATCCTTTGCTTTCTTAGCAAGAACTAGTAGTTTAGAACCTAGAACTAAACATAATTCAAATAAATCCTCCGGCCCTTGACCCCTTAAAGTCTCAATGGCTTCCTTTACTTCTAAAGCATTTCCAACAGCTTTTCCCAAGGGTTCATCCATATTTGTAACTACAGCAATTGTTTTTCTACCATATGAGTTCCCAATAGTAACCATTTCTTCAGCCAAAGCAATAGCATCATCTATATTTTTCATAAAAGCTCCTGATCCAACTTTCACATCTAAAATTATTGCATCCGATTCAATGGCAAGTTTCTTACTCATAATACTCCCTGCGATCAGTGATAGATTTTCAACAGTAGCTGTGACATCTCTTAAAGCATAAAGTTTTTTATCTGCGGGTGTAATGTTTCCCGTTTGGCTACAAATAGAAATATTTATATCATTAGTATTTCTGACAAATTCTTCATTGCTTAAAGCAACTTTAAAACCTTTAATCGATTCTAATTTATCCAGAGTTCCTCCTGTATGACCTAATCCCCTACCAGACATCTTAACGAAGGGAACTCCGCAAGCTGCAACCATAGGACCTAAAATTAAAGTAACACTATCCCCTACTCCGCCAGTTGAATGTTTATCAACCTTTATTCCATTTATACTAGATAAATCAAAAGTATCCCCTGAGTTAATCATAGCTTTAGTTAAATCTAAAGTTTCTCTTTTATCCATTTTATTAAAATAAATAGCCATTAGCAAAGCCGAAGCCTGATAGTCTGGAATATTTCCATTAGTATAATTTTTTACAAAATAATTTATTTCCTCTGTTGTAAGAGAGTATCCATCCCTCTTTTTCTTGATAATATCATACATTCTCATAGATATCACTCCAATTATATATTGTAAATTATATCAATCAACAACTTTTCAAAATTATCTTTTACTTTCATAGATGTCTCCACAACTTCTTCATGATTTAAAGGCTGATCTAAAATACCTGATGCCATATTAGTTATACATGATATGCCTAGGATCTTTATTCCTTGATGATTAGCAACTATTACTTCTGGGACTGTAGACATACCAACAGCATCAGCACCTAAAATTCTAGCTAATTTTACTTCTGCTGGTGTTTCATATGTAGGTCCAGTAAACCACATATATACTCCTTCTTTAAGATCTAATCCTAACTTTTTACCTGTTTCTTGAGCCAAGCTAATATATTCTCTATTATAAGGTTTTGACATATCAACAAATCTAGGTCCTAATTGACTTAAATTCTCACCAATTAAAGGATTTTGTCCTGTAAAGTTTATATGATCACGAATAATCATTAAATCTCCAGGAGTAAAATCAGTATTAGCTCCTCCAGCAGCATTAGTTACTATTAGACTTTCTATACCTATTCCTATCATCACTCTAATAGGGAATGTAACATCTCTTAGAGAATAGCCTTCATAGAAATGAAACCTCCCTTGCATTGCAACAACAGTTTTTCCTGATAATTCTCCTATAACTAATTGACCAGCATGTCCTTCTACAGTTGATTTTGGGAATCCAGGTATGTCTTCATATCTTATTATAGTAGGATTTTGAATTCTATCCGCTAAACCTCCTAATCCTGACCCCAATACTAAACCTATTTTAGGTAAATAAGTGGTTTTCGAAATTATAAAATCAACAGCTTCTTTAATTTTTTTCATATAATCCATCTTTTTCCTCCTAAGCTCTTGGATGTGATTTTTTATATACTTCTCTCAATTCTTTATCATCTGATGCAAATGAATATATATGAGTAGTAGATACATCAGAATGCCCCAACATTTCCTGCACCGTCTTAATATCTGCACCATTTTCTATTAAATGAACAGCAAATGAATGCCTCAAAGTATGAGGAGTTATAATCTTATTTATATTAGATTTCTTTGTATAATGCTTAATTATTTTCCAGAATCCTTGTCTTGTAAGTCTGCTTCCACTATAATTTATAAAAAGAGGCTCATTTCCACTCTCAGGATCTTCTGGTCTATATGTAGCTATATAATGGGTCAATGCATCTAGTGCTAAAGTTCCAATAGGTATAACTCTCTGATTATTATCATTCTCCTTAACACTGATTAAACCTAGTTCTAAATCTATATCATTAATATTAAGAGATATTATTTCTGATACCCTAAGTCCTGCTGCATATAACAGTTCAAGCATAGCCTTATCTCTAGCTCCTTTGAAGTTACTTGATTTTGGCTGTGATAGTAAAAGATTAACTTCTTCTGTGGTCAAAATAGATGGTATCTTTTTTTCTGATTTTGGAGACTTTAAATTTAATGTAGGATCTTCATCAATCATATTGTTATTTAACAGATATTGAAAAAAACATCTAATGGAAGCTAAGTTTCTAGATATGGTTGAAGTCGCTTTTCCATTTTTCTGCAAGTTCATTAAATATGTAATTATAATAGTTTTATTTGTTTCTTTATACTCGTCAATATCATGCTCTGATAAATACTCTTTAAACTGCAAGACATCTCTAATATATGCCTCTAATGTATTATTTCTTAGTTTTTTTTCGTTTTTAATATATTCTAAATAATCTACCATAATCCTGTCCGACATCTTACTTCTCCTTTGTAATAACGATTTTAAAAATATTATAAACTAAATCTAATTAAATTTAAAAAATAAGGTGTAATGAATCCTTCCACAAAAGATCCAACTATAACAATTATAAAAAATAATAAAATTAAAATTGAATAATCTGCTATATCCTTAGAGTATATTCTGTTCCGCTTACTTTTTACTCTATACATAGAATAAGATAATCCCACTGCTCCTATAGCCAAGAACCCAGGAATAATTATCAAATAATGGGGCAAAAGCCCTGATAACGCAAAAATAAAACCTTTTATTCCAAATTCCTTTACTAAAAATCCAACGGTAAATCCGATTGCTACACCCTTACAGCAAAGAATTAGAGGTATAATTAATACACCTAATCCAATAAACCCTATAACCCAAATAACAAATACTATCTTTACATTGGAAAATAAAGATAGTTTAAATATATCTATGGATCTATAGTTCTTTTCTCCAATATATTTAAAAATCCAACTAAAATAATTGGCAATTTTTAACTTTTCCTCAGCACTTAATCTATTTATAAGTATTGCACCAATAATTATGCCAATCACAAAGAAAATAACTAATATAAAATATACAATAAAATTATTTTGAAAATGTCTTTTACTTAAATTTCTAGCTCTTGTAGATATCAATATATTTTCCCCCTTTTGTATACAAGCCTTATAGAAATATTATGCTAAAAAGAAGGATATTATCACTTATTGTTTTTTGTCTATATATTTTTTTGCAAAATTTATACCTATAATAGTTTTGCTATCAGTTATTTCGCCTCTTTCAACCATTTTAATGAGGTCTTCAATGTTATATTTTACAGTTTCAATAAACTCTCCAACATCGGGAGTAGGTTCTCCCTCGACTAAATCAGTAGCTAAAAACAAATATATTTTTTCATTAGAAAACCCTGGAGAAGTATAGAACTCCAATAAATATTCCAGTTTTTTAGCTTCATATCCTGTTTCTTCTTTTAACTCTCTTACGGCTGTTTCTCTTGGCTCCTCATTTAATTCTAATTTACCTGCTGGAACTTCTAGTAAAAACCTTTCAACAGCTTTTCTATATTGTTTAACCAATATAATTGAATTATCATCAGTCACAGGTATGACTGCTACTCCTCCCGGATGTTCAACTATCTCTCTTTTAGAATATTTTTTATCAGGTATTTCTACTGTATCTACTCTTAAATTAAGTAATTTTCCTTCATATAACTTATCAGATTTCATGGTTTTTTCTTCAAATACCATTTAATATCCTCCTTTCTTAAAATAAGTTTGCTGCATATTTTCCTACAGCACCTAAACTAGTAAAATAATCTATATCATCTTCTATGGTTCTACCCATAGAAGTTGTTTTTAAATTGAATTCATTCATTACCTTAATAATTTCTTCTCCATCCTCAAATATAATATTATGTTTTTTCTTGATCCCTGACTCTTCTATCTGTCTCATAATATAGTTTTGCTTATCTTCTTCTAAATAAGGTAAAATCAAATTAGATTTAGTATTCGTAATTTGAGACAATGTAGTAATTGTATGATGACTTATACCACAATGCCTCTCCCTTTTATCTTTGAAACTAATTCTTGGTACAGAAATTGCTAATCCTCCAAGATTATTTATAGCATCAATTATATATCCTTGCTCCATACCAGTAAAACCATATTTTGTTCCACTGCCTACAATCCCTGGGCCCATAGATATTATAGTAACATTACCTTTAAGTATTTCTTTAGCAGCAATTAATCCTGTATATATATTAATGCATTCTAGGTCACCTCCAAATGCATGTCCTACAGTGATAGTATTATCTAAAATTTTTTTATTCTTTAATTCAATCACTGTATTACTAAAATGTAAAGGTAATGCACCTCCATCTGTCATAATATAATTAATTTTTGCTTCTTTATTAAGATATTTAATCATAGCCATAATTGGAGCAATCATGCTATGTAAAGTTGCTACAACAAATATATGATTATCTAGTGATTTAAATTCATTAAATAAATCATGATAAGGACTGGCCTCTTCTTCTGCAGCCAAGCATTTCATCTGATATGGAGTATATCTCAATTTCATAATATGTCCAGGTCCCTTAAGTTCCATAGATCTATTTCTATAGTTATATATAACAAAATGATACCCACCTGTTCCTAATGATAAATCGACAGCAGTAGTATTTAGTACAACTTCATCTCCTACTTTAACATCACCAGTAAAATCCTTGTAATTTACAGCATTATAAGTATAATCTTCAACATTAACACTAATTATAGCCAAATGTTCATTTTCGCTAATTATAGATATTACAATTCCATTTTTATAACTAATCAAAATATCTCACTACCTTCCAATGTTATCTAAAAATCTTAAAAATTTATTATTATCAATTATCTTAGAAAAAGAAACCTTCTCAGCTATAATATGAAAAATTATAAGTAATATTAAAATCGTATATTTAACCATAGGATTTAAACTTGTTGCAGCATATATACCCAAAGTAAATCCCAAAGTATTGGAACCAACATCTCCCATCATCACCTTAGATTTTAAATCTAAAATTATATATGGAATAAGTATTCCCAAAAAAGAAAATAAAATATAGTTATTATCTTTAGTAAAATTAGTTATTATAAATACTAAAGAAATAGCAATAAACAACTTAGCCGCCCTACCAGGTCTCAAATCAAAAAGATTTACAAAGTTAGTGAATAGACCAATTAATAAGGAATTAATAATAAAATCCTTTAATGAATTAGAAATATATGAACTAACAACTAATGAAATAAAAAAACCCATAAATGCTTTTATAGCTCCCGTTGTAAGAGTACCTTTAAAAAAAGCCTTTATATGTCCTCTCAATCCTTTTATTTTCTTTTCCCCAGTTAAATCATCAAATAAGCCTAGTAAGCCTATAAAAATAAATCCCACAAGATATACTAAATTAAAATTATTATTAAAGTCAAACAAAATCTGTAGAGTACCTAAATTAATCACTTGAATAAAAACAAATACTATACCCATAGATGTAGGTATTAAATCAGATTTAAAATTTTCACATACAATATTAGACCTCAATAGCATATCCATAACCTTCGGTAATGCAACATAAGTTAAAAGAAAAGATAATATCAAGCTGATTAGATAATAGTAATTCATAAACTCACCTTCTCAAATACATAGTTATAAATGTTTTTAAAATATCTCTAAACTGTTTTCCTCTGTGTATAAATCCCTTTAAATTTCTTTGACTATATCTATGGTTCATAGTAACTGGTATTTCTATTATTGAGAATCCATTATTGATTGTCTGAATAGTCATGGCAACTTCTATACCATATCTATCAGGTATATAGTCTATTTTATCTATAACTTCTTTTTTATATACTCTCTGACCAGATAAAGAAGTATCTATTTCTTTCTTAGTGAAGAAATAGACTCCTTTTTTAGCTAATGCCCTTACTCCCCCAAATCCACCTTTAGTATGAGTCATATCACTTCTTTTAGGAAATTTGGCAATAGATACATCAGCTTCTCCATTAATCACTGGCAATATAAGGCTCTCTACTTGTATACTAGTTTCACCTAAATCACCATCAATAAATGCAATATAATCATATTCTAAAGTATCTATTGCCTTTTTCATTGCATGGCCTTTACCATAATTTTTATCTAGATCAATAATAGATATATTCAATGTTTTAACCACATCTAATGTATTATCCTTTGAACCATCATTTACTACAACAATTTCATCAATCAATTCTATCTTTTTTAGCCCTTCTACAGTATTCACTATTAGATCTGCCTCATTATAAACTGGAACTACACATACAAGTCTTCCCTTTTTTTCCATACTATCTCTCCTAAAATCATTCTTTATTGAAGTAAGGGATTACACCGTCTGCAGTATTCTTAATACCATAATGTCCTCCTATACCCTCCATAGCTAATATCATGGCAACCTTGCCTATGGTCATATCAACATTGTCAACAGTAGAGATATCTAAGTCCTTATATCCTGATATATAAGAATAATTAACATTAGATTTCTCCACACCCATTATAGGTATATTATATTTCTTAGCTATTCCAACAATAATCCTATCAACTTGATTAATTCTTTTAGAGTTATCATTATAACTTCCTCCACAAATAATCAAATAGTCAATATCTTCCTCATAATTACCTATAGTTTCAATAAAATCTTCCTTCTCTAAATCCTCAAATATTGGAGATGATACACCAGATATTATAGACTCAGTTATAGTCGTAATGGTGGTTTCTACAGGATTTTTAGATACGTTGATATTTAATCTTTTATATAAATTATTTAATTTTTCCTTATCTATTATATTATTATTTAAAGTAGTAACATTTATTACTTTAGCCCCTGCCAACTCCAAATCTCTACCTATTCCTGATGTGACGTAGTCTTCACTAGTTTCAATTATTCCTACCTTAAGTCCTTCTAATTTTCCTTTTATAATAGATTCATAACTTAGATTTATATATTCATCTTTATATTCATTCTCTGATTCTAATGTATTCACATTAGCTTTAAGTTCCTTATTTTCATTAATTAAAGTTTCAAATTGTGATTCTATTATTTCATTAATAATTTCTTGTTGTTCAATAACAAATTCTTGAGTATCCATGGTAAAGCCAATAAATATTCCTATGCCCAGAGCCACAAAAATAGAAACAATAGAAATTATATAAAATCTCATACTGGGTAACACACTATCACTCCTTAAAGGCCAAATAATAATCTAAGCCTAATTTTTAATAATGTTAAAAATGATTTAGTTATAGGATTAATAAGAATCAAAATAAATATTGGAATAAGAGCAGCTATCAAGATTAACACTAGATATTTAGTTTTGAATGTAGAGCTATAAAGTTTATTTACACCCCTGGCGTCTACTAATTTGCCCCCTACCTTCAATCTTACGAGAAATGTACTGGACATTCCTTTTCTTCCCTTCTCTAGGAAATCAATCATATTTGTATGAGTTCCAACAGCTACAATTAAATCTGCATTATTCTCATAAGCCAACAAAAGAGCTATATCTTCACTAGTACCAGGCGCTATGAATAACTTAGGTTCTATTCCAAGACTTTTAACTCTTTCTAATCCCGGAGCTCTTCCATCAGTATATGCATGTACTATAACATCCTTAGCCATTAATAAGCAATCATCAGATACACTATCCATATCCCCAATTATTATATCTGGCATAAATCCAAACTCCAATAAAGCATCCCCGCCACCATCTACTCCTATTAGTATGGGCTTTACTTCATTGATATATGATTTAATAGTTATTAGATCTCTTTTATAATCTATCCCTCTTACAACAACAAGAGCATGTCTTTCTCCTATATTTGTATTTATCTTCGGAATTTCTATTTTTCCAGTAACTAGTCCCTTTTCTCTCTTTGCATATTCCAATGTATTTTCGATAAAAGAATCTAATTCACTTTCAATATTATCATAACCTAATTTTGTCAATTCTTCAATCATACTATGATCAATATAAGTACATTTTCCAATTTTCTTTCCCATGAATACTATATCATTATCATTAATTTCAATTTCATCACCTTCTTTAATTGAATCAAAGATTTCAATATCTTCTACTTCAAAAATAGGTATATTTTTTTCCATTAAAATAGCTGGTCCTCGATTAGGGTACTTTCCACTTATTGTCTTTTCTGTATTTATTATACAAGAAACTTTTTTATCTGCTAAAGAATTTGCAGCTATCTCATCTAAATCTCTATGAGAGATAATAGCAATATCTTTGTATTCTAGTCTATTAACTAAATTTTTAGTTTTTCTATCCCTTTTCACAATTCCTTTTATGTACATAATAACCTCCATAAAATATATATAACTATTATTGACAAAATAAAATATATTATATCATAAAAGATTTGTAGCCGATACTCTTAAAAACACCCCCTAAATAATTAGGAGGATGTTTTATCAAAAACTTGCCATTAATTCATTTTGTTCTAGCCTCAATTTATCAGCAATAAGTGCTATAAATTCACTGTAAATTTTACAAAAATACTATATTACAATTATTACTGGAACTCTCATATATATTGTGATTGCAATGGCTTCAACCTATTACTAATTACTTACTAACTTTTTTCCCTCCTATTTTTTAATCAAAAAACCAATATGTTTGTTGGTCTAACATTGAAATATTTATTGGCTCTTAATTATATATATTATACCCAATAAACTAGATAAACTGAAGGATTATTAAAAAGATTTTTATTATTATTTTGATAGAATATCAATTCTCTGTAGAAGGCGATTTAAGGCACGATAATTTTTCATTTGACCTATTCCATGTCTAAAACGAAATAGGGCATTCTGTACGAAAATGGCTTTCTGTGATGTAGTGTTTCCAATGCTTACAGAAGGCACTTTTTCACGAAATAGATACCCTACCCTTTGTGTTTTTACCTACTTCCCTTTTATATTTATTTCTTTCTCAATGACAATTACATTTGTATCCGTATCGGTTACTATTAAATTTGCAACATACTTTCCTACTATACTTGCTACACTTACTTTGCATGAATTGTTGGTGATTTCTGATATATTTGCCTTGGTGCTACTCAATTCAAAGGTAAAATTACCTACAACTTCAGCATCATCAATAAACTTCTTAATTGAATATTTTTGCCATGAATTGTACCATATCTCATAAGGAGTATCGTCTTGGTATTGTAAAATTGGTGTAATTTCATATCTTGTAACCTCTGGCTCTGGTTCAGGTGGTGCTTCACCTACTACAACCTTTATACTAGCCATTACATTATTAGTATTTGTAACTCCTTCCACAAGTTCAAGAGTACCACCAAATGTGTAAATGGCTGTTACTTCTCCATCATAGGAAGATGTGTCCCACGTGACCACTAAATCAACAACTGTATCATCATTTAATGTTGCTGCCACTGTTGAAGGTAATACTATATCATCAATTAAAGTACCATAATCAACTTGAATATTATCAAAGGTAGCAACACTTACAATGTTTGGTAATGGCTTTGTTGACTCTTCAAATGGCAATATAGGTGTAATATTACCGTTTAATTTATCCACCTTTTCACTGCCTACTTGCTCATATCTATCTGCAATCTCGTTTTCTTTATCATCAAGATGGCTTGTTCCAGTAACTTTACAATGTAGTATTGCAAGATTTTCTTTTGTATAGTCAACTCCTTGGATTTCCCATTTTTTCCCCCACTTGATAAAACAATTTAATTCTTGCAACTGTTTTGTGACATCTGTCAGTGGTAGAGTTGCTTGTAAGGTATCGGCACTTAAAGGTAATATATTATCTCCACCGATAAAGAACTTGTCACCCTCAATGATAGAGGGAAACTGATATAGTTTATCGCCTAGTATAAACTTAATGTCAAAATTACATCTTCTAATTACAAATTTAGTATATACATCATTTATACTTACATTCTTGCCTAGCACAAACCACTGCTCATCAAATAATGTTATTATGTCGCCCTGATTAATTAATCCATTGGCAACCAACATATATTTGTAATCTGTTGTACTTGAACCCTCTTCATATTCCTTGAACATGACTCTTACATCAACTGTTGTATTAACTTTTATATCATAGCCATATTTGTCAAGTGAATTATTAAACTGATATTGTAAAGGATTATACATATTCTCACCCTTTCTTATTTTCTAGTAAATAGTAATTGGAAACTTGAATATTCTCCAGCATCATCTCTTATGTTTTCTATTCTATTTTTTATACGTTCTATCCTATCATTGATAAACTTAACGGCTTCACTTGTGGTAGTAAATTCAGTTTCGATCTTTCTCATTAAGTCTACATCATTTGCTAATGATTCAAGTACATCTATTACAGTGTACAGTAAATCACGTTGCATTGTTGATTTATCATATTCATCTATTGAATTTAGATTATTTTCTTCAAGAAATATTGCATATTCTCCATCAGTAAAATACTCTCTATTATTTAATTCCAGTTTTAATCTCTCTATATTATTCATAATATCAATTCCTTTCTATTTTAAATTTAGGTGTATGGTGAAATACAGTACACCTAATGGGTAGTACCAATTGGGTAACCCCCAACATAAGTCCTTTTAGAACTTTAGTTGTCATCAACTTGGTTACTACTCGTCACTTTGTCGAGGGGTGGACATTATGACCACTACTGCAATAAAAAAGGACTAGGTGTTTACCTAGACCTTTAGTGTTTAGTTTAATTGACAAGTGGTTTACAATCGTGATTATTTACTTCATTTTTTTCCTTTTCTTTATTTATGTCACTTTCTAATTCACTTATTTGCAAATTTTCTATATAGTCAATACCATCAGCACTTAGACGAAAAGTCATACCATCTACATTTTCTCTGATGGTTTTAAAGTATCCTTTATCTAGTAAATAGAAAAAGTTTCTTTTTTCATTTATATTATCATTATATGTGATACTTAGTTCACCAGTTGCACTATTAAAATAAGTAGAATAAAGTGACCCTAGTAATCTTTCTCGATTTATTCTTCTTCCCTTGATTTCTTTCTTCGTTTTCTCTAAAGCATTTTCTAATTCTTTAATGTTATCCACACGCTCATCTCCCTTTTAACTTACCATCTGTGTTTGCAACTCTTACATTCATAAGATTTAGTTATTTTCCCCATTGAAAAAACTCCAAACATAACTGCTGAACCGACCTTACTTGTCCCACTTATTTTCTTTACATTAGTCGACCTACAATTAGGGCAACTTATTACCCCTTTTTTCATAGGTTCTCCACAATTAGGACATTCTTCTGCATTAGGAGAAATCATCTTCTCACACGCAGGACACTTTACCAAAGCCATATACTTATCCCCCTTATCCCCTTTTTTCTATATTATACCATATTGTTATCCTTGTACTACTTTATTTTGATAAAAATTATAAGTTATATAAAAGGATAGGTAATTATACGTGTAATTACACTGAACTCCAAGTAGACACTTTATACACCCTAAGATGTGATTACATCTAGGTTTGTTAAAATCAATAATAAGGTAAAGGTGAAAAAATTGTTGGCAGAAAAAATGTGTACTTGCTATAATCAATTTTCTTGAAAAGGGGTACTGAAATATATAATGATGCACTCCTACTTGCTATAACCTTACATCATACTGTATATCCATTAGTCCTAAGCCAACAAATGTAGTATTTATTGCATTAGATTTTATAATAATGCCGTATAACGTATATTATACTGCATTATTTAGTATACTAAAGTATTTCTATGACCGTTGAAATTACTAATGTATAGATGTTTGCTGTTATAAATCATATTTCTACTCTAACTTTCACGTAATAAAGTAGATTGATACATATTAATCCAACAAAACATAATATAATTGTGTCTAATTTGAGATAATTGTAATATAATTGTAATATGGCATACTCTATATTGTGTATATGTGTATTTTATCCACTATATATAGTAACAGCCGATTTTTCGTAACTGAATTATTACAAACATATTACAAAATTGTTACACATATATTACAAAATAGTTACAAATCAGTTACAATTATAGAGTATTGCTAAGGTGTACCACCTACCTCATACACCTCAACACACCCATTATCTCTACTCCTACCATCTGCATCAGCCCACTCTATACTGTGCTATTCCACTGTGTTTTTGTTTCCTTCTTCCTCTATCCTTTGCAACTCTATATCTACATCAGTTGTTAATGTACTCTTTTCTATATAAGTTCTTCTACTCATTGCACCATCATTATATTGTTTACTTAATTGGTCTATAACCTCGGAAGTATCAATCGGTCTATTATAGTTAAACTCTACATCAACATAATCCTCTGCATTGAATGTAATACCTTGCTTATTTAATAGTCTCTCTATCTTATCAAATCTCTCATTAAGCCCATCTCTAAGATATACTTCAACTTGCCTAGCATGGTTATCTATATTTTGATATATCAACTTTAAACTAACCTCTGATACATTGGCTATATTAGTTTGCCCAAATGCAATAGAAGGAACACTAGCCACCATCTGTAAGTTCTGTATCAGTGCATCATATAGTAGTTTAATACTTGCACTATCAAGATTAGCCACTGCATACTTAAAGTCACCATCTTCTAAACTCAACAAATGTCCTACTGTATCAGCCGATATAGTACCTTCTATATGCTGTCCACTTGTATAAGCAATTGGATTTAATGACAATACAGTTATTGCATCGTCCATCTTATTAAGTAAATACTCTATCCTATCTAATATAGGTCTTATATCATCTAATATACTTCTACCAAATAGTTCATTTTCCTTATTCTCACCATTAATGTAATGTATAGGTAATCCAGTTAGATTAATAGCACTTTCCTCTAATATGTAGTTACCACCTAAATTAGTCCACTTATCAACCTTATTATCTGTGTATATGTAATAATAACTGATATTACTTAATGAATCTGTCCAATGCTCTATAAATGCGATATACTCGCCCTCATCATCATATACTGGAAAGCCATCAGAACTTTCTATTAGTTTACTTGTAATTCTGCCATTATTATAATAGACATATTCAAAGGCATCTCCATAGCAATTAAGATCGTCAACTATCTTATAATTAATTAAATTAAACTTACCACGTCTAAAGACTTTATTATATTCAGCCACCATATTATCTGAACCACTCAAGTTAGGTCTTTTACCAATGATATAACTGTTATGGAACTTGATTATTGATTTAGCCGTCTGTAGCACCGTCTTAGCCGTTATTAATTCCTTATCCTTATACTTACTATCCTCTTTTTCTAATATCTTGTGTCGCCCGTTCAAATAGTTCTTATTATCTAATACTTTACTAATTCTACTAATGTGATGTGCCTGTTGTACTTCTTCTGCAAACCAATAAGGATTATTGCTATACATTTCACTTATATATCTTTCTAACTTCATATAATTACCACCCTTTCTATTTTTTGCTAACGTTCATATCGTTACCCACTCCCCAATCTTAGGGACACCTATTTTCTAAATGTGCAAGATGAACATTTAAACAAATCACTCACAGTGATTCAAATTTCTAAGTCCTTCGTGGTCACTTAAAGCGACCTCGAATTAATTACACATACCAAACCCCATCAAAGCCCATTAAACACATACTCGCTGCCATTACACAGTCATCGTGCATACCACTTATAGCACCCATTTTGTCACCTTCTATTTTAAATACCTTCATTTCCTCAAGTAGTGTCTTAGAATTTATTACAATTTGATTTTCTTCAAACAATTCTCTAAATTTATTTATCATTAATGGTTTAGTCTTACTATTAGTGACATAGCCGACTTTCTTCTTTGCTCTACCTCGTTGGTCATATTCCTTGTGCATATACATATTCCTATATCTATAATCATGCCTTAACTTAGATACAACTGTATGCCCTGCCGATGCTTTTTCAACAATTAACTGTCCATAATTGTAATACATTCCTAGTTCAAAGACTACCTGTGCAAAGATATGTGGTGCTATCTTGTTATTTCTGAACTCTGCAACTTGTATTCCTTCTTCACTAAATATTTCAATGACACTAAAATCGCTGCCCACTCCCTCGGCACTATCAACACCTAGATAATATTTCATATCTGGTTTAGGTTTTTCCCATAAAAATAAGGACTGATTAAGATATTGTTTTAATATCTCGTTCAAGTCCTTTAATTCATTTCTATTTAGATGTTTAGGTAAATATCTTAATCGTTCCTCTATCTTCTTACTATCAAATACTGAATTACCTGTACTGATAAATGCTTCTGTATCAGTGCTTGGAAACTCTTGATGGAAATATCCCAATCCTTTTTCTCCACCACCTTTATTGGCAATTATCAACCTTCTCCACATCAACTGCTCTATTGTTGCACCCAGATTATTATATAAATCTAATTCCTCTACATCTAGTTCAGCCACAGTTAAAACATTACCGTTATTTCTTGCCTTCCACATATCAACTGCCAAGTCATAATCATCTTGAAACATAACCTTATTATCAATCCAATTAGCAAAATAAGGATTATACATATTCTCGCCATTCTTTGCCTTATTCCAAATATTACTAAAATGATTATAACCTTGTGCTGTACTTTCTAATACTATTTTTGCATTGGGTGCTAGTGCCTGTTCTATTGCTACAAGTTGCCTTTCAACGTTCTCGTTCATTAGTCCAACTTCTGAAAGGTGGGCATATCTAAGTGTAAGCCCTCTGGCAACATCTTTAGTTCCACAAGTAGCCGTAACTATACGACTTCCATTTGCTAGACGTAATTCCTCTTTAGAATTGTTAGTCAATTTTGGTCTTAACACATCTGGAATAGAAAAATACATCTGTTTCAACTTAGCAAATATACCCGCTGCCGAATCCTTGCTAAAACTCATTAATAGACAAGTGCTATTAGGTTTTGTAATTGCTATCCATATTGCATAAGCCATACACAACACAGAACCTCCAACTTGCCGCGATTTAAGTAAAATTGTATATTTTTCATTTTCCATCTGTTTAAGGAAATCATCTTGCATTATATTTAATTTAAAAGGTACTACATCACCTTTCTTATCAACTATCTGTATGAAATTCTCTATAAACAGTTTTGGATCATTCCATATCCTTTGTAACTTTTGCTTGTGGGTCATTTTATTCTTCTTCATCTAAATCAATTCCTTGTAAAAGACTCTCTAATTCACTTGTCTTATCATCTTTAAAGAAGTCCTTGGCAAAATCAATAAGGTATTTAGCCGATTGAACATCGCCTTTTAATGCCTGTTCATACATGGTATCATATATATTTTTCATTTTCTGTGTATGGATTATTTTCATATAATATCTAATGCCCTCAAGGACATTTTCATCTGTTAGCCAATACTTATTTACGTGTTCCCATGAAACATTGTTATTGCCGTTTTTACTTGCATATTCTTCAAATGGTTCTCTTTCAGTTTCTGGTGTACAATACCAAACCACAAACCTAGAATATTTATTATTTCCAGTAATATCATCTAACCTTCCCACTGCCGACTTTTTATAAACTCTAGTCATTATTTATCCTCCACCCTTTCAATTAACATATCCATTTTACTACTCATATCGTTTATATTATTTTTCATTTCTAAAATTAACTCTGACATACTCATAGATTGAAATCGTTGTTTTTCTTGTTCTGTCAATGTATACTTAATCAATCCTTTTATTTCGGCGAGTTGTTCGTCTACCTTTTTATAAAATAATTTATTATCTTCTTCATACTTAGTTGTAAATTCCTTTAACTCTTTTATCATCTGTTCTAATGTATTATTTTCCTTTTCTTCTCTTTCTCTACCTCTGAACAATTCCAATCCTTTAGCACCTATGAAATCATTTTTTGCATTTAACATAATATACACTCTCCCTTAGTTTAGTTTTAGTTTTTTACAATAAAAAAGTACCTGCAACAAGCACAGATACATCAAGAAACGTATACACTTATCAATGGTACAAATTGTCACTACGTGAACTTAATTATTATTACTAACTATGCCTACGGTGTTAAAGTCAAAAGAGTCGCATATGCCTTGTTATTTGCTTCACTACGTTCGCAAATAATCAAGTCCTATGCAAATTTTTATATTTTAATTCAATGTTTATGATAACCTAAAATGTTGGCACTATTCAAAGGTATTATAATATATATAATATATAACTCCATTGATTAGTGCCAACATTTTTATCTCATATAATAAATCAATAATAATATATTCACGAACGACAGTGAGTGATAATTTGTCTTATTGATTAGTATCAAAATGGTGTATTAAAATCTTGCATATAATAAGATGTATCTTGTTCTTGCTCTTCTTCCACTTCTCCACCATTGCCAAATAGAGATTCCATTGCTGTAGCAATTTCCGTTTCTGTTTTATATTCTTCTGGTAATTTCCATAATAACCTAGTTAATTTATCAATTTGTTCTTGGTATTTTTCATACCCATATGGTTGAAATGCTTCTCCAGCATCATCTTTATATTTCTGCCCTTTGACACTCTCGACAACTGAATTAATCAACCTTTTCATTAATTCATCTCTATCTTCTTCCACATAATCAGTATTTTTATCTACTAACTCAAAGCAATATACATTCCAATAGTTCATTATTTCTAGTTCCTTACCAACTTTACTCTTAAACCTTCTATTAACATCCATGATTATTCTGTTGTAGTGCTTTATATCCATTTCTTCATACATTTTTTGTTCAGTTTCTTTTATTTTCTCTTCCATTTCAATATCTGCAAGAGATTTTTCTAATTTATTATCCATCATCATTATTCTTTTTTCATATGTAATAACACCGTTTTTTGCCAATCTATTCAAAGATGTTTCAAAACACTTTTTAACTATATTATTTAATTTTTGTTGATATGTAAGAGTTACACCAACACCAATTTTATTAATCTCTGCAAATGTTTTATATCCAGACTTATTTAAGTCAACGTACTTCCTACTAAATAAATCCAATATGTCCATTACTTGCGAAAAAGATTCTTCTATATATACATAATCAACTAGTAAATTTATAATTAACTTATCCATCAATTCATCATATTTTGTATTGGCTATGTTTCCACCATTATTAACCCTACCATCTATTTTTTCTTTTGGCTCTGGATATATTTCAGTAATTATAAATTTATATTTTTCATTTTTCCAGTCAAAATACCTTTTCCAATCTTCTAATTGTAATCTTTTACTTTTACCATCTTTTACTTTCTCATCAAGTAATTTACACATTTCTCTGTAATTCTTAACTATTAGCCCTTCGGTTATATTATTTATATTCATCACTCATACCTCCGATTAATTTAGTTTAATTAGTTTAGTTGTGCTAGATTTCAATATTAAATACTTCTTTTAGATGTTCTCTTAACTCAATGGTATCTGCAAAGAAGAACACCGTTTTATCCTTGTTGTTCTTATCTGCCGTTATATCATTTAATTCAAACCTCTTGGTTCTAATTAATTGTTTTGCTATCCTACCACTAAATATCGCTATATCTTTATTTTCCATTGTAATACCTCCTAAGTTTTTATTAGTTAAATATAATATTGTGTTCCTTCTCTAAATATCTTCTAATTTCTTCTGTATCAGCAAATAGAAATACGGTTCGTTTATTATCCTGTGGATTAGGTCTTATATCAATAATATTAAAACCATGTTTCAGTAAACTTTTAACCACTTTTGCATTGTAAATTACAATATCCTTCATCATATATACCTCCTTTTCAACACTAAAAAAGGACTAAACATTTCGTCAGTCCTTTACTTCAATAAATTCATTAAGTTTTGATATTCTTTCATATTTGTAATTTCTTCTCTACTCTGTCTTAGGAGGGGTTGACTTGTTACAACCCTACCTTGCACCATCTTCCTATTAATTTTAGCCCTCTTTAGACTTGTTCTTCTAATTGTTTTTCTACCTACTACACTTACCCTATAGTTAATTTTTTTCACTAAGTCACCCTCTCCTATGTTTATATTTGTTTTGGATTTACTTTGTATAAATATGTATACGATGCACTGTTCTTGAAAGTTTGTGAATATGAAAATATATTCTTTTGCACCTGTTCTCTATTACTTATGTAGTCTGTTTTGGCATAGCCTGTTTTTAATATCAAATATTCTTCATCTTCTTTTTGTTTAAAGAATGGCTCAAATTGTTGTTTTGGTAATGTAATTTCAGTTCCTAGTATATCAGATATACCTTTTAAATCTATTTCAGTTTCTAAATAACCATCTTTATTAATCCATATCTTGCCATCTCTATCTTTTTTACCTTGTCTAGGTATTTTGATGTTTAAACTTCTTGCTAAGTCAATGAAATCTTGTTCAGTATGTGTCTTAATTATATCATATAACTCATCCATTTCCAAAACATCTACTAGCCATTTCTTTTGTGTACTGTGAAATCTATCACTATAAAATCCATAATAGTGACTATCAATACACATTATAAGCATTTTTGCTTGTTCAGATAATTGGCTAATGTCATAGTCATAATAAGATAATACGGTTGCCAATGTAGAACCTGCATATTTGCTTGTATAGTTGTTTTTAGAGTTTATCTTATCAATACTATTTAGATTAGCACTGTTAGGATTAATAATATCTTTACTTGATATTGCCGTTACATGATTATCCCAGCACCTACCATCAACAAATGATATATCACAACCAACCATAGGATTTTGTTGCTTATATCCTTTTTCTATATACAACATATTGAAATCATAGAAGAACCTTGTGGAGTTCCATGTTTCTAACTCTAAGAAATTATTTACTAATATGCTATCACTATCATCTGATAAGCATAAATCATAAGCCTTTGTAAAATCACTGCAAAACTCTGGAAATTTGTCTTTGTATTCCTTTTTCATTTAATTCGATTATGTGGTAAACGATTATGTCCCCCTCAAGCCATTATCTTCCACTATCTTCTCTCCTCTACTAAGTTATTTTAAGTTTATTTCTTTACCTTTTTTTCTAATCTTTTATCTCTAATTGCTCGTGCCTCTTTACTATTTAAGTATTCAAGCCATTTTTCATACTTGTCCTGTGGAATTGCTCTAGTTTCATTTTCTAACATTGATATGTAATTTCTTTTTACATCTAGTGCATCAGCAACTTCTTCTTGGGTAATGTTTTTTAAAATTCTCATTCTTTTCAGTTGACTTCCTCTAAGCATTTTTCATCTTCCTTTCTATTGATTTACAAAATAGTCACTTAAAAAAAATAATAAAAAGAGGACACAAAGTCCCCTTTAATTATTTATTAAGCATTAAGTTTAAGTACAACAACACCGTCATCTTTTACCAATGCTGTAGCATATAAAGCATCTGTAACTATGTCAGTTGCCTTTAATTTTGCTTCTCTTTCTAACTCTATATCAATATCTTTAGCCATCTTATAACCAATAGCACCCTTCTTGATTATGAAAGTAATACAAGTTTGTGCATTGTCATCATAAGTACCTTTATCGCTTACGTACACAGGTATTCCCCTATAGAACCCTAACATACCATTTGATAAGATACCATTTCCAGCAACTGTGGTTGTGTTAGTTGCATCAGTAAATTCTTTCATTTCATAGAAACTTGGAATTAATAATGAATTAATAACGATACCTGAAAAATCTTCAACATCTCTATCATCACCAAAGTTTAACATTGCTTTTTCAATCTCTGCACTTGTTATTGCATCTCCTGCAACTGTTGGTGCTTGGAACGGTGCTTTAACCATATCTGCGATAAGGTCTGCATCTATTTTTCTAGCCATAACTATAGCCGTTTGAGTTGCTCCCTCGTCCATCTGATTACCAATAGAAGTCAAGTTTTCTGAATCATAAACTCTTACTGCCTTACCTACTTGTTTAATTTTTACAGTTTGTTCAGTTGATTGAAGTTCCTCTGGTACTAATGCAACACCTTTTTCCATTTCCTTAGCATCGCCGATTAAAGCCCACTTAGGAAAACTGATAGTATCTCCATTGCCTAATCCTTCTAAATTTCCTAAGTCTTGTGCTAATTGTAGAACTTTAATTCTACCCTCAAATTTTTCTCTTACCATGTCTGCATAAATATTTGCTTTTATAAAACTCATTTTACATCTTCCTTTCTAAATTAGATTTTTATCTATATAAAAAAGACACCTACTTAATTGTAAGTGCCTTGAATATTAGATTAATTTTTTATATAACTCTGGATTGCTATTTTCCAGTTTCATTCTTTCTGCATAACTCATTTTCTTAAATTGATCTTTAGTGACTCCATCATTATTTTTCTTATTAACTGGTTTATGTGAATTGTTCAATAAGTATTGATTTAATACACTTACAACCTCATCAATATCAGTTTCTAAATCTTCAACCTTTAAAAATTTAGCAAGTTGTGAAGGTAGTTCTTTTTCAGCAAGTGCATCTCTTAATTTGTACTCATTTTCCTTTGCAAGAAGTTCCTTTTCCTTTTGTTCAAGTTCAATTTCTCTTTCAGATTTTTCAACTGGCAATTTTTCTTCAAGTTGCTTTATTTTTTTAGAGTATTCAGTTCGCACTCTATCTTCCGCCCCTTGTATTGCCTTTTCATATTCCTCTTGAGTTAAATTTTCTTTCCATTCCATTCTTCCATTCTCCTTTCTAGTTTATATTGCTTACACCCCATACAATCGTTTTTAAGACGTTTTATATGTTGCATAGACAATTACCCTAGTTATTTTTTATTATTTGTTCTAGCAACCTTAAATTGCTTTCTGATAACTTTTTTCGCCCTGCTCTCCAATGACTTAGCATTGACTCCGACACATTAATTTCTTTTGCTATGTACTTATATTTGATACCTTTTTCTTGAACATATTCTTGCAATAGTTCTCTTAAATTCACATCTACCATTTGCACCCCTTCTTTAGTTTTATTATTTATCAAGAAATCTTGACTAAAAAAATATATATAAAAGACAATTGTCTTTATAATCAAAAAGGGTAATCTTCTAACGCCAGATTACCGATGGTTAATTACTCCCATGTCTGCGTCTAGTTTTTCGTTTTAGAGGAGGGTAGGTTCTGCCCCTACATCAAACTAGCAAAATTACTGATAATGTTATAACTAACAGATAAAATATTAAATTAGGTTGGACTCATAAAAATAAGCCCTATTTAATACACTTGGGTAAATGTACTAAATACGACTTACTTAAAAAATACCTCCTCACTATATTTGTCGGAAAGTGGCTATTTTACCCCCCTAAAAGTCTTTTTTTACTCATTTTAATCCTCTCACTATATTTGTACGGAATGTGGGATTGTCAACCCCTTTTCGTGTAATTTTGGTCTAACCTATACCCCTTCCTTACATTATACTGTACCACTAAACCAAGGTGTTTTTATGCATTTTTTAGCCAAATTTATAAACATATATACCCTCACTATATTTGTCCGAAATATTGGATTTACAACCCCTTTTGACGTAATAATCTATTACAATAAAATACTACCCCTCTATTAGTCTTATAGGCATGAGTAGACATCGTTCTCAGCAGTCTATTTTCCTTAAACTACTCATTTTTTCTATTACTCCTTCCTTACATTATACTGTACCACTAAACCAAGGTGTTTATATTGAATTGTTTTGACAATAAACATACCCCTCTCTATATAGTCTTCTTAACTAATGAAACACCCATTCTCAGCAGTCTATTTCCCCCAAACTACTATCACATTAAATCTATGATTTTATATAGATGAGTATCCTCCCTTAGTGACCATTAACCTTTGGGCATTTTAGTGACTTACAGCGATTTTATAGTTTGCGAAATCGCTGTAAGTATTGGAAATGCTAGAGTACAGGAAGTGCTTGCTACTTCACTGATTTTCTCATTTTTCTCATGCTTTCTCGCTGCCACTGTTTTTGCTTTTCTTTGTAGCACCCATCACAGTATTTTTTATTATTTACAGTTTGACCCACCCTCCTCCCACATACTTCACACATAATCCACCCATCATCATTTCCTCTTCATTATAGAAAATAGACAACGATTGCTGTAATATAGTAGTGGACTGTGTTATATCGATTTTAAAACTGTATAAAATTTTATTTTTAGATTTTACTTTGTTTCCTCTTCATTATAGAAAATAGACATCGACTGTTACAAACTAGTCCGTGACTAAAGTATAGCCGTTTTCTATTTTCCTAAATTGTGATAATATTTTTTGTTTTTAGATTTTACTTTGTTTTCTCTTCATTATAGGAAATAGACAACGATTGATGTAAGGTGGTCTATGACTGGGTTTGAGTGGTGTGTTGGCTCCTTCACATTATTTCCTCTTCATTATACAAAATAGACAACGATTGATGTAAGTTGGTCACAGACTATATTTGAGTAGTGCTCTGGCTTCAAAAAAATCAACTTTTATTTTGATGATATTTCTCTAAAGTTTTTTTATATTTATTTTTTTAGCGCAATCTCTACAATACTTATTATTAGACGTTGTTATCTCAATCTTACAACCACACTCAACGCAATCACCCTCGTCTTGCCCAAATGGACAAAACGAGAAGATTGACACAAGTAAAAAAATAGCCGACCCATCAGCCGACTATTCTAATATTTGATATATAGCATATTCTTTAAAATATTGACTCATTGAAAATGTAACCTTCATATTCTGGTCTTGAATTTTAAATGTACCCATTACATCTTCAAACTCATATACCATATCACCATAACCATTTTTTGCTTTCTCTAATAATTTTTCATATTCTTCTCTTACTTCTTTTTCTGTTCCTTGCATTATAATCATACCCAGTTTCATATCCAGCGCCTCCTAAAAATCAATTAGGTCTACTGGATTATGTTTCATATACTCTCTTCTTATATCGTCCCTATCCATGTTCAAGTATATCTCTGTAATTTGCACTGAACTATGGTCGAATAATTTAGACAGCACATAAATGTTCCCACCATTTTTTAAAAATTCCACAGCAAATGTATATCTTAGTCTATGTGGGTGTAAATTCTCTATACCTGCATTTTTTCCTATAGTTCTTAAATTACTCTCAAACCCTGTTATAGAAATATTATTCTTTCTATTTGTCGGAAATAATATATCAGTATCTATATATCTATCCTTATATCTAATCCATTTCTTTAATTCATAAGACAACTTATTATTCAAGTAGGATATTTTCTCTTTCTTGTTCTTGGTGTCCTTGAAAATTATAGTGTTATTATTTAAGTCCACATCATCAACATTAAGTGCTAAGGTTTCACCAATTCTTGCACCTGTAGAAAGTAGTAACTTAGTTATTACAAAATCTCTATATCCAGTGAAGGTAGTAATGTCAAATGCCTTAAACATCTTCCTTATATCTTCTCTTGTTAATGGTTCTTTCTTTTCTTGAACATTTTTTAACTGTTTAATCCTATCCATAGGATTATCTCTTATAATTTTTTCTTCTTCAAGATAATTAAAGAACACTTTAATATTTCTGATATAGTTGTTAATGGTGCTAACAGATATAGGTTTATTTCTATCGGTGCGATTATGTGGTTTATTAATATCTGCATTAGCAACTTGAACTGTATATTTGCCACGTTCTTTTAAATATTCAATATACTGTCTTATTTGTTTTGTATCTACCTCATGGACTTCTTTAACCTCATGTTCATCTTCCATATACAGTTGGAAGAGTTTTAATGTTTGCTCATAACTTTTCATTGTCTTTTTAGATAGATTTTTTGAAGTACAATACAACATAAAATCCTCTACATAGTAATCAAAATCCTTCATTTTATCCCTCCGTTTTTTGTATCGGAGGACAAAAAAGTTAGTTGGTATATAGTATATGCTTTATTGGTATGATTTAAGATTTATAGGTTTTTAATTATATCGTTAATATCTTAACACAACCCTCAAACCCTATCAAAAACTTGCCATTAATTCATTTTGTTCTAGCCTCAATTTATCAGCAATAAGTGCTATAAATTCACTGTTCGTTGGTTTCCCTTTATTATTACTTATAGTATATCCAAACAATCTATTTATAGTATCTATCTTTCCTCTTGTCCAGGCTACTTCAATTGCATGCCTAATTGCTCTTTCCACTCTAGATGGAGTTGTGTTAAATCTAGCTGCTATGGTGGGATATAACTCTTTAGTTATTGCACCTAAAAAATCCATATCTTCAATAACCATAGCTATAGCCTCTCTTAAATATAAATAACCTTTAATATGAGCTGGAATTCCAATTTCATGAATAATTCTAGTTATTTGGGCTTCTAAATTCTTTTCTGCAAAAACAGGTCTATTTGATGAAAATACTTCTGAGCTCTCTTTAACCCTAATTATACTTTCTTCCATGCCAGCTATTTGTCTTAATCTTTTCATAAAAACTTGGAAATCAAATGGTTTGACAACATAGTAATGAGCTCCAAGTTCAATAGCTCTTTGAGTAATTTTATCTTGCCCAACAGCTGATAGTACTATTACCTTAGGAAAATTACTATCTCCAAAACTATTTAGCCTTTCCAATACCTCTAATCCGTCTAAATGGGGCATAATAATATCTAAAATTAAAACATCTGGTTTCTCTCTATCTATAACCTCTAATGCTTCAATGCCATCTTTAGCCACCCCAACAACTTGAAACTCTTCATAAGATGATATAAATCGAGTTAATATTTCACTAAATTCTCTATTATCATCTGCAATCATAACTTTTGTTTTTTTCATTCTTAATCCCCCTGTTTTTGTATAATTTATTATAATACATATATATTAATTCGACAAATGTATTAAAACTCCTTCTTTTTTTATAAATTTTTTGAAAAAAATAAGCCCCTAGGGCTTATTTATCTGTTCTAACATCCACTCAATATATATACCATAACCTTTAGTAGGATCATTTACAAAAACATGAGTGATAGCGCCAACTAATTTGTCATTTTGAATTATAGGACTACCACTCATCCCCTGTACTATCCCACCAGTTTTTTCTAAAAGTTTTTGATCTGTGATTTTTATTATCATACTTTTTTGATCTGTTTTCAGTTGTGGTTGTACCTTTATTATTTCAATTTCAAACTTTTCTACCTTATTATCTTCAATAGTAGTTAAAATATGTGCTTTTCCTTCTTTTACTTCCTCTTTAAATCCAATTGGTATCGGTTTATTCTGTATAGGTTTTATATTATTTTGATTAATAGTTCCATATATACCATATGCACTATTAATACTTATATCTCCAAGTAGATTATTTGTTTCGTAGAATACACCTCTAATTTCTCCAGGAGTACCTTTCTTACCTTGCTCTATCTTTGATATTTTGGCATTCATTATCTTACCTTTTTCTACTGATAACAGTCCTCCTGTATCCATATCAACAATCCCATGACCTAAAGCACCAAATTCATTGGTATCCTTATCATAATAGGTTAAGGTTCCAATGCCAGAGGTCTTATCTCTTACCCAAATACCAAGCCTATAGCAATTATCTTGTATACTCTGTATAGGTTTAGCTTCAGTAACAAATTCTACTTTATTTCTTTGTACTACTATTTTCACATTTGAGTCTTTAATATTATTTAAAATACTAACCACATGTTCAGCATCTTGCACCTTCGTACCGTTTATTTCAATAATACTGTCTCCTACTTTTAAACCTGCCTCTTTAGCTGGGCTAGATCTATGTCCTTTAATATCAATAACATCTGTTACAGCTACTACTAAAACACCTTTGGTATTTAGTCTAACTCCAATAGCATTTCCACCTGGAACCAACTCAGGTCTATTGATGACATTTACATTATAATTTTTAACAGGAATAAATCCTAAGAGTTTTAGCTGTAGCTCTGCTTCTCCTGCATCTATTCCATTTAATTGATAAGATTTTTTAAACCTAATACTTTCAGCTTCACTGTAACTGGCCTCTACTACATTCTCTTTTTCTTGGCTAATATCCAAGAAAAAAGGAAATGATATATCTAGATTCTTATTTTCTCCTTTAACAATATTGATACTTGAAGGATAAAATAAAATTTTGTTGGTCTGTATACTTAAACCTAATACAACTAATATTAAAATAGAAACTATAATTTTACGGCTAAATTTTAATTTACCCAAACATTATCACTCTCCTAACTGACTTTGTCAAACTCACCTCCTATTTTCAATTTCATATATAATTTAGCCTTTTTTTAAATTAATTATTCTCTATTAAAAAATTTTTAAATGACAACTGATTTAAGTTTTACCAATAAAAAAGTGCTTTGACTTCATGTCAAAACACTTATATTCTTTCTTTAATTTTTTTAGACATCTCAATCATTTCCGAAGCATGTCTAAGAGTTGTATCAGTTAAATCAACACCTCCCAATAGTCTTGCCATTTCTTCAATACGATCCTTATCTGATAATTTAGAGATTACAGTATTGGTTTTATCTTCTAATATCACTTTATTTATAACAAAATGACTATCTGCTAAAGCCGCAATTTGTGGTAAATGAGAAATACATAAAACTTGATGATTTCTTGATATATTATGTATTTTTTCCCCCACAATTTGAGCTGTTCTTCCAGAGATTCCTGTATCAATTTCATCAAATATCATAGTAGGTATCTGATCAAAAAATGCTAATATACTCTTAAATGCTAACATTATTCTTGACATTTCTCCACCAGATACAATCTTAGATAAAGGTTTCAACTCTTCACCTAAGTTTGTGGATATAAGAAATTCTATTTTATCATTACCTTCTGAAGTAAATTGAGATTTTTTTTGAAAATCAACCTTAAAATCAACTTTCGTCATATTTAAGGCAGCTAATTCCCTTTTTATATTTTCTTCTAAAATATTTGAAATTTTCTTTCTTTTAACTGATAGTTTTTCAGAGTATATCTCAAGATTCTTTTCTAATTCTAATATCTTTTTATTTGTTTCTTCAAGCTCTTTCTCAAAATTAAGTAATTCATCTAATCTTTCTTGCGATTTATTTTTAAAATCTAAAATCTTTTCTATAGTATTCCCATATTTCTTTTTTAATTTATTTATAAGATTAATCCTATCAGTTAAAAAATCTAGTCTTTCTGAATCCACCTCTATATTATCTAAATAATTCCTTAACTCTCTATATAAGTCTTGCAATTCATAATTAATACCTTCAAACTGCTTATGTAAATTTACAAGTTTTTCATCAAATTTTTTTACATTAGCAATAAGTGAAATACTCTTATTCATTAAATCTAATATTCCAGGTGATCCGAAACATTCATTATTTAAATAAGCCAGCGATTCTTCTATGGAACGAGATATTTCATTTGTATTAGATAATCGTCTATATTCATTTTCAATATTTAGTTCGTCATCATTATTAAGTTTTGCATCATCAATTTCTTGAAGTTGAAATTTTAGTATATCTATCTCTCTATCTCTTTCACTACTATCTATAGATAATTTTTTTATCTTTTTTTTCTCATTTATCCATTCATCATAATACACTTTAATTTTTTCTTTTAATTCTAGTAGCTCACTATCTCCAAAAGAATCTACTAAAATTTCATGATTAGAAGAATCTAACAATGACTGATGCTCATGCTGTCCAAATATATCAACTAATTTTGTTGTTATATTTTTAAGCATACTCGAGGTAATATTTCTTCCATTAACCCTAGATAAACTAGGACTATTTAAGTAAATTTCTCTAGAAATAATTATAATATTATCATCATCCATATCTATAGAATATTCCTCTAAAATGGGCATTATAATAGATGGGTTCTCTATATAAAAAACCCCTTCTAGTATAGCCTTTTCATGGCCAGATTGTATAAATTCTCTATTACATCTAGATCCTAAGATAATACCAATAGCTTCTATTAAAATAGATTTACCAGATCCAGTTTCTCCAGTAATAATATTTAATCCCTTAGTAAAATTCACCTTTAAATCCTCAATAATTGCAAAATTTTTAATACTTAACTCAACTAGCATGTAAAAACCCCCAAATTAATAAAATTACATTTAACTAAGAGTACTGTGAGCTTCTTCAATAACTGCAAAAATTGATTCATCATCTATTATATTACTTATATTGTTTTTTAAGTAAATTAAAAATTCAATATTTCCTGTTGCACCAGTTATAGGAGAATATGTTAATCCATAAATACCCAAATCAATCTCAAGACAAAATTCTATTACAGATTTTATTACATCAAAGTGTATTTTTTTATCTCTAATGATACCTTTTTTTCCAACTTTATCTTTTCCAGCTTCAAACTGTGGCTTAATTAGGGCAACAACTTCTCCACTTTCATCTAATAAATTTTTTGCCACAGGTAGAACTAAACGTAAAGAGATAAAAGATACATCAATAGAGATGAAGTTTATTCTTTCTCCGATATCTTCATTTGTTACATTTCTTATATTGGTTCTCTCCATAACTACTACTCTGGAATCATTTCGTAGCTTCCAATCCAGCTGACCATAACCTACATCAACAGCGAAAACCCTTGAGGCTCCATTTTTTAACATGCAATCTGTAAAACCTCCCGTAGAAGCTCCAATATCCATGGTTACTTTATCTTGTAAGAGTAAATCAAAGCTATCAATAGCTTTTTCAAGCTTTAAACCACCACGACTCACATATATATTGGGATTCTCTTTAATAATAATTTCTACATCCTCATCTAATCTTTCTCCAGGTTTATCAATTCTAAGATTACCAACAAAGACTGAACCTTCCATTATTACTCTCTTTCCCTTCTCTCTAGAATCAACTAGACCTTTTTCATATAAAATTACATCCGCTCTTTTTTTCACTTATCATCTCTCCAAATAAATTACTTTTTATTTTTTTTCTTATTAGGAAATATATCAATCCCTAGCCTTTTCTCTATTAGATTCAATATTTTAGCAATACTATAAATAATTCTTTCATAGTTAAATAGTGCTATTGATTTACCAAAAGCCTTACCTCCTACTGTAAATGCAGCTATTAAAGAAGTAATTATTATTGTAAGCACCGTGCCATCTACTAAACTATATCTATTCATCAATTTATATATTATTGTAGTACCTGCTGCGCCAGATAAGATACCACTAATATCTCCTATAACATCATTACAAAAATTCGATACCTGTCCTGCATTCCTAACAAGTTTTATTGCAAATTTTGCTTCTTCAACTTTATTAGCTGCCATAGCATGAAAAGGTTTTTCTTCTGCTGTGGTTACAGCTATGCCTATAATATCAAAAATAATTCCTATTAAAATAATAACAATTAAAACGATGAATGCTGCTACAATATCTAAATTTGTAACTAAATTCTCAGTAATAACCGAAACAATAATAGACATAATAAAAGTCCATATACTTATAAAAAACACCCATTTTAAATTATATCTAGTAAAAATTCCTTCTTCTTCTTTTTTATTCATATATTAGTGTTCCCTCCATGACCCTTTATACGAAAACTAATAACAGTATATACACAAAAAGCTGATAGCTACAAGCTATCAGCTATAAGAGTGGTAGTAAACTGTGTAAATCTTACGGCTTTAGGTCCAGCAGGATTTCCCTAATAAAAACTGTCTGTCGCCATAACAGCGGTTTCCCTTTAATTCTATTATCATCTTGTCGCCAAAGATAAAACTGGATTGCCACTTAGTCCGCACTGTAATCCACAACTTACCTCTTTTAGAACAGTCTAGGAGTTTTCCTCTACAGCCATTCTATTCCTTAGCCTCTTTTGCAAAATAGGTTTCGATAACAGAACTTAGGATATATCGGGCCCTTTAATATCTTAAGTTGAACTTATCATCCGCCATACTTCACTCAAGGCAGGCTACTCTGCTTCTAGTAATATATACATAGCAGGTTTATCATGATATGTCTTTTAAAATATGGAATATCATGTCTCCACGAGAGTAGGGTCATCGCCTGCATGCCATTGCAGATCGCCCCATCCCTCTTACTCCCTGTAAGGACCCACGACTGGGCGTCGCGAGCCGAAACAAAGAACTTCATCGATATGCCCTTCGACGGATTTTTAGCCCCGCCCTCTAGAATAGTTGTGCTGACTAGAATACTGTACCACTCAAGCTAAAAATATTATAGCATAATTTATCCTAAAATTCAATTGAGATTATACTAATTATCACGTTTAACCAGTCCTTCTGTTAAATCAACGAAAAAATTAATATCTCTATTTTTTAATGTCATTAGAGCATCAATAGCCTTGTTGCTATATTCACGGGCGGCAATTCTAGCCTTATTAATGTCATGAAATGTTAAATATGTTAGTTTTTTTATATCTTTATCCTGATTCATATCTAAAATATCATCTCTAATCTGATAAGCTAATCCAAGATTTAATCCAAACTCTCTCATGGATTCAATTTCCTCTTCTTTAGCTTCTCCAATAATGGCACCTGTAACCAAAGCAGATTGAATTAAAGCGGCAGTTTTTGTTTTATACATAAACATTAGTTTATCTTCTGCCATAGTATCATGATTGGCAAACAAATCAACAACTTGTCCTCCTATCATACCATATACACCTGCATATCTACTAATCTCTTTAAATGCCCTTATATGTTTTTTATAGTTATCTATAGTTTTAAGTTCTTCCATATAATCTGCAATAGTCTCAAAAGCAGAATTCAGCAAACCATCACCAGAAAGTATTGCCATAGCTTCACCAAATACCTTGTGATTAGTTGGTTTTCCTCTCCTAAAGTCATCATTATCCATAGCTGGAAGATCATCATGGATTAAAGAATATGTATGTATCATCTCAATAGCTATTGCATAGGGTAATATTTCTTCAATATCTTTGCCAAACATCTCATAGGATTTAATAGCCATTATAGGTCTTAGCCTTTTACCTCCTGTAAATAAGCTATAATCCATAGTTTCAAAGATTCTCTTTTGATAACCATTTCTATCTTTAAATCTTTTCCTAAGTTCCTGATCAATAATTGAAATTAAATTCTTTAGTTCATTTTCCATATTTATCCCTCCACAGGGAACTCAACATCTACAATATTCCCATTATCATCTTTTAATAAAATTTTAATCTCACCTTCTGCCTTAGACAATAACTCATTACAATAATTATATATATCCATGCCTTTCTTAAATTTATCTAAGGAATCATTAAGAGTACAATTCTCTTCCTCTAATTCTTTTAGTATAGACTCTAATTTTAAAATAGCTTCCTCATAAGTTAAATCCTTATTTTTCAACTACGAGCTCCCCCTTATCAATACTCTTTATTATGGACCTTATTTTCCCATCTTTCAGTAGTATATTAATTTCTTCATCTATTGTAGTATCATCAATAGATTTAATTAAATTCCCTTGGTTATCAATTAAAATACCATAGCCTCTATCTAAAGCTAAAAGTGGATTTAACAAATCAAGACTATTTTTCAAGCCTAATAGCTCTGATTTTTTATCCATAAATTTTTTTTCTACTATATAATTTAAATCTCTAAATAAACTATCTATTTCTTGTCTCTTATCTCTTAGCTGATTCATAGGATTATAGAACTTAAGATTTGTATTTAAATGTTTGATCTTTATTCTATAATCTTCTATAAGATTAAGCATTAACTTAGTTAATCTATTGTATTTGCTTTCCAATTCGCTATTTAAATGGCAAATATCTGGTACCGAAAGTTCTGCCGCTGCTGATGGCGTAGGTGCTCTTAAATCAGCAACAAAATCTGCTATAGTAAAATCTGTTTCATGACCTACAGCAGATATAATAGGAGTCCTTAATTTATAAATTGTTCTAGCCACTTCTTCATCATTAAAAGCAAAAAGTTCTTCTATAGAGCCTCCACCTCTGCCCGCTATAATAAGATCTATATCTTCTCTACTATCTAAATAATTAAGGCCCTTGCAAATTTCCATAGGTGCTTGTGAGCCTTGTACTAAAGATGGATATATAAGTATATTACATGGTGGAAACCTTCTTTTAATTACAGTAATTATATCTCTTATAGCAGCACCAGTAGACGAAGTAACAACGCCTATTTTCTTTGGCATAAATGGAATAGGCTTCTTGTCAGATTCTGAAAACATTCCTTCAGATTCTAATTTTTTCTTTAGCTCCTCAAAAGCTTTATATAAATTCCCTAATCCACTTTCCTTAATATGTCTAATATAAAGTTGATAATCTCCTTCTTTTTCATATAAAGAAACATAACCTGTTGCTATAATCTTCATCCCATCTTCAAGATTAAACTTTAAATTCTCATTATCACTTTTAAACATAACAGCTTTGATTTTACCCTTTTCATCTTTAAGATTAAAATACATATGTCCGCTGTAATGATGTTTAAAATTTGATATCTCACCTTCAACACTTAAATTAGATAAAATCATATCTCCTAGAAATACTCTTTTGATATAAGAATTTACTTCACTTACCTTTAGAGGCCGTATATCCATATCTTACCTCCATAGTATTTATTTTTTATCAATATTCCTAACGAATCCACCTAATACTCCATTGATAAACTTAAAAGATTCCTCTGTGCTATACTTTTTTACAATTTCAATGGCTTCATTAATAGACACTTCTATTGGTATGTCTTTTCTATATAGGATTTCATATACAGCTATGCGTAAAACTGCTAAATCAATTTTTGCTAGTCTATTTAAATTCCATCCTTCTGAATATAATTCAATATATTTATCAATTGACTCTAAATTTTCTTTTATTTTAGCCATCGCATCTAAAATATACTCCTTTTCCAATTCATCAAAAGAAAAATTATTAAAATATAGTTCTAATGCTTCATCAGAAAAATCCTCATTTATTTCCATTTGATAGAGTATCTTCATTGTTCCTTCTCTTGCTTGCTTTCTTCCCATTTTTCCCTCCTACAAATCTAAAACTATAATAATATATTAACTTCTGCCACCTGGAGGAAGTACTTTTTCCAACAATTCTCTAAAGTTAATATTTTTATAAGATTTGCTTCCTAAAGTATATCCTATACAAGTACATATAAAAATAAACATAGTTTTAAAAAAACCAATAATAAGAATTACAACACCTAACAAGAATCCTAATAAAGCACCAAAAAATTTTCCTTTATTATTACTAATTAATTCTAAAAGGTCATTTAACATTTGTTTACCCATATACAACACCCCATTTACCTTACAACCCTAGTAGGTGCCGCTACATTGTTTGCTCTTACCTTTACTTCTGCTACCTTTGCCCCAGTTGCATTTTCAATATGTTCTTTCACCATAGCTTGTAACTCTTTGGTAACATCTGGAATATTAATCTCTGGTAAAACATCTCCCATAAGCTCAATTTTAATTTGTCCTTCTAAAAGATTTACACTAGTTTTAATATTATTCATCCCTGAAAACTTATCAACTACATTCTGTACTAGTCCAATTATTGTGTTAGAGTAAATAATAATTTCACCATATTCATTTGTTGTAACTAAATATGAACCTTCAGTTTTATTATCTTTTCTAGAAAAACCAGAAAAAATAATTCTTATGCTAGCAATAAGTAAAACTATCCCTGCCAAAGTATAATAATAGTTTCTATTCATATTAGCAACCATATTAATAATACTATTTATAGATAAAGGCCCAGAAATATTAAAAGGAATTACAATAATGCAAAAAGACAATACTAATATACATAAAGCAAATAAAGCAATAATTAACCTATCTAATATCTTCATCAGTATATCCCCTCTCCTAGTATTTAAAATTACCCTCTGGTCTACAGAGGGTAAATATACTATT
Organism: Tissierella carlieri; assembly: GCF_018917285.1. NCBI lineage: Bacteria > Bacillati > Bacillota > Tissierellia > Tissierellales > Tissierellaceae > Tissierella > Tissierella carlieri. The sequence continues at coordinate 151,043 of NZ_JAHLOH010000016.1, read as the reverse complement.
TTACTCTTGGTTCTACTTCTATTTTTCTTTCCTTTGGAATATTTACACCTTGAATATTTACGTTTACTTCTACAACATTTAAGCCTGTCATAGTTTCTACTGTATTTTTAACATTTTCCTGTACATTCTTACCAAGTTCAGAGATTTTTGAACCATATTCTACAATAATATATAAATCTATGACAGCTTCTTTTTCACCAGCTTCTACTTTAACACCTTTAGATAAGTTCTTCATACCTAACATCTCAGTAATTCCGCCAGTAATACCACCACTCATACCTGCTACACCATCAACTTCAGTAGCAGCAACTCCAGCAATGATTGCAATAACATCATCTGAGATTCTTACTGTACCATGTTCAATATTCTCATCATTATAATTATCAGCCAAAATTAAACACCTCCATACAACTATAAGTTCTTAAGGCTATTATATCAGAGGATAATATCATTTACAAACATTTCTATTGCTTTTTCATTATTTTAATATTATTATTATCATAATCCGTCTCTGATTTTACTATATCCAGGATTTTTACCATATCTTGCTCTGTTAGTTCTGCACTTGATACAACTATTTTTATATCCTTATCCGTTAAAAACACAATTGCATCATCAAAACCTTTACCCTTTATCAGCCCTTCAATTTGAAGTTCTTTTTCCGAGTTGTTTCCAAGTTTCATTATTTCCATTTGAGCCTCTTTTCTTACATCTTCAGATGTGTTTTTATTATTAACGATTATATCTAATCTATCAACTAAAGAGGCTCTTAGCTTATCCCTAGATAGTCTATACTCAACAAAATAATTTTTAATGTTTTTACTAGCTTCTGTATACATTGTTTCAAGTGCATCATTTCCCTCAGTCTTTGTTGAATCTATTATATCTACTTCTTCAGCAGGGTCAATATTTAACTCAGTCATACCTGTTTCTACATCCTCTTGATATTTTTCATTTTTAGCTAATTCCATTAATTCATGATTTTGATAATCTTTTGAAGATTTACGTTGAGCTTGTTGTGTTAATTGATGATTTAAATATCCTGTAAATACTAACAATACAACTAGTAATCCAATAATTGCAGGTCTTTTAATTTTAAACATAATTATTCTCCCCCTTATTTACTTGAATATACTTGAACCTTATTCCCCTTTATTCCTAATACAGTTTTCACAGCATCATAAAGCATTTCTTTTATTTCAGGGTCATTTGCACCCTCTGCAACTACAATAACGCCCTGTACAGTGGGTTTGATTTCTTTAACTACTAACAGTGAACCATCATTCCCCCTAGTTACTACTTGAGTAGTTATATCTTCCCTATGTACCTCCCTAGTCCCTCCCTCTGAATCATTTTCTACAGTATTTTCTGTAGTCTTTGTGGTGTTAGCAGCAGTTATTTTCTCTATGCTATTTTCTAAAGTTACCATGACACTTACTTTCCCTACACCATTTAGCTTGCTAAGAATAGTAACTAATTTTCTTTCTAGATATCCACTATAATCTGATTCTAAGTTATAATCAGTCTCCTTCAGATATTGATCATTACTGTTATCAATTTCTTCAGTTTTAGAACCTAGAAAAACATTAGCCACAATTAAAAATATGATGGATATAAGCAGTATTATGAATAAATTATTAATAAACTTTTTATTATTCATTTTTTCTAGATATTTTTTTATTTTATCTAATATTTCGTTCATTTTATTCACCTTTCCCCTTTTTATCTATTTCTATATTTATCCTATCCTTATCCACTAAATAGTTGTTAGATATTAAATCTTTTAAGTCTGTTAAATCTTTATGATCTTCATCTAATGATTTTGTATCCTTTATATTGTTTTGTATTTCAATAGTTTTTACTTTTTCAACATAAATTTTACTTTTATCTGTAATCTGTTCCTTTTCCCCTACAAGAATATTTAAATGGTCTATTTCTCCATAATTTTCTTCCTTCTCTATTATTCCGACTACAATATCTACTACTCTGTAATCAGTTTTTTCTTCAATCAATCCTGTTATCTCCTTTGATATTTTTTCTTTGTATATTTTTTCTATTTGTTTCTCCTGCTGGGTGTAAAGTTCATTATCTTGCTCATTATCAAAAATATTTGGCTTAGAGTAGTTAAATACTGATTGTTCAAAGTTATAATTCAATTTTAAAAGTTTTGCAAATGGACTGATAATTGTAAATATGATTAGCAAACCTATTACCATATTAATATATTTTTTCATATTCCCCTTAGGCATTATAAGCTCTGCAATTGAAATAAGTATAAATAAAACTACTATATCCTTTAACCATGTACTTATAAAAGATATTGCATACATATATTCACCTACCTTAACATTAGTAAATTATTTCCTGCCTCAACAATAATAGTTATAGTAATAAAAAACATTGTTCCAGTAGAAATAAGACTAACTAGAATAAGTAGCAAAGATTTTCCTACTTGATTAAAAAATTCAACTAAATTACTAGACCCTATTGGTTGTATAACTACTGTTATTAATTTATAAGTAAACAACAATACTAAAATCTTAATAACAGGTAAAATACATATAAATAATAAGACTAGAAGTCCAATAAATCCAAGACCATTTTTTAATATTGCAGAACAACCTACTACAGCTTCAACAGCATCAGATAAAAAGCCTCCTACAATAGGTATTAGTTTATCTACAGCAAATTTTGCTGTTCTTATAGTTAATCCATCTATTTTTGTTCCTAAACCATAGATAGTAATTATTCCTATAAATAAAGTGAGAGCACCAGAGATTATAAAGGTTATTACTTGTCTACCTAATTCAGATAGCTTACTAAACTCTACTCTATTTGATATATTGCTTATAATACTTATAATAAATGAGAAGTAAATCAAAGGTAGAATTATAGTTTTTATTAAAATTCCAATAAGATTTACCGTCATAAGTATCATTGGATGAAACAGCATTTTGGTATTAGGTCCTGATGCTGCAGTGAGTAAAGTAAGTAAAATTGGAAGAATTGCTTGCATAAACCCAACCATTCTATCTATTGTCTCCTTTGCAAGTTCCATTACTTGAGTAAAACTACTGATTACCAAGATCGCAATTAAAACATATGAAATGTAATTTGCTAATTCTGCAACAGAAGCATTCTCAAAAGTTGATTGAAGATTAGTCAATATTGAAGAAATTAGTGTAATAATAAGAATTTTAGCTAATAAAATTAATGATGTTCTCAGTTCCTTAAAAAATAGTAATCCAATATTTTTAACGATATCTTTAAAAGTAAATTTCACATCACCTTTTATTAAACCTAGTAAAAAATCTTTGGTATTGAACTTTGGCAAAAGTTCATTTTCTTTCATTGTATCTTCTACAATTTTTTCTAAATCACCAATATTTAAAATATCTATTTGTTCATCCATAATAAATGAACTACCATTATCAGCATAAACTGCACCTCCAAATATTAGTAAATATATAATAAAAATAATAATGTAGGTTTTTTTCATATGTTTCACCTTCACGGAAGTATTTTTATAATTAACTCCATAAGAGCTAAAAGGATAGGAATTGCAAGAACCATAATTATAACTTTTCCACCTAGTTCAATTTTCATAGCAATACTATCTTCTCCAGCATCTCGCGATATCTGTGCTCCAAACTCAACTATATAAGCCATTCCAATTATCTTGAGAATTGTAGAAAAATATGCAAATTCTATATTTACTCTTCTAGCTAAAGTATTTAAAGTTTGGATTACATAAGATAATTCTCCTAAAATCATGGTGAAAATAACTACACCAGTTAATAGGCTTATATATAAAGCAAATTCTGGTCTTGTACTCTTTAAAATAATGATAAATACTGTAGCCACGATTCCAATACCTACTATTTTAATAATTTCCATCTCATATTCCCCTTATAACAGTATTACAATCTGAATAATACTTTTACATTATCAAAGAGCTTGCTGATTAGATTTATTACAATACCTAAGACAATGACTACCCCTAATAAGGTAGTGAAAAAAGCATATTCTTCCTTTCCTGACTTATCCAATATCATATTTAAAACAGCTATAACTACTCCAAGTCCCGCAATCTTGAAAATTAGATCTATTTCCATACCCTTTTCCTCCCTATATCAGTAAAATTATTATTCCTGCTCCAGTTATGACTCCTAGGCTTCTATATAATTTCTCATTCTTATTTCTTTCAATTCTTGCCTCTAAAATTTGAGCAGCTATCTGATTTAAAATCAGTATAAAGTTTTTCTGCTGATCAGTTCTATCGGACGTTCCCAAAACTCTACCTAAAGCTAAGAATATTTCTACATCTTCTTTTATTAAATGAAAATCTTCATATAATTTGTCCTCAACTGATAAAAAACTGTAATATACACCCTCCCTCTTATTTAGTAGTAAATCACTTTTTATCTCTTCAAATATATAAGAAACTTTACTTTTTCCTTTTTTAGATACATTGGATAAGGCCTCTGGTAGTGGTGTCGCTCCATATACTATTTCTGTTTCCAACATCTTAATGCACTGCTCAAAATATATTAGATTTTCTAATCTCGATGAAAAAGTCTTTCCATAAAGATATCCTATAGTACTAGAAGTTAGGAAAATCAATAGTGCAGATATTAACTTTAATAAAATCATTTTAATCACTCTTTCCACTGTAAATAGGTTTAAAACTAAAACCATCTATTATTTCCTTTATTGTTCCGACTCCCTTTGATCTATCAAGTATAAGAAATCTTTCAAATATATTTTCTTCAAATAACTCTTTCATACTAGATTTATTCTTTACTTCTTCTAGGCTGCTTCCATGAATTGTAGCTATAAGCTTTATACCTGCTCTCAAAGCTTCGTTAATTGCCTCTACATCCCTTTTATTACCTATTTCATCTACAGCTATTATATCTGGTGATAAAGATCTAATCGCCATCATAATACCATCAGACTTTAAGCATCCATCTAAAATATCTGTCCTGATTCCTATATCATTCTGGGCCATTCCCTTATACATTCCAGCTATTTCTGATCTTTCATCAACTACACTGATCTTAAATCCCTGAGAGTCTAACGATCCAAATCCATTGCTTAAGTTTCTAACTATATCTCGTAACAATGTTGTTTTTCCGCATTGAGGCGGCGATATAATTAAAGTATTGTAAAATATTCTAGGCTTTTTAACTAAGTAGGAAATTATATTATCAGAAACCCCCAAAACTTCTCTCCCTATTCTTATATTTAATGAAGAAATATTCTTTATAGTTTCAACTCCATTAGAGCCATATATAACTTTGCCACCGATTCCTACTCTATGACCGCCTTTTATAGTTATATATCCATTCTTGATTTCCTCTTCATAAGCATATACAGAATAATTACTAATTAGCTGAAATGTATTCTTAATATGCTCTTCTCTAATAACTACTGCTCTAGATGGATCACAGCTAATATTGCCATTTGCAGATATGAAATAATCCCTGGCTCCATATGAAATCGTTAATGGTCCCCCATTTCGGAGCCTTATTTCCTCTGCTTTTTCCTTATAAATAGAAGGAATTTGAGTTAATATTATATTTAATTCCTCGCATAAATTTTTAACCACATAGTCATATATCCTAGAATTTTTTAACACAACCTGTCCCTCCCTTATATCAATTCTATGAAATTACAATCTATATATTCCAAAAAAATAAAAGCCAAGGCTTTTATTTTTAAATTATTAACTTACAATTGTACAAGCAGCTTTCTCTATTAATCAGTAATTAAAAAAAGTTCTAAGGTTAAATAACCTTAGAACTTTTTTTAATTACTTTATTATTCATCTTCTCCATCAAAATGACAGCAACAGTCTTCGTCATCGCAATAATCGTCAAAATCATCAAAATCAAAGTCTTCATCATAATCATAATCTTCATCATCTGTTCCATAAATCTCATCTTCTACATCTGCTAGATCTTCATCGATGAAGTTTACATATTCCTCTAATTCCTCTTGATTTTCAATAGTTTCATCTAATACATCAGCAAATTCTTCTAGTACATCTACTATTTGAAGTAATAATTTACCCTCTTTTGAACTCTCATCAACTCCCAAGCCATCAGCTAATCCTCTTAAATAAGATACTTTTTGCATTAAATATTCCATTCTTATCCCTCCTAATATTTTGTATTCTAAAAAACATTATTACCTAAACTCTGGATAAATACTCACCAGTTCTTGTATCTATCTTTATTTTATCTCCTATATTTACAAATAAAGGAACTGTTATAACAGCACCTGTCTCTACAGTAGCTGGTTTATTAGCACCTGAAGCAGTATCACCCTTTACGCCTGGTTCAGTTTCAGTAACCTCTAATTCAACAAAGTTTGGTGCATTTACTTCAAAAGCCTTACCATGATAAAACCTAATAGTAGCATTATCATTTTCTTTTAAATATACCATAGCTTCTTCCACTGCATCCTTCTCTAAAGGTAACTGCTCATAGGTTTCAGTATCCATGAAATAAAATAATTCACCATCATTATATAAGTACTGCATTTCCTTAGTTTCGATTTGTGCCTTTGGAAATCTTTCTGTTGGGTTAAAAGTAACTTCTTTAGTTCCCCCAGACATTACGGACTTTATTTTTGTTCTAACAAATGCTGCTCCCTTTCCAGGCTTAACATGTTGGAAATCAATTATCTGATATACATCTCCATCCATTTCAAATGTTATGCCTTTTCTAAAATCACTTGCTGATATCATATCTTTACCCTCCTATATTCTACTTATTCAATAATTTTAAGGCATCCATAGCTACTAAATAGCTGATAGATCCTAAACCTGATATTTGCCCTGTACAAACAGGAGCTATAACAGACTCTTTTCTAAAATCTTCTCTTCCATAAATATTAGATAAGTGAACCTCTATTACAGGTATTCCTAGTATTTCTATAGCATCTCTAATAACTATACTATAATGCGTAAATCCTGCAGGATTAATAATTAGTCCTGCATACCCAGATTTCATAATCTCCTGAATTTTGTCCACAATCTTACCTTCATGATTAGATTGAAAGATTTCAACTTCCATACCTAACTCTATAGCCTTATTTTCAATAAGTCTATTAATTTGTTCTAGAGACTCTTCACCATAGATAGAACGATCTCTCTTGTCTAAAAGGTTTAGGTTTGGACCATGAATAATAAGTATTCTCATAATCATATATCCTCTACTTTCCACTTTATTATATCAGTCTCTATTATTTACCTCAAGAGTTAATTTTAACACATTTTCTCAAAATTTCATAGATAATTTCATCGATTGACTTGCCATCTACACAAACTATAAAATCAGCAGCAGATAAATATAATTCTTTTCTACTATCACACATGATTTTTGTCTTTATATATAGGTCTCTTTCGTCATTTAACAGCGGTCTAACAGTTTTAGATTTCTTAATGTTATTTACTATATTTTCTATTGAAGATTCCAACAATATTAATACTCCATTTTTTTTAAGACTAACTATATTATTATCATTTAATACTATACCTCCACCTGTAGATATTATTAGATTTTCTTCTTGATATAATTCATCAATAATTTGATTCTCTAGTTTCCTAAAGTAGAGTTCTCCATATAAGGAAAAAATTTTCTCTATATCTGTTTCCATTTTCCTTTCAATAAGCTCATCAGTATCTACAAATCTTCTATCTAAAACTTTAGATAATGCCTTACCAATAGTTGTTTTTCCTACTCCACTCATTCCTATTAAAACAATATTTTTCATATCTAACACCTATTAATCATGTTTAGGGTTTTCAGACACCATCTCAATAGCCTTTGTCACAGCAGTTATTACATCGGTGTTAAATTGATAGTTCATATTATTAACTTTAGCATATAAATAACCTTTCTCAGTTACAACATATTTAGGATTTAAATTATTTAACGCAATAGCTGCTATATCTAATCTACATTTTTCACATTGACATTTAATTTCTACTTCTTTTTGTATGCTATCAATAGCATTTAAAACCTCATTCTCCATTAAATTATATAGTTCCATAATAATCCCCCTCATATTAGTCGCTTTTTATTAAATATAGATTTGGCTCAATAAATCCAGGTAAATACGTTCCATATTTATAGACAGAATGTCTACTATATATAATATCGTCTCTTTCAATGAAATCATTATTAATTATGTTATTAGTAATCATTATTCCCTTGATATTAGTTCTTATATTTTCATCAATTTTTATTTCTCCATCTCTAGCTATTATTATACCAGTAAATTCAAAATCCTTAGATATGGTTATATTGCCTTCAATATATATTAGTCCAGAAAGCTTTATAGTTTCCTTTGGTGTATTTAAGTTGCCTATATAGAAATCGACAGGATTTTCTCCAAATTCTCTTATAATAATAAACACTTCTTTATTATTGAATCTTTCTATATAAGGCAAAGTCATTGATTCTCTAAAAGAGATTATCTCAAAATAAGTGTTATCTTTTTTATCTAGAGTAATATGGTTAAAATTCAAAGATTCCATGCCATAGATATTCTCTGGTTTATTACAGTTATTTATATTAATATCCTTTGATATCTTTAATAATAAATCCATTAAATCCTCTTTATATTTATTTTCTATAGAATTTACATCAAGAATTGGATTTTCTGCTTCAAAAATCTCATTAATCAGTTCTATATAGGATGTTACTGTAGTTATTAATCCATTAAAATTACTTTTTGCAACAAGTTGCAATTCTTTTTTATTATCTTTGTCTACTAAAATTACTCTAACTTTATCTAATTCATCTCCTAACTTTAAATCTTCCTTATTTATTATTATATCCTTAGGTTGCTTGGAAAAAGGTAGATTTCTAAAATATTCTGCTAAAGCTGGATACAATTGGTTAGAATAATATTTATCTTCATGGAGGGTCATATAAATCTTTCCTTCAGCTAAGTAATAGGATTGAATATTATTTTCAGTTGATCTCAATATTAAATGCCCTAATCTAGTAGTATGTTCAAGATACAATATCATAATCATCAATACAGGCATAACAATTAAACATATTATAGAAATAAATCCTTCTCTAGCTTTCATAAGTCCTCCAAACCATTAATAATCTATAGGACATCTAATATAGATATCAGATTTTAAATCTAATTTCTCATAATTATGTTTGAATTTTAAGTCTAAATAAATTATAGAATTCTCAGTATCAAATTTTGTATCTTCAATATTATCTACAAATTCGCAAAGATCATTATTTCCATCAAAATGTGTATATAGTGGGTATTTATCATCTACTCTACTACATGCCATCCTGACAAGCTTATCGTTCTTCCTATGGTATGTAATATATCTGTATATATTTTTAGACTTCTCTTCTTCAATTATCATAATAATAAATCCAATATTAGTAGGAAATTTCTTTTTTAGATCTTTAATCTTATCAGAAGATATAATTTTATCTGCAGCCCTAATATCTCCTTTTATATATTCAATTGCATATCTGCCATTCATCATTAGCTGATCTTTTTCATCTCCTATAGTGCAAGCTTCTATAGAAATATCTAAAATACTAAAAATAGGTATAATAATTAATGAACAAATAGCCAATGATAAAATTATTTCTATTAATGTAAACCCTCTATTTTTGTGGTAGATATGTATTGTACTCCACATGTCCAACACTACTCCCCTCTATATTATGATATACAAAAATAGAAATCACCCATAATAAGTCTGACTTTTGATTCTTTTTTATTTTTAAATAATATTTTTCATTACTTTCTTTTTTAGGTATAGTAACTTCAACAGAATTATGAGCTCTAAATAACCCTATTAATTCTACAATATCTGTATCGTATATAAAATCATAAGAAGCCTTATCTTTGTCAAAAGCCTTAATTTTTTCTACAGCCATTTCCCCAATATATATCATTTCCATTCTTAATTTGTTGTTTCTTAATCTAATGAAAGATGAGTTAATTATAGGTAAAACAGTAACAGCTATCAACCCTAATAAAAATAACCCTAATACAGTTTCAACTAAAGTAAATCCTTTTTTGCTCATGATAACCCCTCGTTTCATTTACTATTAATATAAAGATTAACTTTACCAGTAGCTGGTGTTATGGTTATTTCTATATTCTCTTTTTTACTATTAGTAAGTAAAATCCTTCCAGCGTTGTTTGGTGTACCATTTGGGTGAAATTTCATAATACTATTAAAATTATTTCCTTTGATAATTATTCCATTACAAAATTTAATATCTTTTATAATAGTAACAATTAATCCATTCTCCTTAGCAATTTTATACCTATTCTTATCAACATAAACATATAAAATGTAATTGCAATTCTCCACCACTGCGCTATTTCTCGCAAAGATTATATCTCTTTTAAACTCCATTAATTCTTTTTTCTCACGAGTATTAAAGATAATTTTTGTACTAGGTATTCCTATGGATAAAACAATAGCAAATAGTGCTATTACAACTAATAATTCAATTAGAGTATAGCCATATTCGCTATTACAATTTTTATTATCAATATTGCCATTCATTTAATTGATGCAGCAGAAATGTGAATTCTGCCCTAGTTATTTTATTATTCATACTATCTTTACTACTGGAACGAATCTTTTTCTCATAAAGCATCTTATCAGCAAAATAATCCCATTTAAAACCTTTATCATTTAATACCCTAGACATTATAATCTCTACCTCCTTATAGGTAATTGGATTGTGAGGTTTAAAATTATTGTCAGAATATCCATTTACTATTTTATAATAAGTTGCATAAGATATAGCTTTTTCTGCATAACCAAACTCCTTATAATCTTTAAACTGAGTCACATTTGTAGAATCATATGGAGGATACCAATCATATAATCTACTTAGCATAGTTACAAATTCTCCTCTTGAAATCTCTTTATCCGGTCTAAAGGATTTATCAGGATATCCATATATAATTTCTCTCTTAACATAAGTATTTATTTCATCCTTGGCCCAATGTCCCCTAGATTCATGAAAAATTGGCAGCTCGTTATCAACTCTTACAGCATAAATATTTCCCATCACATTTATGTTACTTAAATTTATATCTGCAACTAAATAGTCTCCATCTTGTTTAGATGGTATATAAATCCATTTATTATAATGATACTTGTATATACCATATTTAACATCCTTTCCATAAGATTTAAATTTAATAGTAATTTTTTTATTCTTATCAAATGTGCCTGCTAAGTTCATAATCTTTAGTCCATATACTCCTGAAGCTTGGGTATGTCTTGAAGAGTTAGAATTCACATAGGATGTAGGAATACTATCTATGGTTACAATTACATCATTGTAATATGTTCCAGCCTCAATATCTACTAAGAACTTATCATCTTCGGGTATTCCAATGCTATTCTTACCATCTATTGAAATCTTTTCTGTATGAGTCTTAACTCTATTGCTATCCTGTTGAAGTTTTTTATAGGTTTCATTATATGACTTCATAAATTCATCCCAATAACCGATTATAAAAGCATTTCTATAATTTTCAGACTGAAATTGAAGACCATATTCATCTACAATATTTTTATCATCAACCTTGTGGCTAGTCCATGAGTTAGATTTGCCTAATGTAATATCTATAATAGCTGCATATTCACCCTTCATTTTCCCTATGGTCCTTCCACCTTCTTCACCATTTAAATCAGGTGTCTCTATACTTTCTTTATTTGCCCTTCTATATGCTTCATTATAGTAAAGCATATATCCTCCATCCGTTTTACCTTCTGTGGTTTTAACGTCTTTTCCAAATTCAAATCCTGCCAAAAACGCATCTTTATATTCATTAGATTCATTATTTAAATTGAACATATCTATAATCTCTTTGTCAGAAGGTATATTTCTCCTGTAATCATTGCTAAGTCCTAGTAAATAATCTTTCCTTCCATTTAACTCAGCCAAATCTCTAGCATATTCATCTCCATCTTCTAACCCTTGTTCATAAGAATTATGTTTTTCTCCTAATTTTGCCACCTGAAATGCAGCTTCAAAAGATAATTTATATGACCTTCTAAAGCCTTCTATAAAGCCATTTCTATATTCCCTAGATTCCTTATTTAACTCAAACATATCGCTTAATTTTCTATCGCTAGGGACATATCTCTCCCAATTATTTCTATTTCCAGAATTATATGCAATATAGCCATCTATCCTTCCCATTATAGTACCAAAATCTTCTGCACCATAAATAAGTATGGTTTCTTTATCTTCTAATCTATATGCGGCATAATATGCTTCTTTAAAAGCTGTTTCATATCCCGTTTTAAAACCATCAATATAATCTTTAGATCTTCCCTTAAGATTTAGCTCTCTCTCATAATCATCAATATTACTTTCTAGAGTTTCCCTCATTGTATTAGTCTTGTTTTGAGCATCATAATTTCCAGTAGAAGTTCCATCAGATTTTCCTTTTTGCATCCCATCATTATAACCATTTTTATAATCAATGCTGATTTCATCTGCATGTACATAGATACTGCTTAAAATCATTGTAATCATCAACACAATCAATATTAATCTATATTTCCCCATCATTTCACCTTCTTATCGCTTTTTTAGTACAAGAACTTTACCAATAGGAAGTGTATCGCTAGCTTTCATTTCATTAAGCTTTAATATCTCATTTTTATATTTATTACTTCCATAATATTTAATACTAATACTCTCAACACTATCGCCCTTTTCTACTACATGGAATATATAATCCCCCACACTCATATCATTACCATCTTCATCAATATTTCTAGTATATATAGCTTCAAGCCTATCCATTAAAAGTACTCCATAATTATCTCTATCCTTAGGAATTTCTACATATAATTTTTCCAGCTTAAGAGGATAAATTTTCAAATCCTCTGGAGGAATCGTTTCAATATATTTCCAGCCAGTCCATCCTATACCTTCAGCAAGAGGAACATAAGTTTCCTCACCCATCTGATCACGGAAAAGAATACCTACAGTAGCAGGGGAATAGTCGTAGGAATAAATCCAAATCCCAATAGTATTTGGTGGATATTTTAGCAGTATATTATTCTTAGAAACATCTATAAATCCACGATTTTCTTCTTCAATAGCCACAATATTATATTCAAACCTTAAGGAATATTTCTTTGATTTTGCTTTAGTAGACTGGGAAACAAAACCTTTCACAAGTTCTTGAGAAGGTAGAAAATAACTATTTTCATTTTCAAAATCTAATAAGATTTCCTCTATATAAGGCTTTGTTTCCGTTATTTCACTAGCTTCTTCTCCATCTTCACTGTTATTCTTATACTCCTCAAAAGAAGCAAAAGGAGTATTTTTACTTTCTTTCTTTGCAATATCTATATATACAACATCAGAATTAGTATCAGTGATACCTTCTAAACTATATACTTTTAGAGACATATTTCCATTTAGCCTTCCATCAGCATCCCTATCCATAGACACACTATCTAATAATATCTTCCTTTGGCTACTTTTCAATGATTTTATAATATCTATAACTCCAACATAGGGGCCATTATATGGTACAGATATGTCCATATTCTTTACCTGAAAACCTCCTATATCTTCATAGCTTGGTCTATTAAAGTTCATATCTACAACAGATACTGACTCTTGCTCCAGAAGATTATTTAGCAGATATATTATCTGTGCCTGATCTAATTTGGGGAAATACCTAGATACTATATCTTCTTTTTCTTTATGTAATCTATCCCACTCTTTATTAATGCTGCTTTCCTTTCTAAGCACTTCATTAATTTCATCTATTTTCCCCTGATACTCCCGCTTTTGTTCACTTAAATTTTCCATTTTTTCAGCTTGTGGTGTGATGATAAACCTATAACCTACCCATATAAATATAATAATACCTAAAAGGGTTAAAAGAATTTTCTCATTTTTAGTTAATTCTCTAATCTTAATTTCCTTCTTCCATATCTTCTGTATCATCGCTCACACCCCTTAATGTAATATTTAAACTAAAATTATAATAATCTTCTTGTTTTGATATATTTGATACAAAGATTTCATCATAATTATCTATACATTCTAATCCCTTTTGAAATTCTGCAATAGCCCATTTATCTTTTGATATACCAACTATATGAATCTCTTCCCCCTGAATACTTAGGGATGTAAGAAATAGTTCTTCGGGAATATTATCATTTATTTTATCTAACAAAGCTTCATCTACTATATCTCTTTCTTCAATATTTTTATCTAGCAACTTAATTTTATCTACAGATTCCTTAAACTCATTTACCTCTACTTCCTTAATTCTAATTTCTTCCACCTTTTTCAAAGTTTTAGGATCTTCAGCAGTTTCTCTGAGGCTCACCACGATTCTTTTCTCTTGTCTTATGATTATTTCATTATATACTGTATAAGCTATTAAAGATAAAAAGATAAAGGTTATCACTGTAAAATATATAATTTTTTTATCTATTTTAAACTCGTTTTTCTCTATATAATTTTGGAAAAAGTTTAAATCTCTCATGTCTACACCTCATCAAAACGAATTAGTCCACCAATTGCATTAGAAAATTTACTTAAATCTCCAGACCACTTTACCCTATCTAAATTAGATAATTTAACAGCAGGTATATTAAAATAGTTTGAAAATAGGTTGTCCATTCCTTTTATATTTGATAAACTTCCTTGGAGTAAAATAAAATTTATAATATTTCCAATTTCACGAGTTAAATAATATCTAAATACCATCTCAACTTTTTCCATTAGATCAGCTATTGTCGTTCTTACAATATTAAGCATTCTATAATAATCCGTAAACTCTTCCTTAACTATAGATACATCTTCAATTTCTATAACCTTATTTTCTATATCTTCCCAAGAATAATCAAAAAATGATGATAAATTTTCATATATAGTTTCTGCTCCTACGTCTATTATTCTGGTTACTTCAATATTTCCATTTTTTATTATGGTAAGTTTTGAACTACTATATCCCATATCTATTGAAGCTATTGACAAGTCTCTAGTATTATAGAATTCATTAACTAATCCATTAAATTTTAATAGCTTAGCCATTGTATTACCTTGATAATCCAAAATTTGTGGTTCAAGTCCCGATTGCTTTATTAACTCTAGATGGCTTATAACCATATCTTTAGGTATACCTATTAAAAGAATATTTAGTTTTTCTACTTCACCTTCTATTTTATTTCCCATTAGAAGATAATCTACTACATAATTTTCAGGATTTATCGGAAGAAAATCACTTAATTGATATTCTATTATAGATGCTATTTCCTTTTCAGAAACCTTTGGTATTGTAATTTCTCTAGTTATGATACTGGAGCTATTTATAATCCCATAAGCTAAGTCAGTAGAAATTTTATTTTCCTTCAATGCATTTTTTAACATAGTAACTAATATATCTTTATCTAAAATTTCCCCATCTTTATAGAAATGAGACTCTACTGGTATTGTAATAGCTTTAAATATTTGGAT
This sequence comes from Tissierella carlieri, assembly GCF_018917285.1. Lineage (NCBI taxonomy): Bacteria > Bacillati > Bacillota > Tissierellia > Tissierellales > Tissierellaceae > Tissierella > Tissierella carlieri. Next base: position 135,516 of record NZ_JAHLOH010000016.1, on the reverse strand, counting down.
ATTATTTTTTGTATATCTACCTTCTATTAATTTAATTTCTTTTGATCCAAAATCTATGGATAGGACTTTTCTTGAAATTGATGGTAATTTCAATGGTATTGCCTCCTTTTATGTTAATAAGAATATTAATATAGTATTTATTTTATTAAGTGAAAAAAATGTTCTTATACCAATTTATCAATTGTTCCCCCCAAAAAACCACTATTGAAAATCCTAGAATAATAAATGGGCCAAAGGGTATAGGATCTTTCCTGTCTTTAATTTTCATAATCAATAAAAATATTGATATAATTGCACCAAATATAAATGATAAGAAAATTGTAAGAAATATTTTTTTTATACCTAAAATAAATCCTAATGAAGCTATTAAAGTAACGTCTCCTTCTCCCATCCCACCTCTAGATAATATAATGATCAAAGTAAATAGCAAACCACTTAAAACTAGTCCTCCAATACTATTTAATAAATCAAGAGAATTATTATATAATAAAAATGTTAAGATTTTATAAATTATAGATAAAGTTAAAATAAATATAATAAGAATATCTGGTATTATCATGTGTTGTAAATCGATTACAGTAATCACAATTAATAAAGAAAAAATAACTGTATAGAAAAGAAACTTTAATGTAAATCCAAATTGTATATATATAAATAAATATATAATAGCATTTAATAGTTCAATTTTAAGATACTGTAAGGAAATTTTTTCACCACAATATCTACATTTCCCCCTTTGGACTATAAAGCTAAATACTGGTACCAAGTCACACCATTTAAGGCTTGTACCACAATTAGGACAATGGGAGGAAGGAAAAATAATGCTTTCCTCCCTTGGTATCCTATATATACATACATTTAAAAATGAACCTATTATTAAACCATATATAAGAATTATTATTTGCATTATGATACTCCTTTTTGGTCCTAGACTTATAATTATTTAAAATCATTATTTAAAAGGATAATTGCTAGAATCTTTTATTATTTCGTCAATATCTTTTATCGTTATATTCCCTCCACCTTGAACATAATCTATTCCGTTCTTTGCTATAATTAAACCTTCAAAACTTCCACCATTTAGATAAACCTTTCCATTTGGAGCAAACAATATTCCTTTTATGGTACTTCCACCAAAATTCTCTATTCTAATATCTCCTGTTTTAGCTACAATTATTATGTCTTCTACACTTTGTGTCCAACTGCTTTGAACATAAGAATTGGTATATATTTTAATATTGTCTTTTAATTTCCCCCCTGATACATATCCATTATTTAAATACCAAGAATCTTCTTTTAATTTAGGATATTTGAGTTCAGGTATATTAGGTTTTTTCGGTTCTTCTACACCATTTACTTTTATTAGTCTATTTAAAATATCTTGATTATAATTATTAGGATATGTTAATGTACCTGTATAGTAAACTTTAGAATTATTTCCCAACCAAGGTGTCCAACCTAATTCTACATTGCCATTTACGTAAACATTTCTATGAATTCTTGCATCTTTTAATTTAAAGTTTCCATTAACGAATATATCACCATATATATTCATACTGCCATCCCATAAAGTTAGATCTTTCCCTACGTGAAGATTACCATATATTGAAGACGACGAACTCTTAGAAATGAAATTGCCGCCAATAAATAAATCACCGTAAATATTTCTATTGCCCATCTCAATAAAATCTCCATTCACATGTATTTCACCAGGTTCTTCACTAGATCCCAACTCATGTGAACCTTTAGGAAATTCCAAGTTTTCTTTTACATATATGTTACTTACTTTTATATGTCCATTGTTCTTTATATTTTCTAAATTGAGATTTGAATCAAAATAAATACTTTTATTCTTCCCTATAATATTAGAAGCAGAAATATTCAAACCTCCACCAAACATAAAGAAGATAGGCTTATCATCAAGATTTATTTTACTAAATCTTACATCATAAAAATGAGATGAATAATTTCTATCATATTTACTTATTATTTCATATTTTGTATTTGGCTTATAGTCTACACCAGAATAGGATTTAAGCCCAATATAGTTTGGAAAAATATTATATCCTTGTAAATCTATTTCAATGAAATCACTGGAAACCTCTTTATCCTCTAGTCTAATTTTCATTTTATTATTATTTTTTAAGTATTGAAAAATCAACGTATATTCTTTAGCCCAATCAAATTTATTTGTATTTTCATTTATAAGATTTTTAAACTCTAAACTGTCTATTAAATTACTTTTTTCAATTAGTTTTTTATACACTCCATTTTCAATTTGATTAATACTTATTAAACTATTCAATATATCAAGGTCCACCATAATTCCATTATTATTAATATTTATTAATCCAATACCTATTCCTAATAAGTCACTTACTTCTACTGATGCTTTAGGGTCTATTCTGAAGTTCACTCTAGTTTCAAAGTTTGTATTAGAATAAATATCTGGAACCTTCATTGCTATCAATGCACCTTGAGGATCTTTATTATTAGACCAATCTAAATTAAGGGTAGGATATTCTGGGTTTTGCATAATATCTAAATATATTTCTTCGCTATTTTTATCAAATATTTTTACAGCCTCTCTATTGAAATAAATGTCTTCTAGAAAATCCTGCCATTCCTCACTACCAGCTCTATTTAAAATCAATATACGGTCTTCATTTCTAAAATGTTCTAATCGTCCAGCTAAGGTATATGGTCTAGCTTCAAAATAATAAAACCTTTTTGATAATAAATTATTGTTTTTTGTTAATTCTTTTATATAATTTATAGCATTTGGTTCTTTTTGTATCTCTTCAAAAACCATATCATAGTCACTTGAAAAAACCGGATTAGAAATTCCTTCCTTTGATCGATACCATCTTATACGATTTTCAAAGATTAATGGAGTAGGTTGTAACGTATAACTTGCTCTAATTCTAATATCATCATCGTACCATGGAAAAACTCTATTGCCCTTAGAATCATAAACTCCTACAGAAAACGGCTCTATCTTAGGCGATTCTGGTTCTTTAATTTGATAGTTAGTTACATAAGATACATACTGACGATTGCCTCTTATGTCTGTCCTAATTTCTTTTACATCTACAGCTGTCTTATAATCCCCATAATCTGTAAATATCCCTATCTTATAATCTTCGGCTTCATCATTTTCTATAAAATTTCGTTTGCTATCAATTATACGGTTTTCCATTATTTCCTGATAACTAAAGGTATCTTTTGTAATACCCTTTCCCTTATTTACAATAATAGAACCTTGACCAAATGCAGTAATATAGGTGATTAAGAGTATAGATAAAATAAGCATTGCTAAAATAACTTCAATAAGTGTGAGACCACTTCTTTTATTTTTTATCATTCCTTCACCAGCCCCCTACTAAGGTTTTAACTTTGGACCGTCTATTTGCCATAATTCCTCATTAATATATCCACCAATATTTTCAAACGCTTCCCTTAAGCTTTCTCTATCTGTTGCTACAAAAACAAAATCATTGTTTATAAACTTTTCATTTGCTTCATTATCTCCTACAGTTATTCCAAAAGATCTAGCTATATTTATCACGCTTTCTAATTCGTAGAATTTTCCATATCTGTCCTTAGAATTTGAATATCCAATGATAAAGGCTTGATCTATAGTCTTTGAACCTTGTATCATTTCTCCAATTTTTTGTACATATGGCTCACCATAGGTAATGTCTAAAGACACTCCATTTCCTACTGAATGTTTTTGATTTGTTAAATAATAACTATATCCACTAGGATGTTTGCCTGCTAACCAGCCATATCCACTTAAATTTCTATTATTCGTATAAAATATGCCTATATCTTCTATACTAGTGAGAAAGCTATCAAAATATCCATAGCCATTCCTTCTGATATTAATATTTGCACTTCCTGCAGTTGTTACACCATCTACAAGAACTACCATGTAGTTCTTCACTTGCTGTTTAGAATTTAATCCATAACTACTTTTATTTTCATTAAATTTCTTTAATTGATAATATGCTCTCCTCATACCGTCTCCAGTATTAGTAGCACCATCTGCAGTTAAGGCATTGACCATAGTCTGTAATTTATTTTTTTCATCATTGACTTTAACATTATAAAAACTAGATAGATCTATTCTGTTTACATCTTTACTGTTATAGTTACTATGTGGCATATTTGCATTATAAGAAAATGGGACTAGACTTACATATACATCAGATTCTTCAAATATAGAAAACAAGCCTCCATTTGGATCATTTAATGTATTCTTTAAAAGATTTAACCTAACGGGATTATTTCCATTTATCCCTGTAGTTGTAGTTCCTTCACCATTCATGCCCCAATTCATACTTCCTGATGTATCTAGTACCATAGATATTGCAGCAACAGGCCTTTTATGGATTTCCGGTGTCTCCTCTGTTCTATAAGCTAATGCAATGGCTGGCTTCTTTGCATCTCCCCAATCTATAATGTGAAGTGCATTAATAGCCTCAACTTCAGTAGCTATAGTATCAGATTTCCTGTTATTACTGACATTAAGAATATATCTAATTATTTTATCTTCTTGAGTTTCTCTCGGTTTAGTAAACTTCAGATCATATATCAAATCTTCTAATCCATTGGTTAAAACATCCATCTTATAATAACCTGTTTTACCATCAATGGATACATATTTATAATGTACAATTGATTTTTTATCAGGTCCTAATCCTATATAATTCCAAGGTTTAACTAACCCTTTTATATCACCATTCTCAACGATTGGTTTGAAATCATCTTCAGTTATCATAAACCCCACTGTTGAAAATCTTATGGCATTATTAGTGGTTTCAATGGCATATCTGATGTCAGCTTGATTTTCAAAGGATTTAAATGTACTCGAATGTCCTCTTATTCCTATAAATAAGATATTATAGGCAATAATCATTACCATAAATCCTATACCTATTGCTATAATCAATTCTATTAAAGTAAATCCTTTTCTTTTATTCATACAGATCCCTCTTGATCTTATATTATTCTTTTATCCATCTAGTCCTACTAAGATTATTCTTATCAATATAAAGTGATAAAGATGAAGTTCCAGATCCCTTTGCTGTTTTGGCAGCAGCATGAATTTTAATTTCATCATCTTCCTTTGAGATTTCTATATCTACATATCCAACAGGATTTATCTCATTAGGTAAAGCAAGTTTTTTATGAGTCAAGGTATCTTTCGTATCTTTTATAAACTTATATATCTTTAAATCACCATCTTTTTCCTCCATCAAAGCCGCATATGCTATATCTATACCTGATCTAGCTAAATAATATGCTCTTAAATTATCTTCTTGAGTTGTAACTTGCTTAGTATTTGATTGGGCAATTGTTATAATCGAAATAAATAAAATTGACAATACTACCATTACCATTAAAACTACTGGCAATACAAAACCTTTAACTCTTTTTAGGTTCTTATTTATATAATTCATCCTATCACCTTTTAATCAATTTATATCATCTATACTATCTAACCAAATGTCCTTAGACATCTCGTTACATAGCACAGTAGTTTGACACTGTAGGGAGAAAATCTCCCTACAATATCTGTATTTTCCCTTTAGAATTATAAAGTACTAAGTCATACCATTTAAGGATTGTACTACATTTAGGATAATAGGAGTAAGGGAATGCCCCTGCAGTACACTCATATATGCATACCTTTTAAGATGAATCTATTAGTAGTCCGTATATACAAATTATCATGGTTATTTATTTAGCTTATTTTGTTGTGCGAATTTAAATAGTTAGTAAATATTTATTGCAGTACAATTTATATTTCCATATTTTATAAGTTCTGTTATTGATGCTATTTACTCCTTTAATTCTTTAATCTTTCCAGGTGAAACTATAAAAGAACCATCATCTTTAAAAGTAACTGTATATTCATCTCCAACCGTATTATCAGTTCCGTCTTCAAATATGACTGATTTACCTTTTAACTGTTCAGATATCTTAGGCCATTCTTGCATATAATCCTCAGACCCTTCATCCTTTGTTCCATTCCAAGATTCTTCTTCTTGAACTTTATTATCTGCTACCGCCATTGTAGCTGCTGACTCAAGTGTTCTAACATTAGCATTATGTGCCGCAATAGCTGCATTAACCCTTGACTTACCTAATTTAGGTACAGCTATAGCTGCCAATATCCCTAATATTGCAATAACTACCACTAACTCAACTAAAGTAAATCCTTTTCTGTTTCTTTTCTTGTTAATCCATTTCAACATTTGTTTTCCCCCTTAATTTTTATTTTAAAAATAATTATATAATTACAACAATGATCTCTTTCCTAAATCACCACCATTCTATCAATTCACAATGCTCAGTATACAATGTACAATTTAAAATCTGCAGACTCTGTTCATTTGTAAACAAAGAAATTTACAAGTTTAATTTATCAAAACAGTTTTATCGTACAAAAAAGCTGCATAAATAATACAACTATTTATGCAGCTGAACGATCATCATTATCCTATTGGATAACCTTAGACTCAAGCTTTGCGTCGCTAAGTTTCCTTAACTTTGCCGAGGAAATATTCATTTTTCGCTAATTTAATTTATTTTATATTATAATAATCCCTTTGTATTGTCAATATTTGGTAAATTAATAATTCACTTTAATTGTGAACTGTTCATTTTCAATTATTTATTATTGTATGGTATTCACCATATCAAACATTGGCATTGCCATAGCTATAACTATAAACCCAATGACCACTGCCATAACAACTAACATAAGAGGTTCCATTAAGCTAGTCATTCTTTGCAGAGCTACTTCTACCTCATCATCGTAGAAATCTGCTGTCTTGTATAATATATCATCAAGAGAACCTGATTCTTCTCCTATTTTTATCATGGAATCTACCATTGGTGAAAATACTCCCACTTCGTTAACTGCTCTAGACAAAGCAACTCCTTTTCTTACATTTTCAGCTGCTATTGCTAATCTATCATGTATTACTTTATTTCCCACCACTTTAGCTACCACATCTATGGATTGAAGTAAAGGAATACCACTAGATATTAGAGTTGATAAAGTCCTTGTAAATCTTGATGTAATTATTTTTACATTTGTATCTTTTACTATTGGGATTTTGAGCTTTAATGTATCTAAAAAATTCCTGCCAATAGGTGTTTGCTTAAAAGTGGCAAATCCTGCTATCATTCCTATAACTATTACTATAAATATATACCAGAAATTTGTTAGCCAACTACTTATATTAAGTAAAACCTGCGTAGGAACTGGTAATGCTTGTCCGCTAGATTCAAACATACCTATGAAAGTCGGCATAACAGCTACTAATAAGAATATAACCACTGCAATGGAAACTACTGCTAATGCTATTGGATATATTAAAGCTGATTTAATTTTGTTTTCCAATTTGTTTTCCTTCTCATAATGTACTGCCATTCTTTCCATTATTGTATCTAAGTTTCCACTGACTTCTCCTGCTTCAATCATATTTATAAGGAGTGCTGGAAATACCTTGGGATGTTTTTTCATTCCTTCAGATAAGGTAAACCCTTTCTGAACATTTTCATATAATGCTCCTAATGCCTTAATTAAGTTTTTATTTTCAGATTGTTTCTCTAATATTTCTATACATTTTACTATGCCAATACCAGCATCTAACATTGTATAAAACTGTCTGCAAAATACTGCTAGATCTTTCTTTTTAACTTTGCTAGAAAAGATATCTATCTGTGCTTCAGCCTCTATGTCCTTCTCTATTGAAACCGTCAGATAGTTATTTCCCTTTAGCATTGCTAATACATCCGACTTCTCATTTCCTTCAAAATATCCTTCTATCATTTCTCCATCTTGAGATACTGCTTTATACTTATATATCATAAGGTCACATCCTAAATAATATATTTTCTAATATTTTCTTGATTTATCGCCTGCATTAAAGCTATATCTTTAGATATTAATCCTCTTTTATAGAGCTCAAGTAATGATGAATCCATAGGCTGCATCTGATATTTTGCTCCTGTCTGTATCGCTGTATCTATTTGATGAATCTTATCTTCTCGAATTAAATTTCTTATGGCTGATGTTGCTACCATTATTTCAAAGGCAGCCACTCTTCCAGATTCATCTGACTTTGGCAATAATTGTTGAGATATTATTGCCTGAATAGCTGATGAGAACTGTACTCTCACTTGTTGCTGCTGATGTGGTGGAAACACATCTATTATCCTATCTATAGTCTTTGCAGCTCCATTGGTGTGCAAAGTTGATAACACAAGATGACCTGTTTCAGCTGCAGTAAGCGCTATAGATATCGTCTCTAAATCCCTCATTTCTCCAACTAATATAACATCTGGATCTTGCCTTAAAGCAGCCCTAAGACTTGATGCAAAGGACCTAGAATCTGTACCTATTTCTCTCTGATTTACTATACTTTGATTATGTTTATGTAAATATTCTATAGGATCTTCAAGAGTTAGTATGTGGCATTTTCTTTCATTATTTATTTGATTTATCATAGTAGCTAAGGTTGTGGATTTTCCACTTCCTGTAGGACCAGTAACTAAAATAAGTCCACGAGGTAATCTAGCTAAATCTTTCACCACTGGTGGAAGTCCCAAGTCATCTATGTTAGGTATTTCTAACGGAATTATCCTTAATGCCATACCATAAGATCCTCTTTGCTTATATGCATTTACTCTATATCTACCTATTCCTGGACTAGAGAAAGAAGTATCTACTTCACCATTTTCTTCTAATTCTTTTATTAAATGCTCACTCAAAGTTTCGTAAACTAAAGTTTTTGTATCGTCTGGCCTTAATTTTTCTTCACCAAAGTTTATCAACTGACCATTTATTCTTAAAACAGGAGGCATTCCAACTGTTATATGAATGTCAGATGCCTTTTTAGAAGTAGCTATGTTCACAAGTTCAATTATATTCATTGTATGTCCCCCTATCCCAATGTAAATCCTACTCTTAATACTTCATCATAGGAAGTATCTCCTCTAATTGCTAAATTTGCTGCTGATTGTAATAATGTATGCATTCCATCTTTTATAGCTTGTGTCCTTAATTCATCTATATTAGCTCCTTTATCTATAAGTTGTCTAATATTTTCATTAATTGGCATCAATTCATGTACTGCTCTTCTCCCTTTATATCCATCGTTACAAAAACTACATCCCACGGATTTATTTAATATCAATTTATCTTTTTCTTCCATGCCCAAAATTTTCTTCTCTAAATATCCAGCCTCATAAGACATCTTACATTTTGGACAAAGTAATTTTACTAATCTTTGAGATACTACTCCTATAATAGCTGATGATACTAAATATGATTCTATCCCCATATCAATAAGCCTTGCAACGGTAGAAGGACTATCATTAGTATGTAAAGTCGAAAGAACTAGATGTCCAGTAATTGCTGCCCTAATTGCTATCTCGGCAGTTTCGCTATCCCTTATTTCTCCTACCATTACTATATCTGGGTCTTGTCTAAGTACAGATCTAAGTCCAGAAGCAAAGGTTAGTCCAGCCTTTGTATTTACTTGTACTTGGTTGACTCCATTTAATTTATACTCTACTGGGTCTTCTATAGTGATTATATTTTTTTCTATTTGATTTAACTCTTGAAGAACAGTATATAATGTAGTAGTCTTTCCACTCCCTGTAGGCCCTGTAACTAATATCATTCCATAGGGTTGAGCTAAAATCTTATTGAATATTTCTAAGTCATCCTTACTAAAACCTAATGCTTCCTTGGTAAACATAAAATTAGACCTATCTAGTAATCTTATTACAATCTTTTCTCCATATACTGTTGGCAAAGTAGATATTCTCATATCTATTTCCTTACCATTTATTTTAGTTTCTACTCTACCGTCTTGAGGTATTCTCTTTTCTGCAATATTCATTTTACCGATAATTTTAATTCTAGTAACTATACCTGAGAGACTACCTTTAGCAAGTATCATAACCTCTCTTAAATCTCCATCTATACGAAATCTCACCCTTATGTCTTCAGCATAGGGCTCTATATGTATATCAGATGCTCTTTCCCGTACAGCTTGTTCAATTATAGAGTTCAAAAGCTTTACTATTGGAGCAGTAGTTACTTCTAATAACTCAGAATCCTCTACATCCTCTGTCATAATAGCTGAAAAGCTTTCTTCAAATTCTTCTAAGACCTTTTTTGTAGTTTCTCCACTATAAAATCTATCTATTGCTTTTAGCAGTTTTTCCTTTGTTGAAATAACTGGTTGAATCTCTGATTTAACGAAAATTTTAACATCATCTAAAGCAAAAATATTCAATGGATCAACCATAGCTACTATAAGAATATTGTCTCTTTTATCTATTGCTATGAGTTCATATCGCCTGACTATATTTTCTGGAATGATTGTGGCTACAGATGAATTTATTTGATATTTATCTAAATCTACATGTGGTATTCCTAGCTGAAATTCTAATACCTCAATGATATCATCCTCAGTAGTAAATTTTTCAGCAACAATAACTTCTCCTAACTTTTTCCCTGATTTTTTCTGTATATCTAAAGCATTTTTAAGTTGAGTTTCAGTTATCTTTCCAGCATATAGTAATAATTCTCCCAGTTTTAATTTCTTATTTATCATTCCATCACCTTCAAGTATTATTATCCTTCGTTGTATTATTCTATATAATTAGTCAAAATTCCTTCTATTTTTTTAAATATTTCCAAATTTATTTTTTTATCTAAATTCTCCCAAATATTTTGACTAAAAATAGCTTGATTTAAGAGCATAGATATTCCATTAAATGATTTCATACCTCTAGCTTTAGCCTCTTTTATTAATTTAGTTTCATATGGTTTATATACTATATCATAAACAATAGTATTAGTAGAAAATCCACTTAATTCCAATGGTGTCATATTTTCTAAAGGATACATACCTATGGATGTGGAATTAATAATAATATCTATATTTTTTTTATCTATATTATCTAGATTTAAATCCGTTATTTCTATTAAAATTTTATCTTTTATTGCATTTATCTTTTTTTGCAATAAGAAACTGTTATCTAAGGTTCTATTAGCAATAGTTATACTATATATGTCTTTCTTCACCAATGCATTTGCAATCGCATATGCAGCTCCTCCTGCACCTATAATCAAAATATTTTTACCTTTTATATCTATTTTATTATCATGAAAAGTTTGTAAAAAACCATCACCATCTGTATTATATCCAATGAATCTTCCATTATTATTTTTTACAGTATTAACTGCTCCCATAGCTTTGGCTTCTGAAGTAATATCATCTAGATATTTAATTATAGATTTCTTATATGGAATAGTTACATTAAAGCCCTCTATTTTCATTGCCTTAAATCCATCAATTGTAGTTTTTAAATCAGTTTCTTCTATATTAAATCCGAAATAAATACTGTTCTTATTTAAAAGGCTAAAAATATTGTTATGTATTATTGGTGATAGAGATTTATTTATTGGTTTTCCTATTAAACAATAAAGTTTTGTATTCCAAGTAATTTCCATTATTTACCTCCTATCATTAATTCCATTATACCATAAAAGCCAATCTGCTAATATTATGATTGTCTATATATCTAATAATAAAAGCAAAAAAATTTAAATATGGCTAGATTATACAAATTGGATAAAAACTAGTCTAAATAAAAAAACTATTCCGTGCAAAACTATTTGTAGGAGGTGGATGATTTGAAAAAAAATAAAATCAAAATTTTAGGATTATCTATAGTTTTACTAGTAGCAATGGCTGGCTGTCGTCCAGCGAATACAAATATGAGAAATATGTCTACACAAACTAGACTATATAACGATAACTTGAATAATCGTTGGATGACTAATACACCTTATAATACTAGGGATAGATTAAATACTAATCTAAACAATGGTATGGTTAGAGATAACACTAATCTCAACAATGGTATGGTTAGAGATAACACTAATCTTAACAACAATGCGCTTAGAAACACTCCAATGACTTATGATAGTCTAAGAGGTAACAATTTAATCCCTGGAACCACTGATAATGGTAATATAACAAACAATAATCTATCAACTAGGGCAACAGCTATCGCTAATAGAGTTGCTGCTCTACCAGAAGTAAATAAAGCTTCTGTAGTAATCAATGGGGATACAGCTATTGTTGGATGTGACGTAAAAGGTAGTGCGACTAATGAAATAAGTTCTAATCTTAGACAAAAGGTAGAAGCTGCTGTAAAGACTGCTGATAGAAACATAAAAAATATATCTATAACTTCAGACCCTACTCTTTACACTAGAATAAGGACTATGAGTACAAATATAAACAATGGTAATCCTATATCTAATTTTACTAGAGATATAGAAGATATTCTTAATAGAATAACTGCTCCCGTTAGAACAACTCCCGCTAGATAAGTATAGTAAATTAATCCAGGATTAAATTACCTGGATTAATTTATTTACTCATTAAAGTTTTATTTAATTTGTTTACTGTTCTTGTTTCGATTTTTGACATATAAAATCTAGACATATACAACATAGCAGTAATTTCTCTCTGTATCTTACAACTGCCATCTATCAAACCTACTTATATAATTGCTTTCAATTTGTAAGAAACTCAAAGGCTTTAATTGATTTAATAAATCTCTAACTATAAATAATAAATCCTCTACAATTATTTATAACCTTTTATATAAGTCTATATTAAAATCAAAACTCCTTCTTTTTTTAAAAATTTTTAAACAAAAAAGATCAGAATTAATTTCTAATCTAATGTCTCTTTATCAATGGAATGCAAAAAAATGATCCCTGTTCATATTCTTCCTGATTTCAATTTATATTTTATGAAAAAAGAATAATAATTTTTTAAGATAAGCATAGTGAATTAATTAATAAGAAAATATAATTATATATAATATTATTGTAATAAATATTATAATAAACTTATATAATTTAGTACAATAATATTAAGTATTTTATTTATAGTTCTAGTTCCCTCCTTAATACATGTATCATAGCAAATAGATCTACCAAAAGTCTATTTGCTATTTTTATTTAAAATAAAAATACTATACTAACATCTATTAATATTACAAATATTTTTCTCACATAATTTCATCAATTGAGTATAATAGTATTGGGTATCTCTTTTTTATCTATACTCAGCTATGTTACCCTTCCTCCTTTGCTAATAGTAAAGACAATCATATTCGATATATGCAGAGACCTCCAAGGGGGTCTCTTTTTTATGTATAAATAAAATAATACCCTAGATTACTCTAGAGTCCTAACATCAAATATATTCAATTCTATTTAACATATCTAATTCCGATTATTGCGCAAACTAAGAATTAGATGTCTTAATTACAAGCTACACTTATCTTTTCCCTTCTTTTCTAATCTTTAACATACCACCGAACAAAAAAGCATTTGCTAGTATCATTATAGCCACATAAATTGGATCTGAAACTTTTATAACAAATCGATTAATCACATGCAAAATAATAAAAATGAAAAATCCAATATTAATTAAACTCAGCCCCTTCATTTCATGCCTCCTTATAAAATACAAACGATTCTTTATTACATACATTTTTACCGTTACAAATAAATATAACTAGATTATACATTAATTTAATTATATTTCCCATGTAAAAACTTGCCAAGAAAAAGGCCAAGCACTACACCTAGTTAAATTTAATTTATAGCTTTTCCATCTACTTTTGAAAACTTACTGTTTGGATATACTTATCCTCATTACCCTTCTTTAGATATTCCTTAAGGTATACTTTCTGCTTTCTCTAATATTTGCTTAATATGTTTATCCATTGTCTCCATTTAAGTCTTCACCTCATTTTTTTAAATATTTTTAATTCACATTTTTCTATAACTCAGACTTATATAAAATTTATAGCATATATATTATATTTACTATATATTAGCAACCATTATTTAATAAATGTTTTACTTTTCAATACCGTATTATTCAGTTTTCAATGTACAATATTTTTATCTTTATTCTCAATATTTAAGTCACATAAATAGCATAAAACTATATCTAATATTTGCTATAATTATAAAAATACCGTAAAATTTTTTATAAATAATACGGTATTTCGATTAATATTCTGTTTTAGTAATCATAACGTTTAAAATTAATAATGTGCCTAATATAAATATTGTGTAGTGCTTAAATATCTTTATTTAGATAACCCTTTACTCTACTTTCAGTAATAACCTTATACTTAAAATCACTTCTATTTACTCAGAATAAAATCAGACATTTTCGTTTCTTCCCATTCAATTCCTTTTGGAGAAATATTAGAATATAAAGTTATTAAATCATTTTTATCAATAATAGCTTTTAACTCAAAATTCATTTCCTTTGGTTGCAAGTATTCATCATACATTTTCTGATAGTTGCTATCACCACGTTCCTTCGCTTCTTTAATATATCCTACTGTATCTGGATCTTTATCATAATTTTTGTGTATTACCTTATAGAAAAAAGTAGCTTCGACATTTTCATTCACAACTTCTTCCTGATAATTTGATATTTGAAAATCTAATAACTCATAGTATGGAGAAAAAACATTTTTACATTCTTCCTCCATATACGCACTTATTTTATCATAGTTTGTATCATTCCTTTGAATTAACTGTACACGTTCTGTTATTGTCGATGATGGATAGGTTTCTAAAACCTCAATTACATCAACCGTTATTTTATCTTTTACGGAAAAATCATCAAATGTAATATCAATAGGTTTGCCATCAATAACTTCAATAAAGTAAGCATTTTCACATTTCACATAGCATTTGTCACCTAAGATACTATTTTCATCTAGACCTTTCACTAACATAGTTTTTTCTTGTTCGGAAATTTCTAGAATTTCTGCATTTACTCCCATATGAACAACATCTTGTTTATCCTTACAAGAAGTAAGGATAAAAAGAGCTAAAATAAAGTATAAACATAATGCTATTGATTTTCTCATATCTTACCTCCTATTTTAATATAAATAGTTCTTACGTCATACTATTTTAATTCTATGAATTACTTATATGAAAATTATATCATATATATTATGTTTACTATATATTAATCTCCACTATTTGCTAAAATACTTTATATAAATAATATTAAATACTATAGTTCAATATAGAGATATTTAGCGTTAGCAATCACTACGTTTAATATAAATATAATACACCAATTTATCCCTAGTAAATTTCAAAATTGTTATGGGAATACTAACTATGGGTGATATATTATGATTAAAAAAATTTTAACAACAGTATTTTTAGTTATCATACTTCTTCATCTACAAGTTATTCATGCTGAAGAGTATAAATACATTGAAATCTTTGACCCTAAACAAGATAAAGTAGTTAAAACAGTTCAAACAAACAAAGAAATCAATGCTATGGTTGTAGGTTGGATAAACGGAATAGATAGAGTCTATGCAAAAATTGATCCTATAAAGAATGATGGTTACGCCATTAGATTCCCACTTGATCCTACCATTCAAGTGCAAAATAAATGGCTAAATACAACTGTAAGAGAAGTATATCTTATAATTCCAGAAAATGATCCACCCTTTTTTATGGTTTTTGAAACAGAAGACAGATTGATATGCTTTCCATTTGATAGCCAAATAAGTACATTATCAAATGTTTTGGATTTCAAACTAAAGTAAGACGAATATTATTTTATATGTAGATGTTTTTATTTTTAAATACTGTGTGTATAATGTTTACAGCCTCATTTTTAATGGTTATTTCGCATGGATAACATAAGTTACACTAAAATTTGCCATGCCACATAAAACACCGTATTATTCATTTCTGAATAATACGGTATTTAAATCAAATTTTATTTCGCATTTTCTACTGTTATGAATTACTTATGTGAATATTATGGCATATATAATAAATTTATTGGAGATATTATAGTAAACATTTTTATTTTTTATAACATATTGTTCAGTTTTAGAGTTATATCTTTTGGTAAAATTTTAAATATACTTTACTGATAGGTCATTTAATTCTGCCATTATCTTTTCATTATTCAAATTTACCGCTATCGGTAAAAATATTTCTAATGTTTCTTTTGCTTTCTCTTTCCAACAATTTTCATCCATAAACTCAATTGTTCTCATATTATGAAGTCTTTCAGCTAATTTAACCATTATTACATCTTCATCTATTATATCACTATCTCCATTAAATTCTGTTACACCTTTAATAATATTTACAACTCCGTCTGAAAACTCCTTCTTCACTTCTTCAAGGGGTATATTAGCTTTCTCTGAAATAATATCATGCAACAAGCCTGCTATTACTGTCTCCTCGCTTGCCTCCATTTCTGCTAAAAGAATTGCAACATTAATCAGATGAGTTACATAATCATCATTTGAATATCTCTTTTTCCCATTATGTGCTCTACAAGCAAATTCATATGCCTTCTTAATCTTTCCCTTGTCAAATTCCAGTGTATTCTCATCTATATTCGTTATTAATAATCTGTATAGCTCCTCTTTTGTAGCATGAACAGCTGTGTTTTTCATAAATACATGACTCATATTACAATTACCTCCTAAACAATTAATTTGAAAGCTAAACGCTCTTAAAAGTATCGGTGAAAAACCAAATTTATTTTTAAATGCTTTTGTAAAACCACTATGTGATTGATAGCCATAATTTAATGCAACATCAATTATTTTCTTTCCACTTGCTATTTCTTCTGAGGCCTTAATCAGTCTTCGTTCTATTACATATTCCATAATTGATAATCCCATTTGCTTTTTAAACATTCTTGAAAAATAATATAATGAATATCCTGAGTTTTTTGCTACATCTTCTATAATTATAGATTCATTAACATTTTCCTCGATATATTTTAAGCTATCAAATATAATAGTTTCTAATTTCAAATTCTTCACCTTCTTTGCCACGTGGTAATTATAATATATATACTTTTTGGCTAAATTTCTTTTCCATTCTTGCCATAGATAAGAAATAATAATAAAAGTGTACAATCTATATCTACGATTATAGTATATTTCTAGGGAATTTTCTTATATTATATATTGATTTTATACCTTTTCAATACCATGCTATTCAGTTTTCAAGGTTCAGTATTCACATCTTCATTTTCAATAGTAAGTCGTATCTATAACTTTAGTTGCTTAAAATACTTGAAATACGAAATAAAAATACCGTAAGATTCTTTTCTAAATAATACGGTATTTCAATGAAACATTTTATTTTTTCAATCATGACCTTAAATATAAATTATCCGACATAAATATAAGCCTATAATATAATAAAGGAGGATTATTTATGAGAAAAAGTTTAATGAAGTGAATAAGCTAGGCTATTTAAGATTACTAGGTTTACTAGGGTTATTTACAAACAATACGAATCTGTTTGGTTTATTTGGATTGTTCGGCTACTTCAAGGTGGTACAAGATTAATTATCAAGATAAAGATTGTCGTCTTAATCTACTATTACAAATTACCTATATAATATAATACTATCTATCTTAAATCCTGTAAATAAATCTATATAAATGAATAAGTCCACCAGAAAGCAAAGCGACTACAATACCTAAAAAAGTTCCAATTATTGCTCCCCTGATGTGATGCTTCGGATTTCGATATGCTTCATCCATATCTTCTGTACCAGAAATCCTCGTTTTTTTACTATGGCAGAACAGTCCTATATCCAAGACAAATAAGTCATAAAGGTTAATGGTAAAAAATATGATAAACACATGTCTGAATGCCTGAACAAAACTTCTTGCTCCAGAATAATAAGCAACGAATGCTAACATAATAGCAAATATAAATATTGAAAAGATTTTTATGGTTATATGACGTTTCTTCTTAGTATCAATATTCACTTTATACTGAGGTAAACTCTCAACACGCCTGCGAATCTCTGGTGGAAAAGACATAATTTGACTGATTGGATCCTTATAGAGCGGCGGTAATATTATTAATGTAAATATGGCGCAAGCTATAATACATTCAACTATTAATAGCATCATTCTTTACTCCTTTCAAATTCTAGTCTATAAATAATTCATATATCATGTTTTCTATTATTACAATTTGGTTATATGCCAATTATAGCATACGTACCATATAATACCAATGAACTTATAGTAATACCTTACTTTTCAATACCGTATTATTCGGTTTTCAAGGTTTAATAGTTACATCATATAGGTAGTATTATGCGACTAATTTCAAATGCTAGTACGTATCTTTAGACTATCGAATCCATATAATGACCTACTACCTATTGTTATTTGCTTATCACATCTTTTACAAGTAGTCATGACCATTGATATTCTTCTTGCTATTGTTCATTCTCCTTTCTAAATAACACTATCTATCCTAGATATTTCCTTTAGTATCATATTTATTATTAGTCTTGCATCTAGAACATATAGTTTCGCCTTTACCTTCGTAACCTGCCACATTTAATACATCTTATTTTCTTCATAGCTACCTTCTATCTATCATTCATATTGCTTACCCTGCATTACAAAATACACATATACTTATTTTTCAAATATCTGCACATCTTAGCTCGTCCACAATATTGTTTAGTCATAGACATCTTTTCCTTAAAATCCCTAAATTCTATTAAAATCACACTCACTATTTTCCCTCCTCCTAGGAGAATATTTCAGTTTTTATACCAATAGTACTTTAGAACTATATGAATGTATTTATCTTTTCTGTTATAATTATTTGTATTTCCTACTCTTATAAAGGTGGTGTCATAATGTTTATTCCTATTTTTCTTATTGTAGTAGGTTTATTTGCAATTATTTGCACTGTTTTGAAACCAGCATTTTATTGGGAAAGTCGTAAAGCAACACGACTTATAAAATTAATAGGCAGTACCGCTACCTCTATACTATATATAACTATAGGTATATTATTAGTAGGTATTGGAGTTGCCGATTTATTAGGAATAATTTCCTTATAAAGTATTGAGAGAATATTTTCAATACTTTTTTATTTAGGATTTTAAATTTATTTTTTCTTTTTCCCATCTATGAATTGCTGAATTCTTCTAGACTGAATATATCAATCTGTTTCGCTAGTGGTTCTAGCTCTCTCCAAAGTACTTCTTCTTCCAGAAGATTCTTTATTTTTGCTTGAGTTGATGCCCAATCAGTCCCTAATGTTGCTATAATGCTATTTAATCTTCTATATCGTGCTTGACCATGTCTCCATCTTTTTCAATATGTCTTAGTTCATGATAAATTAATACTATTATTTACTCTCTTTGCATTCTCTCTATGAAATACTTTCTAGTTTTAAGATATATTCATATTCTGTCATTACTAATCATTTCCTTAGCTTTTCTAATATAATCATAATATTTTCATGTTGGATTCTGCCACTGCTGTTATTTGATCTTTATTTAACGTATCAACTCTGTAAAAATAATAATTAACAATCTACTATCATCTTTCATATTGTATATTAGGATTTAAAAAACCCTCTCCTAATAATTCTTTCTTATATTTAATTCTCAATTACTAATACATTAAGGAGGTGCTGTTATGGCTGAGAAACAATGTGGATTTTTTGGCGGTTGTTTTGATGAATCAATCATATTCATATTCTTAATATTAATTCTTTTATTCTTCTGCTTCTGTAACTAGTAGTACGGCTTTTTTTAAAAAATCTAACTTTATTACTGCATAGGAGGTATATATTATGATTGACAATGAAATACGTACAAATTGCTTTGACGAAGAGTGTGGCTGTGGTATGGATACTTCATTATTGTTCTTCTTTTTACTTTTAGTAATTCTTTTCTGTAACTGTGATGGTTTTTTTGGTAGAAGGTGCTAAATCTCCATATTGAATCGGGGCTCATCCCCGATTCCTTTTTTATCTATTGTTCCTATAAAGTATTTCTATCAATCCTTGTCTATTCAACCTATAACTTCATTCTCTACCCCTAGAAATAATAATGAACACTTTGCCACTCCCATTCATACCCTATTGTAAGAGTACTAAATCTCAACTGAATGGGGGTGTATTTATGGGTGGCTTATTCGGCAGAAGAGGATGCGAGGGAGAATGTGGTATGGATACTTCCCTACTATTCTTCTTTTTAATATTAGTAATTATTTTCTGTAACTGTGATTTCTTTTAATCTATAATAATTGAGTCGGGGTTTACCTCCGATTCTTTCTTATATTTATTCATAAACTATAACCTACTAAATCCGTAACTAGATTAGGATATACTTTCCTAAGTCTAGTAAAATTCTCTTCCACCATATTCTCTGCTAGGCTATTTTCCACTGTTGCTATTCTACCACTTGCTTGCTGTCATAATTTGCACTTACAGCGTAATCCAATTTCGTAATCTATTTCGTTTATTTTTTTATTAGAAAATACTATTCCTAAGACACGTTTCTCTCCGGTTCATATATTTAACTACTTTTCTAGTTACTGGAGTTTGTCCTTCTTCTTCCAATTCTTCTATATCTATCATTTCTACATTAAATCTCTTAATGCTCTAGCACTTACCCTAGTACTGCCATTTTAATTATATGAAGTCTTATCATTCTTAGTTCATCTTAAAAATTTATTTGACCCTCTATCTCAACTCGTTCATCTTCTTGCTTTGGATCATGATTTCTTTTTTTCTTGATTTATTTCTCGTGAACATTATATTAATCTCCCTAAGAGGAAGAATACTATCAATGTATTTTTATATCACTCAATAAATGATACAGATATAGATTTTCTGACTCCACTGATTGTATAATTTTATCATTTTATAAAAGCTTTAGAAATTATAGCTGCAAAAACTAGAAAAGTTTTCAAATAAAAAGCCTATGATCAAATTCATAGACTTACTTTAAAAAGTTTAACCGCGCTAGGTTATAATATTAATCTATAGCTCATTTTTAATTTTATCATAAAATAGTGATGGTAAAATATTTGCATATATATATTCAGTTATTTATTTAATTCTATCTGTAGATCCTACATGTCCTCCATCCAAAAAAAGAAAAACCCAAGGATTTTATTTTATTTTCCCCGAGCTTCTAGAGCCTCTATCCATTTGACTTGATAAAAATAATATTTATCTTTATTTATTAATCTTAATTTGTAGCAGAATAAGCAAATGGTAGTAACTCTTTTACAGTAATCTTTTTCAATTTATTTTCTATATCAATAATCACTTTGCAATTTGGTGCATAATCCAAAATAAATTGTCTACAATTCCCACATGGCGGTAATATCTTCTCACCATTCTCTCCTCCAACAGCAACTAAACATTCAAATTCTCTTTCTCCGTCAGTTATTGCTGAGCCAATAGCTATAATTTCAGCACAAGCACCATGAAGAGAATAAACATTTACCCCTGTATAAATTTTTCCGCCTTTACACCTCATTGCTACAGCAACTGTATGGTTATAGTTTATTTTATCATAATTCTTTATTATTGCTTCAGATGCCTTTTCGATTAATTCCAAATCTTTTTTTGTTAGGTCTTCCATCTTATCTTTTCCCCCTGTCTATTTATAATTACATAATTTAAAGATACTTACTTTGACAAATCTATTAGAATTTCTCTTGCAACTTTTCTTATAGTAGAATTATGATGACTCACATATCTAGTCAAAACTGGTACATATTTAAGATTATAGGTATAACCTAAAGCATATAAAGCCTCTTCAAGTAATTCAGGTTCTAGCTCTAATTCTGCCAACTTTTCAGCTAAATAGTCTAATTCCCTCCTTGTATAGGCTCTTAACAATTCTAGAATATCCTCTTTAATTTCCTTAATCTCAAGTTAGTTTTTTAATATCTTTTTATAATTCCTTAAATGCCATTAAAGCCTGCCTATGCAGGCACTTCGGCATTTTGTGTTTTGGGAGATGTTCTTAAATGCTCTTAGAAATTTTTATATTTTTTTCTTGAAAGGTAGTAAAAAAGTAGTAAATTCGTTTTCCAAACAAGATACATTTTATATTAAGCAGCAAGCTGCTGTTCCGGTTGCTTTCTTTTTTCCAATCGTTCCATTTCTGCACTTGCAGAAATGGAAGCACAACAACTACCTCTAATAATAATTTGTCCAGCCTAACCTATTTCAGCTAAGAACCCGTAGTAATTATTTTATTTTTTTTAACATACGGGTACTTAGTAGAATCACAATAGGAAATACAATTGCAGTAAATAACCCCGCTTCAAGAGCAGATTGTGTAATATTTTCACCTGTAAACAAGTGTCCAATACCTGCGTAGTTAGACTTAATTACTACGTTTGATACCAACCCAACCAAGCTCGGTCCAATTGCACACCCAATGTCTCCACCTAATGCCAAGAACCCAAACATAGCATTTCCCCCGGTTGGGTGCATTTTAGAAGAAAGGCTAATAGCTGCTGGCCACAAGATAGCAATAGACAACCCGGTCAATGCACAACCAATAAGCGATATTGCCGGGATTGGGGATAAGGATACCAACAGGTAACTGAAAATACATATACCCCCAGAAATTGCAATCAACTTCCGCAAATCATACTTTGCACCTTTTTTGCCATAAATCAACCTTGTAATACCCATCAAGAGGGCAAAAGCGCAAGGTCCCAACAAATCGCCAAATGTCTTAGATGTGCCAAGACCGACCTCGGCAAAAAACGAAGACCACTTTGACATTGCCTGTTCAGCAGCGCCCGCACATACCATCAGTATGAACAACAACCAAAACGTCTTTGTTGAAAAAAGTTTTCTTGGCGAAATTTGGACATCTTTTTCGACTAACGTTTTTATAGGCACTTTAAGAAATAAGAATAGATTTAAAAGCGGAATGGCACACCAAAGTATTGGCAACCAATTCCAATACTGCTCTCCAACTAATGTAAAAAACAGCGTGGACACCAAGACAACTGCCACATAGCCCCAACAGTAGAATGAGTGTAAAATTCCCATCACACCCGATTTTTCATCTCCTGGTAAAGCCTCTGCAATAGGATTCACAACAACTTCAATAAAGCCTCCACCTATAGAATTTAATGTTATGCCAATCAACAACCCTATAAATGGATTTATAATCATGGGAAGTATACCTATACTAAGTAGTCCCGCAAAGCAGAAGATGTTCGCAATAGTTACTGCAATACGGTAACCCAAAATATCAACCATCTTAGCTGCCAGAGAATCTACTAAAATCTGAATACAGAAACCCACGGTAATGAGAAGTGTTATCTTTTCGAGGGAAATCCCTAACTGCGATTGAAATATCACAAATAGAAGTGGCGGTAAATTGCTTACTACAGCTTGACCAATGTAACCACTAAAGCAAGCGTAAAGCGTGTGTTTGTAATTTAGTTTCATTTTTCCTCCTTCGTTAGCCGCCACTTATGTTCATTGTACTTTGAACCATGCACTTAAACTCCATAGCAAGCCGCAAGTAATATCTATTTTTTGTCAGCGCGCCATTCTGCATCTGATTCCCACTGACACTCCATAATCTCCATATTGGTAAACGTCGCTTTATAAGAGCCTTCTGACGGACTTCCGGCATATATCCCAAAAGTAATTTCACCGGACGCTTCCCACATATGGAAAATTCTCATCTGCTTAAAGGAAATACCGTCCTGGCTACACTCAATACGGTAATCACTTCCCCTACGAGAAAAGCGATACCACATAGCCTTAATCTCTGAGGAGATATCTGTAGTCGCCCAATCAGAATAGCCATGATTGGTAACTACACTCCCTAATCGCTGTACTTTTTCGTCCTCATATTCAATCGAAGCCTTAAACCA
This sequence comes from Tissierella carlieri, assembly GCF_018917285.1. Lineage (NCBI taxonomy): Bacteria > Bacillati > Bacillota > Tissierellia > Tissierellales > Tissierellaceae > Tissierella > Tissierella carlieri. Next base: position 111,672 of record NZ_JAHLOH010000016.1, on the reverse strand, counting down.
GTTATCGCTGTCCAAGTACATTGCAACGCCACACTGGTCAAAACGCTGGCTGCTTTCAAACTCCGTCTTTACTATAAATGAAAAAAACTGTTCAGTTGTTTTCACCTGTAACACAGGAGCTGTATCAGTTTGGAAACCATAATAGGTACGCGCCCATAAGTCCGTTCCCATTTCTGTAATAACTTCTACCTTATCTTCACCTACCACTGTCTGAGCTGGTTCACGAATCCATTGCGGATTGTATTTTAAAAAGTTAGCCATATCTTTTCCTCCTAAAAAAATTAATTATTCACTTTTCTTTTGCATTATATCCCAGCTAAAATCTTTTTTCACTACACAAAATCACAAAAATATAGTACAATATAACAGAGGTGAAAATTATGCAGTCTTGTAAAACTACTACTGATGAAACGTTAAGAGAAACCGTTGCTCATGGCAGTGATAAATATCCTATCGCATATTATGTTGATAATATCATGCAATTCGACCATGGGCGCATAGACTGGCACTGGCATCGGGAGGTTGAATTCGTAACTGTATCTAAAGGTAGTATAAATTGTTTAATTGGGCAAAACAGAATTCGTCTGGAAAAAGGTTGGGGAATCTTTATAAATAGCGGAATCATTCATCGCTTTGAAACCGATGATGATGGCATCATGTCCGATATTGTATTTGCACCGGAACTGATTGCTACAGAAAGAAGTTTAATTCATGAAACATATATATTACCTGTACTATCTTCTGGTCCTGCTTATCAGATATTGAACCCGAATGTTTTATGGCAGAATACAATACTGGTGCTCTTGAATCAGATATACGACATACAAGATAAGAATAGGGATTCTTTATCTCCTCTAAATACGCTTCTTTTAACTACTGAGCTATGGAAACATTTATTTCAAAACATAAATATTGAACCAGTTTCTGAAAATGGAGTAAAATCTACTTTTCAATCTTCGCGATTACAGGTTATGATGCAATTTATCCATGACCATTATGCAGAGGATATAGGACTTGAGGATATAGGGAAAGCTACTAACATTAGCAAAAGCAGTACGTTGGAAGTTTTTCGTCGTGGAATTAACCAATCTCCAATTTCTTACCTTATTGAATATCGTTTAACACAGGCGGCGTTTTTATTAAAGAACACAAAAAATACGATTTCCAATATATCATTAACTACTGGTTTTTCCAGTAACTCCTACTTTTGCAGAAAGTTCAAATGCTATTATAAGATGACTCCTGCCGAATATAGAAAACAGGTATTACACAATAGCCCCTCACTATAACAAATAGCATTTTCAAAGATGTTTAAAAGATTTTATAACTGCACACCAAAAGAATATCGAAACCACTCTTAAAGAATTAACATTTTATTGCAATAAGAAATAGCCCTACTTATAACAAAAGAAGCATCTACGTCATATTGCTTACCGTAGATGCTTCTTTTACTAAACCCGATTATTTCTGCATCTAAAGTTATTACCAAACTTTTCCTATTTTTTCATAACACTACCTTACCGTAGCAGTAACTATACGTAATCCTTTATCGCTCATATCATTAAGTAGGCTTTCAAGTTGTCTGCGCTGCGTAGATTTTTCCGAGAGCAATGAGCATTTGATCTGCTAATTGCTTCCTTGATATTTCCTTTGCTTTTCTTGCTGCTCTTATGGCTTGACCGAAGACCTTAAAATCAAATTTATCAAACTCACACTTCATATTACCGTTCATCTTCCTTTTGGGGATATGATTACACATATCATATTTGATAAGTATAAATCATATTTATTTATTAGTTGTCTTGAAAATATGGGACTATCAGTTTATAATATTATCATTTACAAAAAGAACAGCTCCTCATGATGAAAGCACTTTCACGCATGTGGAATTGTTCTTTTATGTTTATAACCCATTCATATCCTTCTTTTTTTTATTGAAAATAAATCCGTTTTCAAATACGATTTAATTCAATCAAAATAATCAACACTTGTCATTCGGAAAAGCTTTTTGGTAAGCAGCTAATTCATCCGCATAATCCCGTCTTATAATTTCATTCCAGATGTCAGCATTTGTAATACCGCAGTTCTCAGGAATAAACACAGGATCAATTCCTTTCTTTATCTGTCTCTCATAATCCTTCAGTGTTGCTACACCTGGTTTATAAAGCAAAACAAGACTTCCGACATTAACTATAGATATAATCCCGCACATTGCTGATGCCAAATTCCATATCGTTGCAGATGAGATCAGTGGTCCTGCAAATGCCATGATAACAGTGGCTAAATTAATATACATCATTGATTTTTTCGCACGGACCCCATCAATATCGCTTTTAAAGAGGTAACGGTTAATACAATTTAAATATACCGAATATGCCATAACAGTGGTAAATGTGAAAAAGAACATGGCAATTGCGATAAACACTGCTCCTCCCCCTGAAATAAGAGAGTCCACTGCCATAGCGGTGAATTGGCTGCTATCACCAACAACATTTGAAACAAGAAAGCTTCCATCAGGTGATAACACATTGTAACGTCCTGAGCATAGGATCATCAGAGCTGTTGCAGTACATATCAGCAATGATATAAAAACAGAAAACGCTTGTGAAAGCCCTGCCTTGGCAGGATGAGATACATCTGTACAGCCAGCTACCCATGCGCCTGTACCAAGTCCTGCTTCATTTGAAAAAATACCTCGCTTAACCCCCCATGAAACCGCAGAACCAACTAATCCCCCAAAAAGGGCATTCATATTCAATGCGGAACCAACAATCATTGCAAGCATAGAGGGCACTTGCTTAAAGTTTACAATTAGCATAATGATGGCTACAGCAACATAAAGAAGTGACATAAAAGGAACCGCTTTTTCGGCAACCCTTGCAATTTGCTTTGCTCCACCAAAAACTACTGCACTAAGTAAAACTGTATATGCCACTGCGGTTACAATGGAAGGGATATTAAAGCTTAATGATGCAACTGAACTAAATGCGTTCGATTGTAACCCCGCAAATATTATCAAGAATATAATACTGAAGATTGCATAGAACATACCTACAGGCTTTGCTTTCAACCCCTTTTCCATGTAAAATGAAGGTCCTCCAACATATTCATTCCCAGCTTTTTGCTTCCAGATTTGTGCTAATGCCGATTCGATATAGGCCGAAGAGGCACAAATAATCGACATCACCCACATCCAAAAAATAGCACCTGGTCCGCCGAACAATATTGCACTTGCCGTACCCGTAATATTGCCAGTACCTACACGACCGCCAATTGCTATATTTAATGCCTGAAAACCAGTCATGCCTGTTTCAGATTTATTGCCTCCAAAAGAACATTTAATCATTTCTTTAAAAAGTCTAATTTGTACAAATTTCATTGCTAAGGAAAAAATTAAACCACAAATCAAGCAAAACCAAACTAAAACCGGCCCCCAAACAAATGTATCAATTACCCCAATGATATCATCTATAGCCATTGTTCATCCTCCTCTAATTACTTACTTTGTAAAGTTATTAAGTATATCAAACTAATTATCCGTTAATTCTTTAATCGCTTTGACAATTCTATCTAATCCTTCTTCAAGCATACTTTGTGGACAGGCAACTGTCATTCTAAAATATCCAGCGCCAGATTCTCCAAACACATGACCGTTTTCAATCAATAAATCATATTTTGTAATCAGTAATTCAAATAATTCTTCATAATCAACATATGCTCCAAAATTTATCCAAGCCAAAAATGTCCCTTCAGGCTTTTTGTATTTTACTTTTGGAAGATGTTTATTAAGATAATTCACTAAAAAGTCAAAGTTCCCCTCAACATATTCCATGACTTCATCAACCCAATATTCGCATTTATTATAAGCAGTCTCTGTTAAAACCATATCCAGCGGCGGAGCAAAACTAATATAATGTTTTCTTCTTGTTTCTTTGTGCCATATTTGTTTTAACTCTTCATCATCTATAATTATTTGAGAAATTGGTACCCCTCCAACATTGAAGGTCTTCCCTAAAGCCACTGCAGTAATAATTTTACTGTAATCAGTTATCGTCTTAATTGGATAATGCATTACATTAGCTCGTGTTAAATCACAATGTAGTTCATCAGAGAAAATTAAAACATCGTTTTCTTGGCATAAATCAACTACTTTTTTTAATTCATCCTTTGTCCATACCCTACCTACCGGATTATGCGGTGAACATAAAATTAGCATTGTATTATTAGGATTTTTTAATTTATTTTCTAAATCAACAAAATCAATGCTATAATTCTCATCGTTATTTATTAACTGATTATTTACCACTTTTCTATCTGTTCCTTCTATTAACTCAGCAAATGGATAGAATACAGGCTCTTGAATAATAATTCCTTCACCTTCTTTTGTAAATCCCCTTAATGCAAAACCCAATGCAGGTAAAACACCTGGTGAATAAAAGATTGAATCCTTTGAAATGGTCCAATTGAATCGTCTTTTATACCACCCTTGAACAGATTCAAAATAGCTATCGCCCGGCATAGAATGTCCAAGAAATCCATGCTCAACCCTTTTGGTCAATGCTTCGGTAATTTCATCAGCAACTTTAAATTCCATATCCGAAAGCCATAGAGGTAATGCTGTGTCTGATACTCTTCTGTCCACAAAATCTTTGTGATCCCATTTGACACAATCTGTACCTCTCCTATCGTACAGCTTGTCTAAATTTAATTTTCCCATAATAAATGCCACTCCTTTATAATTTTTTGTTGATTATAGCATAGAATATAGCACAAAAATTACAAAAAACAACGTCACAAAATTCTATCCAGAGGGCGATAAAAATTAATATTGTGTCATCACAGTAGACTTTTATCTGTAATTTAGATATAATGTGTATAGAAAACTACTTTACTACACTAAATTTATGCTTTTAGAGCCTTTATACGAAACGAGGTGGATTCTTATGTCGGAATACTTAATGGAATTAGGCAGCATTCTTAGAAATGTGAGGAAATTACGCGGTTTAACTGTCCAACAACTAGCAGATAAAATTCAAAAAAGCAAATCAACATTATCAAAATACGAGCGTGGCGAAATAGCAATAGATATTCTTACTATTAATGAAATTTCTCAAGTTTTAAAAATAAGCATTGATGAGTTATTACCTAAATTCAGTAATATTTCAAGTCAACATTGTCAACCATCCATTGTAAATGTACCATCATTTTTTAAAAATAATACACGTTTTTATTCTTATTATTATGATGGTCGGAATAAAGATATAATTTGTTCCACTCTATTGGTTAAAAAGGCTCATGATGATAATTCTATTAGCGTTCATATGTACATGAATATAAAAGATATAAATTATCCTCAAGCATGTGAAAATACATACTATGGTCTGATGACTCATCATGATATAATTACAAGAATCGATTTCATTAATCGAGATACTTCAATAGAAAAAGCAACAATAGCTATTCTCTCTCCATTTGTTGAAAACGATGAAAGATGGGGGCTTTGGTCAGGAATTTCTACAAGGCCAGTAATGCCAGCCTCAATAAAGATGCTCTTTACAAAAACTCCCCAAAAGATAGATATTGCCCTAAAAAAGAAACTAATGTTAACACAAGAAGATTACAAACTAATTAAACTTTATAATATGTTTACCGTATTTTAAACTATCGAAATCTTTGAATAAAAAAGTATTCCTGTGCCATGGACAGGGGATAAGATGTTTCCGCCCCTAAATCCCATATTCGCAAGTTCCTGATAGATATAGCTGATATCGCCCTGCTCGGTGTAATAGGAGGTCAGGGTGTTTTTCTATATAGCCTGAAATTCTTCATCCGTAAAAGTTTTTGTATACGCCGCTCTGAAATGCCCCATTTTTTTGCAACTTTGGGGGCTGAAATATATTCCATAATTTGACAATTTTTCATTTGCAAACAATATACTATATGTTATATATGGACAGCCGTATAATATCAATACGCAGGCACAATCTACATGATATATTTTTGTCAACTAAATGATATGTGTAATCATATCTAAAGTAAGGGGTGAGCAGTAAAATGTAGTAGGGTGAAATTATATGAAGCGAGAAATCGACAAATATGATTTTAAGGCTTTCGGTCAAGCCATAAAAGCAGCACGAAAAACAAAAGGAATATCGAGAAATAAATTAGCAAAACAAATGAACATAGCCCCTCGATATATTGCGTCCATTGAAACAGCGGATAGCACCCAAGCCTGCAAATTTTTTATGAGCTTGTTACTCTTTTAGATGTATCGGTAGACTAATTCCTTTTTCTAAACAAGACAACAGATATATCCACGCAGCGCAGACAGCTTGACAGTTTACTTGATGATATAAGTGAAAAGGGATTGCAAATCTTCTAAAGCTTTAATCTGTTTCTCTAAAGAAAACTGTTCTTCTCGATACTTAGTGCTTAACATTGAGAAATTGCGTTCAGTTATTTTTTCTGGTGCTCTGTCCTCATACATCTTTGCAAACAAACGGTCAATTTTGCTTTGACGTTTTTTGGCTTTCTGTAAATCAGAGATTGCTTTTTTCTTTAACAATCAACGTTCAGAACCACTAAATTCTTATATTCTCTTTAGCACCTTAGTTTTACTGACAAGGAACTATCCTTAATGAAATCTTTAGCGAGTGGTATCAATGAATTAGGAAAATTTGAACTCTAATTGAAAGAATTCATACATAACAGAAAGAGCCGATAAAGTGGGATTATATTAACCACAAATTATCGACTCTGCGTCATTGTGTCTGGCTATGTAATTAACGTTACTTTGAACTGCTTTATATCAATTAAATTATCTTGTCATCACTTCCGATATAGAGGGGATTTTTTTATTTCAGTGTATGCCCTTATCTTTAAACGTGTATTATTTTCACAGATGGGAGATATCATCCATTCTGTTATCACCATTTCATCACGCTCCTTTTAATAACACAAAAAAGCATAAAAGCTGTGCAACCCTTATGCCTTTCATATATGATTTTTTATAACTGTCCTTATACCTCTTTAAGATAATCAAAGGCAATTCGTTGAGTTTCGTCCTTTAGATATACAGTTCCGCATTTCACAAACCCATTTTTTTGAATCAGATGTTTCATGACTTCATTATTCTCGTGAGTATCAATTCTAAGATGAGGGCTTTGCTCCTTGCAATAATTGATACATTTTGTAAATATGCCTCTTTCTATTCCATCACTGGCGATTCTGTGGATTGTACTATAAGGTGAATCGGACCTCCACGAACCATTTTCTATGTTCTCATAAGAGGAGTCTTTTCCTGGAATAAAAGCAAATACTCCATGGATTAAATCCTGTTTTACATAAACGTAAAGCTGTTGTTTTTCAATGTCATCTTTAAGCATTTCTTCAGATGGGTAGTCGGCTCCCCATTGGGATGAATTTCCATTATCAGCCATAAATTTTCTTGCAATTTCATATACCCTTAAAATGGAGGGTAAATCCTGTGGGTATGCTCTTCTTATCATGTTTTCTCCTTTTATTTGTTATTTTAGGCTTTTATTTCTATTATATCTGTAGCAAAGATTAATAGACATTATACAATACTTACCTTTTGATTACAAGGCTGTTACTGGTACGGCAAAGCAAGGTAACAAGTCCCGTATGTCGGATAAATCAAGATGGATAACATAACCGTCTACTGCCATTTTACGAAGATATGCTCCTAAATTCTTTGTGCCAAGCTGTTCCATTTTTTCGTCTATAACTTTTCGTTTCTGTTCTGACACCATGAAGTGCAACTGTACATTTCTCTTTCGTTTTGCCATTATCGCACCTCCATACATTTATATTGTTTTACCTTGCCCTCTCTGTTGACCTGTGGAGGCTGTTTCAGGTTATCTAACACTGATGATCGCTCTCTTTTGGAAACCCGGCTGTCAGCCTCCTGTGGCTTAGATACGCCCATATTTAGTTCCGCATCAAGGATAGCAAAACGGGAAACCTTATCTTTTAACTCCTGTTCCTGTAGGAATGGTTTGCCGAACTCAGACTATGCTGCCTCTTGCTGTTTATAAAGATTATCAAGTTGATCCGTAACAGCCTTTAACCTGTCAGGAATAGCAGTAAGGGCATTGTCCATACGAGTGAGATTTCCTCTGGCATCCATACCAAGTTTAGCTATATGGCTCATTGCACCCTTTAAGGTAAGTTGAAATTTATTATAAAACCCGTCATAAGACAGGTGCATGGTAAAACCTCGGTAACTGCCGATTTACATACCACAAGTGCAATAGAAAGCCTGAATGCGACCTACCGGAAGCTAAACCGCCAAAGGAGTGTATTTCCGAGCGATAGGACCCTGTTAAAAGCCTTGTATTTATCTACATTTGAAGCCACAAAAAAAGTGGACGATGCCAATCCGTAACTGGGGACAGGTATATGGGGAGCTGAGTATCATGTATGAGGGCCGCCTGTCAAGTTAAATCATTATAGTTGTGTGCAAATTCTCGTCTGCCCTTGACATGCCCTGTGATAGGTAGGGTATATAAAACCAAGGGCTGAAAACTCATACAGAAGCCTTCAGCCCTACCACTTATCATAGAAGATCTGTTTTTACAGAGATTTCTTCACACACTCAACCATTAAATTAGATATATCCTTCTATTCCCCTTATTGATATTTCTCCAGAAAAAACGGATTCAATTTTACCATCATTAAACTCTACAATTAATTCTCCTGCTTCATTATATCAATGGCTTTTCCTAATCTTTTCGTTGTTCCACTTACTACTAATATTTCTTTACCAATAACTGCAGAATTATTTCTACATAAATAAGATCTAATAACTCACCGTTACATTTTGTATTGGTACATCATGGAATGGATCTTTTCTCTTCTTTAAATATGGTAAAGCCAGCTGTGGGAATAGGGCATACATTAGTACATCTTCTATAGACTCTGCTAAGTCTCCCAATTCTTTCTTGTAGTTTTCCATTTCTGGTTGTAATAAATCTGCTGGTCTTATGTCTAAGACTTCTTCATCTCCTATGACCATTTCTTTGATTTCCTTAGAAATAGGTCCTGGGGATTTTCCATATAATCCTTTTACATAATCTTTGATCTCTTTTGGTATCATCTTGTATCTTTCTCCATTGATTACATTCATCAATGCTTGTGTCCCTACCATTTGGGATAATGGTGTTACCAGTGGAGGATAGCCAAGCTCTGCTCTTACCTTTGGGACTTCTTGTAGTACTTCTTCATATTTGTCTTCTTTTTTTGCTTCTGTTAGTTGTGATAATAGATTGGATAACATTCCTCCTGGTACTTGATATGTCAATGTATCTGGTACAATATCCATTACTTTTGGATTTAGTATGCCACCTTTTCTAAATTCTTCTTTGATTGGTTTGAAGTGTTCTGCTATTTCTTTTAACTTACTAAAGTCTAATCCTGTATTAAATCCAAATTGTTCTAAGGCTATAGCTACGGATTCTGTTGCTGGTTGACTGGTTCCTCCTGAAAATGGAGATATGGCTGTGTCTATGATATCTACTCCTGCTTCTGCTGCTTTTAAATAAGTCATTTCTGCTATTCCACTTGTTGCATGGGTGTGGATTATTATTGGTAAGTTTGTTACTGCCTTTATATCTTTTACTAATGAGTAGGCATTTGCTGGGGTTATAATCCCTGCCATATCTTTTATTGCGATGGAATCGGCCCCCATCTTTTCCATTTCTTTTACTAGGTTTATATAATATTCATTGGTATGAATTTCACTTATGGTATAACAGATACACATTTGTGCTTGACCACCATATTTTTTGATGGCTTTTACTGATGTTTCTAAATTTCTTAAATCATTTAATGCATCGAATACTCTTATGATATCTATACCGTTTTCTATTGCCTTTTGGATAAAACTTTCTACTACATCATCTGGATAGTGTTTGTATCCTAGGAGATTTTGTCCTCTTAAAAGCATCTGTAGTTTTGTATTTTTTACATGCTTTTTTATTGTTCTTAATCTATCCCAAGGGTCTTCATTTAGATATCTTAGACATGCATCAAATGTTGCACCTCCCCATACTTCAAAGGAGTGATATCCTGCTTTGTCCATGGTTTCTAGTATGGGTACCATTTTATCTATGGGCATCCTTGTGGCTATTAAGCTTTGATGGGCATCTCTAAGAACTGTATCCGTAAATCTGATTTGCTTTCCCACTTTATATTCACTTTCCTTTTTTTTTATATTTTTATTTATCTGTGTTATCAATAATTTATTAATAATCTTAATTTTATCATTTTTACTAGGGTTAAAGATTCTTCGCCTCTGGCTCTGAATGACAGAGCACTGGCGCCTCTGCTTCCGAATGACAGAGGGCTACGCCTTTGAACGGCTTTAATTGTCTTTTGCTGGGAAGAATTTTAGTAATCCTAAACTTACTAAGTAAAGGATTCCTAGTACTACGAATATTCCTGCCATTCCGAATCCCATTACTTCAAAGGCTCCCTTTAATATTTCTGTATCAAAATTCATATTCATACTCCTTTCATACACTTATTACATGAAATATGCTAGTATCATTCCGCCTGCGATTACTGATGCTATTTGACCTGCTACGTTGGCTCCGATGGCATAGTGTAGGACGAAGTTTTGTTTGTCTTCTTCTGCTGCCATCTTTTGGATGACTCTTGCTGACATTGGGAAGGCTGATATCCCTGCTCCACCAATCATTGGGTTGATCTTTTCTTTTCTAAATAGGTTTAATAGCTTTGCAAATAGTACGCCTCCTATGGTGTCCATTATAAATGCTACCAGTCCAAAGGCTATGATCATTAATGTTTGTAGGTTTAAGAATTGGTCTGCTGTCATTTTTACTGATATTGTTAATCCTAATAATATGGATACCAGGTTGACTAGTTCATTTTGTGCTGATTGACTTAATCTGTCTAGTACGCCACATTCTCTTAATAGATTTCCAAACATTAAGAATCCTACTAATGGCAAGGAAGCTGGGGATATGAATCCTGCTACTACTGTGATTATTATTGGGAATAATATCTTGGTCATCCTTGATACGTTGGATGCTTTATATGTCATTCTTATTGCTCTTTCTTTTTTGGTTGTTACTAATTTAATTGCAAATGGTTGAATTATTGGTACTAAGGCCATATAGGAATAGGCTGCTATGGTTATGGGTCCTAGTAGTTCTGGTGCTAATATATTGGCTACAAAGATGGATGTTGGACCGTCTGCTGCTCCTATGATACCGATGGATGCTGCTTGTGATAAATCAAATCCAAATAATACGGCTATGATTATAGTGAAAAATATTCCGAATTGTGCTGCTGCTCCGAATAAAAGCATAAATGGATTTTGTAGCAGTGGACCAAAGTCGATCATGGCTCCAATTCCTATAAAGATTAATAAGGGAAATAGCTCTGTTGCTATACCTATATCGAATAAGATATTCAATACTCCGATTTGGTCACTTCCCACTTGGGTAACTAGTCCTGAATTAGGAAAGTTAACTAGTATTGCACCTAATCCCATAGGGATAAGTAATGTTGGTTCGTATTCTTTTTTTATACCTAAATATATTAATAGGGCTCCAAGAGCCATCATAATCAACTGTCCTACTGAAACAGATAATATACCTTCTAATAATTGTGTCAATTAAATCCCTCCAAAATTATGAAATTGTAACTAGTACTTCACCTACATCTACTGCTGAGCCCTTCGTAACATGAACTGCCGTTACAGTGCCTGCTTTAGGTGCAACTAGATCACTTTCCATCTTCATCGCTTCTAATATAACTAGTGTCTGTTCTAATTGAACTACATCTCCAACTTTTACAAGTACATCTATGATATTTCCTGGCATTGGTGCTTCTATATTGGTTCCTGGTCCATTGGCTTGTACAGGAGTCGAAGTTGGCGTTGGTGCTGGTGCTGCTACTTGTTGTGGTGTTTGTTGTGGTGCAGTTGCTGGAGCTTGTGCTACAGGAGCTGCCGGTTGATTAGGTACTCCTAGTTCCTCCATTTCGACTAAATATTCTTTTTCATTTATTTTTATACGAAACTTTCTAAGCATTCTATTACCCTCTTTCTTCTTTATTATTTTATCTGTGTAATACTTTTTAATCTAAAGTTTGAATTTTGATTGTCACCTGCTGCTATTGCCGAAACAATGGCTGCTGCTATTTCCTTATCAATATCGATTCCTTTGATACTAGTTACTTTAAACTTTGCATCTAGATGATCTCCTGATGCAATTACCGATGCGATCAAAGAAACTAGTTCTTTTTCTTCATCTGATACTTCTAATAATAAGTCTAATACCGAATTATCAAATATCTCATTACTGATATTTGAGTTAATACTTTCAATATTTTCTTCCTCCTCCATAGAATTAGTATTTCTTCTGAACCTATCAAAAAATCCCATATCTTGACCTCACTTCCCTGATATAAAAATAAATTAAACAGCCTTAATCCTATAAAGTGGTGAATCCTGGCTGTTTAACTCTAATTTTTTCTAAATGGAGATATTTATTAATGATCTGACTTCAATCCGGCACCACACATCGGTATTAGGCTATCTTTTGTTCTCCCATTGAGCTCACAATACTTCAAATATGCTGCATAATTAGCTGCCGTTGTGTGTTCACAATAGATTCCCTTACGTGCCAATGTCATTCTAGCATCCAGTATCTTTTCTTCTGGTGCAGTGATTACTTCAATATTATATTTATATATATATTCCAATATCTCCTCACCACGCATTGGTACACCTATTGCAATTCCTTCTGCTATAGTAGTTTGTATCTCAACAGTAGCCGGTTTCTTTTCTCCTTTTTGTACCGCCTCATAGAATGGTGCGACTTTTTCACTTTGAATAGCTACTATATTAGGCATCTTTTCAATAATTCCGCTTTCCAATAATTCCTCAAGTCCCTTTACTATGCCTATAAACAAAGTTCCATTACCCAATGGTACAAAAATATTGGAAGGTATCCTTTCTAATTGCTCATAAACCTCATAGATATATGTTTTTGTCCCTTCATAGAAGAAGGGATTAAATACATGATTTGCATAATACTTATTCTCTGTCTCCACCTTCTCCCTACAAACATCAGCACAATGATCTCTAGAACCTTTAACAATATTTACACTAGAACCATGTCCTTTAATCATATCAATTTTCTTAGGGGATGTTCCCTCTGGTACAAATATCTCACACCCTATGCCAGCCTTTGCACTATATGCAGCTACGCTGTTTCCTGCATTACCACTACTGTCCTGCACAACTGAATCAACACCTATTGATTTGCAGTGTGCCATTAAGACTGCTGCTCCCCTGTCTTTAAACGACAGCGTTGGCATATAATAATCCATCTTCAGTAATACATCTTCGTCAAATTCGATAACTGGGGTCATTCCTTCACCTAAGGTTATTTCTTTCCAATCATCTCCTTTTAAGGGCATGAAAGCACGATATCTAAATATACCCCATGTCTGTTTATCTATCAGATTTAAGTCAAATCTTGGTGGCTTATACTCAAGTTTCCAAAGACCGCCACATTCACACTTGGACTTTCTTGTGCTTACATCAACCTTATTCTCACATTTAGAACATATGAAATTCATATTCGATTCCTCCTTTTAATCTTCTAACTGAGCAATAGCTTCTATTTCCGTTAAACATCCATAATGCAATTCAGGTACTGGTACTATTATCCTTGCTGGTTTGTGTTCCCCAAAGAATTTAGCATATATTTGATTTACAGTATCCCAATAATCAATATCAGTTATATAAATTCTACATTGAACTACTGCATTTTTATCCAGCCCTGCTTCATTTAACACATCTTCAATATTTGAAAGTGCAAGTTCTAGATGTTCTTCAATACCTCCATTTGGAACTTGACGTGTATTTGGATCCATTGAAAGCTGACCCGATATGTATAGCATACCTTTAGAGATGATACCTGGAGAATAGTGCCCCTTATTTTCACCGGTATATTCTGGATTTACAACTATCATATTTATTCCTCCTTATAACTAATCTATTTTAAAATAAATTGTTTTCTTCCTTAAATAATCCCCTACTTTTGGAGATATATCTAGATTGATTCTACTAAATTTATATCTCCACATATAAGATGATTCGGGGACATTATGTCCCCTATTTAATTAATATACTTTTTACTAATCAGTACTTTTTATAACTATCCTATAATTAGAACTGTCTACTTTGAAGAATCCTTCGTTCTCTTTTTTCTTCTCTCTTACTTACAAGTACAGTGCCAACTAAGTCACTCATACAATTCAGTGTTGTAATTCCCATATCAAATAAACGGTAAAATGCTGCAATTACACCTACTAGTTCTGTAGGAAATCCAAAAGCAGAAACCAGCACTAACACTTTTATGATTCCACTGCCAGGAAGACCTTGTCCTCCAAGGGAGAAAATTGTAGCTAGAAAAATGATTCTTACCAACTCGCCCAATCCCATAGGTATTCCATTCATTTGAATTATAAATAATATAACACATCCATATAAAACTACACTACCATCATTACTAACTTGAGAACCAAGAGGAATTGTAAAGCTTGAAACCTTCTCAGGTACCCCAAACTTTTCCTTTGCAACTCTCATTGTAATCGGAATGGCTGCAACACTGCTACATGTAGAGATGGTGTATATCCATAGTTCAGCTGAATCTTTAATGAACTTGAAAGGATTTATACCAACTCCAAAATACAGAAATGAACCATAACCCAATAGAATATAAATAAAGCATGCCAAATAGAAAGTTCCTACTAATGCAGCTATTCCACTGAAGATGCTTGCACCATATTTTCCTAATGAATCGGCCATAAGAAAGAATACACCAATTGGTGACGCTTTCATTATAAGTCCAATAATGGAATTAACCAGGCTCTCTAGATTTTGAAAAAGAGCAATTAAGTTATCCTGTTTTTCCTGATCCTTAGTCAATAATATAGCTATACCAATTATTGCTGCAATTACAACTGTTTGAATGATGTTCCCACTTGTAAAGGTGGCAAACATATTGTCAGAAAATAGACTTAAAGCAAATCCAGATAATGTCATTTCCATACTTCCTGCAGTAACTTCCTTTGTTTCCAGTCCTGTAATACTGGCTATTAAGCCTGGCTTAATTGTTGATGTAGTTATTACGGCGACAGAAGTAGCCAAAAGCATACTAATAATGTAAAATACTATTATACTAATTGCTATACGCCCTAAGGATTTAAGATCTTTTTGTGATGTGATACCCGTCACAAGTACAATCAGAACTAAAGGAACGATAATCATTTTAAGGCTGTTCAACCAAATTGTGCCAATGAATCCGAAGTTAGTCATAATTGGACCAAATACCAATCCACACACCGAACCCAAAACCATAGCAATCATAATTTGAACTGCAAGCGAAATTTTCTTTACTTTCATCTTGTTATCCCCTCTATTTTTTATTTAATATATTTATAAATTTTTCTAAGCTTTAAGGTTTGAAAATGTTTGCATTGGACTTTAGAAACTACTATACTATGTCAACTTGCCCCTGCATAAGATAGGGATTTCCATTACAACCTCATCACCAGAAATCAACCAGGCAGAATCATATAGATTACACACCGGGCAAATATGCACAGGAATAATACGCACCTTATCACCCACTTGAACAGTCTCCTGGAATTTACTATCATAAACAATGGCGTGTTCGTCAAAAACTGAATGGATATGTATACCTGGGAAATCTAAGATAGTTCCTTTTCCAGGGGTAGCACATATACCAACTGTACGTTCCTGCATAGTCAGACCTTTAGCACCTACGTCCAAAATTACACGTTCATTTGTAGGACGGCTGATAACAGAGGCGAGGACTGTAGCTGCACAATGGTCCAAAGTTCCAATCGAATTACTCTGAGAAGCATCCATCAAAGCATAAGTTCCTGGACGTAGCTCCGTAATCCCTTCAAGAACATCCATATCATTTATCATAGAAGGGGTAGATCCATAGCTCACAGTTTCACAGATCATCCCATGCTCTGCTGAAATCTGTGCAAATCGAAGTGTCCTTTGTTGGGCCCCAATGGAAATATTGTAGCACTCTTCTAAATCTTTTGCCTTATAAGTATTACCATCATGAGAAAATATCCCTTTAAAATGGACATGGGGACTGTTACGGATGGTATCCAGCAAAGCTATAAAGTCTGCCTCCTCAATAACACCGGAACGGTTTTCACCAACTTCAATTTCAATTAGTACATTTGCTATTAATCCATGCTTAGCAAATACCCTTTCTGCATCCTCAA
Organism: Tissierella carlieri; assembly: GCF_018917285.1. NCBI lineage: Bacteria > Bacillati > Bacillota > Tissierellia > Tissierellales > Tissierellaceae > Tissierella > Tissierella carlieri. Next base: position 95,340 of record NZ_JAHLOH010000016.1, on the reverse strand, counting down.
CTTGTGAAGGTGTATCCACACCAAAAGATATCTTTGCTATTTTCTGTATTGCACAAATACGTTCCAATTTTTGATTCCCAACTATCTGGTTTGCAATAAAAACATCAGTAATTCCATTTTCAGCCATAACCTCTGCCTCTCCTACCTTAGCAACTGCAATACCACAGGCACCATGCTCCATTTGGAGTTTTGCAATATAAGGCATCTTATGGGTTTTGGTATGGGGACGAAGGGTTGCATTTTGTCGCTTAGCATAATCTTGCATCCTCAAGATATTATCCAGCAAAATTTTTTGATCAATTAGTAAAGAAGGGGTATCCAAATCCAAATATTTCATATCTTTCACCTCTAATTTTCATATTTTGTTTATTGTATAATTTATTATGTATGTAGTCAATAACTTTTTATATATTTTTCATCCTTTTCAGGTTTTTAAATAAGATATTGTGCATTTTTAGCGGTTTCATTATATATAAATATTTATACGAAAGTTAAAAAAATTATTTTTTCTATCCTAATATAGAAAATTTTATTGGTTTCCTTTATACAACGCCTTGATTTAAACTAAAAAAAGAGATAAAATAAGTATAGAATATTTTTTATAGGAGATAAATATGAATAAAATACTAGAAAATTTTATACCCGCCGCACATATAATTGCCGATACATTCGGACAAGATTGTGAAGTTGTGATTCATGATCTTTCAACGCCACAAAATTCAGTGGTTTATACCGTTAATAGCCATGTAACAGGAAGGGAAGTTGGTCAGAGTTTTGACCATCTCATTACACATGTATTGTTGTCTCAGAACTATACAAACAATTACTCAAGTAATTACTATTTTACAACTGGTGATAATCGCCTCATTAAATCCTCAACCTCATTAATTTGCAATAAAGATGGAAAAGTCATAGGGGCGCTATGCATTAATTTTGACACATCTAAAACCTCAAATGCTATTAACTGGCTAATGGAATCCCTCCCAAATTCAAACCTTTTACCCAGTTTGAATAATGACTCAAACCAGGATTATATTCAACTATCCTCAGACCATATAACAGAAATTGCCGATGACTTGATTGCTAAAATCATTGGAGATAAACAAGTAGATGAAATGAAGCGGGAAGATAAGGTGAATATTGTTAACTTTATGGACAGTAAAGGAATATTTTTAATAAAAGGTGCAATTGATAAGGTTGCTGATAAGCTAGGAATATCAAAAGTTACTGTATACAGCTATCTTGATGAGATTAAAGATAAGACCAAAGATAAATAAAGATTTTTAACCCCTAAGCTTTTTTGCCTAGGGGTTCTTTATCAGAGTTATGTTCTATTCCAATCTTTAATAAATTACAATTACATTTTGTACTGGTACATCATGGAATGGATCTTTTCTCTTCTTTAAAATATGGTAAAGCCAGTTGTGGAAATAGGGCATACATCAATACGTCTTCCGTTGACTCTGCTAAATCCCCTAGTTCCTTCTTGTATTTTTTCATTTCTGGTTTTAATAAATCTGCTGGTCGTACATCTAATACTTTTTCATAACCTATGATTTTTTCTTTTATTTCTCTCGATATAGGTCATGGGGATTTTCCATATAATCCTTTTACATAATCCTTGATCTCTTTTGGTATCATCTTGTATCTTTCTCAATTGATTACATTCATCAATGCCTGTGTTCCTACCATTTGGGATAATGGTATTACCAGTGGAGGATGTCTCAAAATTCCCTCTTTATTTTCAATGGGAGTATCCGTAATTACCTTCCCCATGAGAGTTGCAATAGTAGTGGGGAGTGTATCCGATTGAGAGTACCCTAAACTGATAGATAGGCTACCTTGAGGATCACAGTCAACAAGCAGGACTTTCTTTCCCTCTTGTGCCAGTCCTATCCCTATGTTGCCACAAGTGGTTGTTTTGCCAATGCTATCCTTTTGGTTGCCAATGGCAATTACTTTTGCGTTCAAGTTCGCTCCTCCTTTCGATTTTTGGGTACAAAAAAAGAAGTTAGCTCTTTAAAAAACTAACTTGCTATTTGTGAACAATATTAAATTTTGCAGAGCAATGGAATGGTCAGCACGTTTCGCCTATCCATTGCTGTATTTTTCCCTACATGCTTATATAGGGGCATATTCATAAGAATTTCAAATTAGCATATCAAAACTCTTTCCAAAAGTAGTATAATAGTAGTAAATTCGAGTTGAAATCTTGTGAATGTGCTTGTAAATCAAGGCCTGTGGGGTTTAACTAACAAATTTCTAATAACATCAGTTAAAAACAAATGTTTTTGCAAAAGGATAATGATATCTTCAAAATAAGTTAAATTATATCCGTAATAAGGATCTAGATATTTATCTAGGCAAAATAACAAACTTCTTTTTTCAGATATGTTGCTACCGTTTAAAACTTCATTAATTGCTTTTATACCACCTTCTACAATTGAACTATGCTGATTAGTGTATGTTATTAACTCAACCTTATTTTCATCCACTAAATACACCTCACTTAATTTTATGTGTATATTATAACATATACCATAAACCTATTAGGATTATATGGTATATGTTTTTACTCCTCGATGCCTAATTATTCAGTTTTCAATGTACATAAATAACCTTAGCTAGTTAAAACATGACATAAAAATACCGTATAATTCTTTTCTGAATAATACGGTATTAAAGTAAATATTCTGTTTTAAAAATTATGACGTTAAATATAAAGATTGTGCCCCAGTGCACCCTTGCACAAATACCATGTTAGGTGAAGTATCCCACACCAGTATGCTAAATCTCCAAGCAAATCATTAATGCTATCTTTTGAAATCAATTCTATATTTTAGTTCCCCTATTTGTCCATTTGGCTCATAAATAAATGAAATATTATCTACTTTAAAGCTCCAACTAAAATCCATAAATGATAGTTTTTTTAATACTTTTCCTATATTTTCTTTTGTAACATCCTCATATGCTAAACTAATATGAGGAATCCACAATTGTGGACTATAATAATCGCTTATATCTTCTCCTACTTGTTTTAATCTTTCCCAAACAGAATAATGGAACTTCAATAGTTGAATATCTTTAACTACGGGTATAAAAACAACTGGGAATTTTCCAGTAAACAATCCTATCCCCGTTGTTTTTACTTCAAATGGTTTTGTACATACTGCAATATCCTCAAATACATTTATTAATTTGTTCATATCGTAGCTTTCTGCAATTTGCCATGAAAAATGTGGATATGGTGTAACTCTAACTCCAGTTAATCCAATTTCTTTTTTTAACTCATTCCATATGCTTTCAACTTCTTTATAATAAGGTTGAGGCAGCAATGATACTATACCATGCATATTTACACCTCCATAAAAATCCTACTATATGTCTTACATAATTGTATAGATAATGTTAATTAAACATCTCAATAAGCCTATAAAAAATCATTGTAATAACTTAAGATTTGCCTACCTTTTGAATCATTCTTTTGTTTCTTTAGCTTTTATCACTAATACAATTCCGTAAATAATTACTGCAAGAGTCATACATAGTCCAAGAAACATAGGCATCTCTGTTGCATAGTCGCTAGCATAAGTTTTCCATGAACCCGTTTGCATTTCAATACCTTGGATAAATTTTAAACTGTATATTTCTAGTGATAAAACTAAGCCCCCAAAGATGATCGCTAAACTACCAAGTGATGATTTTTTCACTTAAATCACCCCCTAAACAATTTTCTTCAACTTAATATAAAGAATTTTTAATAAATATTGTTTTACTGTTATCAATTACTTATATAGAAATTATAGCATACATGTAGCATTTACTATAGGCTTTATATAGTAATATTTTTATTACCGTATTATTCAGTTTTCAAGGTTCAATTACACATAAATAACTTTAGTTACTTAAAGCATAATATAAAAATACCGCAAATTCATTTCTGAATAATACGGTATTTTAAATAGTTATTAGTTTTTTATAATTATTGCATCTAGAAAAGATAATCTAAAGTTACTAAGCATCCTTAAAATCAAAGTCCGTTTGATATTATTTCATTATTTCTGCTTAATGCTAAAGATTGGCTTTTAGCCATGTAATTAAATTCTCTAACATACTTGTCGTAACCCTGTGGTTAACATTACTAAACTCTATTATCTGTAATTTTTCTTGATTATTTGTGTAAATAGGCCTTATTCTATCAACAAATTTTCTCTGTATTTTAATAGGTATAGATGTATCTTCTACTCCGTGAAAAATTGAAACAGCTCTATCTTTTATCTTTTCTTCATGTGTCATTGGATCATACATCTCAATTTCGTCTTTATAAAGTTCACTCAGTGGCAAGACATTCATTTTTATGCATTCTTGCCATGCAAAGGCTCCATTAAATCCAGCTAGACATTTTAAGTCATCATGCTTAATGAAAACTCCTCCAGCTGTTATTGCCCCCATTGAACTTCCCATTACAGCTATCCGTGTTGGGTCAGCGTCATGTTTTTCTATTGCCCTCTTAATGAGTACATCGGATTCTTGAATACTCTTAAATATTATTTCCCATATATATTTTACGTCATATTTTATTGACTCTCTTTCACCATGGTATAATGCATCAGGTACGATTACCTGATAACCGAAACTGGCAATTGTCATTGCTTGAAATCTTATAAAATCTTTACTTGAATGCGATCCATGATAATAAATAACAGTTGGTAGTACTCCAGTATATTCTTTTGGATTAAACCTTAGGTATGGGATATCATCTACTTTTTCTTCTGTAATCATCACGAATGGATTCTCCTGTTTAAATATTGACCATTCCATTTATACCATCTCCCTTTATCTTTATTCTTTGATTTGTAATTCCAAAACCGACTTACTAAGCAATTTATTTAGTCTAACCATTGCGTTTCTGTCCAGTCAGTAATACCAATCATATTAGAGTATTTTCTAACCTTTGTCGTGAATTAAATCTAATCTAACTTATCCAATAAGCAAATTATACCATATTTCTTATATTGACATAATAGAATCTTGATTTTCAATATCGTATTATTCCATTTTCAAGGTTCAATCTTCATATCTTTATTTCCAATAGTTATTTAAAAGATAAGATAAAAATACCGTAGAATTCTTTTTTGAATAATACGGTACTTTCACAAAATATTTAATTTTAGTAATCATGACATTTAATAGGAAAATAACATACTAGATTTTATTGAATACCTCATTTAAAAATTTATGTGTTTCTTCATGATATAACGCCCCTATTAATTCGTCTTTATCAAAGAACCTCACTATATCAATTTCTTTATCTCGCGGCTTTAAATCTTCTCTGTTACCCAAATATTCTACATAAAACATCACCGTTTCTTGGCTATCATACTTATGTGCTTTAGGGAATGAAAAACAAATTTTTGTCTCAAACCTATTGATAATTCTATAGTTAGTAGAGCCTGTTTCCTCTTTTAATTCTCGTAAAATTGCTGATTCTAAATCTTTGTCCAGCTCTTCTACCCCACCTTTTGGAAAGTCCCAATGTCCAATTATCTCTTCATTATTATTGGAACTTTTAACTTTATGAATTAATAAGTATTCATTCTTCTGAAATACAATTGCACCAACTGCTTTCCTTATTTTCATTAGCATTCCCCCTTGCCCAAATGTTCGCAAGTATAAACTATTACGAATTACCTATGCGAATATTATAGCATAAATCATAAACTTATTGGACATATATGGTGATATTCTACTTTTCAATACCATATTATTCAGTTTTCAAAGTTCAAATTTCTAATTATTACTTCACATAAATAACTTTAATTACTTAAACATAATATAAAAATACCGCATAATTCTTTTCTGAATGATACGGTATTTCAATTAAATATTAAGTTTTAATAACTATAACTTTATATATAAAAATGCGACATAACTTAAAATTATGCTCATTTTGAGTATATTATAGATTTTAATTTAATTCGAACATTATCAAGATTTGGGTCACACAAAAGAGGGAGAAAATCTAATAACTTTTGTGGTTCAAAATCCCACCACTTGATTTTCAGAAGCAGTTCGATGAACTCATCATCAAATCTTTTCTTTATAAAATGTGCAGGATTTCCTCCAACAATACTATAAGGCTCTATATTTTTTGTAACTACAGAACGTGTGGCAATTATAGAGCCATCACCAACCTTAACCCCCGGCATGATAACACATTCTCTTCCAATCCATACATCGTTCCCAATAATAGTATCCCCTTTATAAGGAAGTTGAGATAGATGTGGTGGAGTATTTTCTTCCCACGCTCCCCCAAAAACATTAAATGGATAGGTAGTTATACTATTGATACGATGATTGGCTGTACCCATAACAAATTGAGTTCCACAAGCTATGGAACAAAATTTTCCAATGATAAGTTTATCACCAAAATCTGGACAATTAAAAAGAATATTATTTTTTTCAAAGCCAGTTGGATCTACTGGGCCATCGTAGTATGTGTAGTCACCTATAAAAATATTAGGTGCTGTTATAACATTCTTAATATAACAAGAAGTCTTATATTCATTTGGAAAAACTATATTTGGGTTAGGTATATTATGCATTTTAACACTCTCCTATCTAAATAAAATATCACCTCCAAAATTATTTTTATTTGCACAAGCTATTGCTCTCTTCTTTCTAATTTCTTTCATATATTTTATCTCCTATTATATAAATAATCTTTACTTCACCATTTATATCTAATGTAACTTAACTAATAAGAAAATTATAACATATTTTCTAAGTTATTAAAAGAAGCTTCTATTTTCAATACCGTATTATTAAGTTTTTAATGTTTAATTGCACATAAATGACTAACTATTCTTCTCAGTATCATATTTATTCTTAGTCTTACATCTAGGACATATCGTCTCGCCTTTTCCTTCTGCTTCTCACCTTCTAGTACATTGTTGATATTCACTTTGTTGAATAATTTGGTTAGTTCTCCTATTTCTTGTTTTAAATCTTCTAGTAAATATAGTTGACTACTTTTCTAATTGTTGGTGACATGCTTTTAAACGCTTCTGTTTCTTCGTATGTTCTATAGCATTTATTACTTCTCCCGATACCTCAGAACTATCTAGCCTATCCTCTAATGCAGTAGTCGCAACTACTATTTGTTTTCTTATATTAACTCTTACAGGAGGAAATAGACTTTCAAGAATGTGTTTTTCTAGCTGCTAAAGCAATGGTTAAATCTACATCTTTTAAGCAGTCATACCATATTTCAACTGTAGTCGTTTCTATCTCCTTTCTATTGGGATATGCTTTCCATAAATTACTATTAGCTTTAGTACTATTTTTCTGAACAGTTCTGCCATGTCACAGGTATTTCTTTTATCAATCCTTAGCATATAATCTATTTATTTAGCGATGTTTGTATTTTTTTAACATCCTTATCTGGTACCTGAGAATGAGATATAGAAAATATTCTTAATAGAATAACAGCCCCCCGTTAGATAAGTAAATAAATTAATCCAGGATTAAATTCCCTGGATTAATTTATTTATTCATTAAAGCTTTATTTAATTTATTTAGTGCTCTTGTTTCGATTCTTGACACATAAGATCTAGATATACCTAGCATGGCAGCAATTTCTCTTTGTGTCTTACAACTTCCATCTATCAAACCATATCTCAATTCAATAATTACTTTCTCTCTATCTTTTAAAACCTGATTTATTGCCTTATATAATTTTTTTATTTGTAATTTTAAATCTACTTCATCTAGTATTTCATCTACATCTGACCCTAAAATATCTAGTAAATTTATTTCATTGCCTTCTTTATCCATACCAATAGGTTCATGTAAGGATAACTCTACTTTAGTTTTTTTAGTCGATCTTATAGTCATTAGAATTTCATTTTCTATACATCTCGCAGCATATGTAGCTAATCTTGTGCCTTTAGCTGGATTATAAGTAGATATTGCTTTAATTAAACCTATTGTGCCAATAGAAATCAAATCTTCCGTCTCTTTTCCTGTATTACTATACTTTTTCACTATATGTGCAACTAGCCTTAGATTTCTTTCTATTAATATATTTCTTGCATTTTCATCTCCTTCTGAATAAAGTTTTAAATACTTTTCTTCATCTTCCCTAGATAGTGGCTTCGGAAACGAATTAGAATTTATCATATATCCACAGAGGATTACAAACGGCCTTAATACTATACTAAAAATTAATAGAATCGCATTTTTCATATATTATACCCTCCTTTAGTCATATATAAGTATATGTAAGGAGGTGCTAATCTTTGCAAGTCCTATTTATTTAACATGAAAATTTCTCTACTAATTCTTTCGAAAATAGGCGCTGCAGATATGGATCCTGAATTAGCTTCTTCAACTAACACAGTAATTGCATATCTTGGATTATCTCTAGGATAATATCCTGCGAACCAACCATGTATTGTTGGCTTACTTTTAAGCAGGCCTTCTGCAGAACCAGTTTTTCCTGCTGCTCCTCCTATATCATCTAATTTTATTGCTCTTGCAGTTCCCGAGTATACTACTTCTTCTAAAAATTCTTTAGCTATATTAGATAATTCTTCTGATAATATTCTTTTATCTTCCATTTTATTATAGTCTTTTATAATTTTGCCATCCTTTGTGGTTATACCTTGTACTATAGACATATCTTTTTGGACTCCTCCATTTGCAATCGTTAAAAGCATATTAGTAATCTGCAATGGTGTAGCTTCTATCTTTCCTTGACCTATTGAAATATTTCCTATGGCTGGCCCTAGTAACTCTTTTCCTTCTGGTAAAATCCCTTCTACCTCTTCAATAAGTCCAATATTAACCTTTTCACCAAATCCTAACCTTTTAGCCATTTCAATTACTTTTTTTGATCCTACTTTTTTCCCAATCTGTATAAAAACAGAATTACATGATTTCGCAAATCCATTCTTTAATGATATATCTCCATGAGTACTATTACAATTTATAGTTACGTTATTTATGCTTTCATAACCTTTGCAATAAAATTCTTGATTTATAATATCAGGTTCTTCTTCTAATGCAGCTAACAGTACTATTATTTTAAAAATAGAACCCGGTGGATAGGAGACTTGAACAGCTTTATTATATAGAGCCATATCTACTCTATTAAAGTATTCCTCCATATGCTCTTGATTAAAACTAGGCCTACTAGCTAATGCTAATATTTCACCTGTTTCTACATCAGCTACTATTACAGATCCTTTTATATCGCCCTCATCCAAAATATTTTCTACCAAGCTCTGAATATAATAATCAATTGTAAGCCTTACTCCTGCTGGCTCCTCTGGAGCTACAGAGCTATCTACATAATAAGAGCTCCCTAGAACCAATGATCTATTTTTATCGTATTCTATGAATAAAGATGATTTATCAGATTTATTTAAGAACTCATCATATACTTTCTCAATACCAGACTCTCCTCTATTTTCAGCTTTATTAATATATCCAATGACGTGAGAAAGTAAGTTTGTTTTTGAGTATCTATTTATAATATCAACTATAAAAATATTGTTAGCATTTTCAATATCGATTTTCCTTGTCAGAGGAATCTGAACCAATTTATTATTTGTATCTAAGATTTTATTTATTTCTATAGTAGATAACTCGGTATTTTCTTTTACCTTTTTTAATATCTCCTTATTATTTATAATAGCTTCCCTTGGAGCTACTAAAGTTTTTGTCACCTCTCTATTGGTTAACGGGATTAGATTTCTGTCATATATTGTCCCTCTTTTAGATCTTAAATTAATTTCTGTGCTTCTTTGTTTTAATCCTTGTAATTTAAGATCTCTATTATCATAGATCTGCAAATAATATAATCTTCCTAATAAACCTGCAAAGAGTAAGATGGATATAAAGTAATAAAATTTTATTCGCGAATAGATAGTATTTCTCTTATATCTAGACATAAAAAAACCTCCCTAGATAGTGTTTCCACTTTTAGGGAGATTAAACTTAATTATTAAGTATAGAATTAATCTTTGCAACTATTATATCTATGGCTACCTTATTATAGCCTCCTTCAGGAATTATGATATCCGCATATCTTTTAGTAGGTTCAATAAATTGAAGATGAGCTGGTCTTACTGTTTCCATATATTGTAGTATAACAGAATCGAGAGTTCGTCCCCTATCCTTAATATCTCTAAGTATACGTCTAATAACTCTAACATCAGAATCAGTATCTACAAATATTTTAATATCCAATAAGTTTCTTATTTCCTCTTCAAATAATAGCAAAATTCCTTCTAATATTATTATATCTTTAGGTTCTACAGTTATAGTTTCTTCTCTTCTTGTATGTCTTTCAAAATCATATATAGGTTTTTCTATAGATTTATTATTCATTAAATCCTTTAGATGTTGTATTAACAATTCATTATCAAATGCAAAGGGATGATCATAGTTAGTTTTTACCCTTTCCTCAAATGTTAGATTGCTTTGGTCCTTATAATAAGAGTCTTGTTCTATAACCGCAATTTTCTTTTCATGGATTGATTTAAAGATTTCTTTAGATACAGTTGATTTGCCAGAGCCTGTCCCTCCTGTTATCCCAATGAGTAATGGTCTTTTCATCTTCATTCCTCCCTCTCTTTTCTAATCATATCCATACTATTGACTGGTCTTGTCATAAGAATCTTAACAACCTGTTGTGGATGTGGGGCTACTTCTATTTCATTCCCTTCTTCATCCCACATTTTTTCGATAATCTGGGTAAAAAATTCTTTATTAGGCCCAAAGACTTCTATCTCTTCTCCTACAAACATCCTATTCCTTTGCTCTACTGTAGCAATTTTAGTTTCTTCATCGTAATTTAGTATAAGTCCAACAAAATCATATCCTCTAACATAGGAAGATGTACTATACACTTGAGCCTCATTAGTAGGTTTTCCAAGATAAAATCCTGTTGTAAAATCTCTATGACTAGCTTTTTTAATTTCCTTAAGCCATTTTTCATCAAATCTATAGTTATCTGGATTTTTATAATATTCATCTATCGCCATTCGATAAGCCCTAATAACCGTTGCCACATAATAGGAGCTCTTAACTCTTCCTTCTATCTTAAAACTCTTTATACCAGATTTAATTAGCTGGGGAATAAATTCTATCATACAAAGATCTTTAGAATTCATAATAAATGTTCCTTCTTCATCTTCAAATACTGGGAAGTATTCACCAGGCCTTTTTTCTTCTACAAGATTATATTTATATCTACATGGATGAGCACAATCTCCTCTATTAGCATCTCTGCCAGTCATATAATTACTAATTAAGCATCTACCAGAATATGACATACACATTGCACCATGAACAAACGCTTCTATCTCTAAATCCTTCGGAAGTTTAGTAGACATAGATTCTATTTCTTTAAATGATAACTCACGAGCTAATACTATTCGTCTTACTCCTAAGTTATACCAGAACATCATTGTTTCGTAGTTTGTTACAGATGCCTGGGTGCTTAGATGTATTGGTAATTCTGGAACCGTTCTTCTAATTACTGAAAACATTCCTGGGTCTGATACTATAACTGCATCAGCTTTTATTTCATAAAGCTTAGTTACATATTCTTCTAGACCTTCCATATCTTCATTGTGAGGTACTATATTTAAAGTAATATATACTTTCTTTCCTCTTTCATGAGCAAATCTTATACCCTCTTCTATTTCTTCTACAGAAAAATTCTTTGATGCTTTTCTAAGTCCAAAGCTATCTCCACCTAAGTAAACAGCATCTGCTCCATACATTATAGCCATCTTTAATTTCTCCAAATCTCCAGCTGGTGCTAATAGTTCTATTTTATCCAAGATATTACTCCTCTCTATATGTTATAGCTACCCCATCTCCTATTGGTATAATACTGGATGTATAGCCTTCAATTTCATTTATATATTGTAAAAACTGTCTCAATCTTTTTACTATGGTTTTCTTTCTCCTAATAACTAAAGTATCTGTGGCAACCATGCCTTTATAAAGTACATTATCTGATACTATGATTCCTCCTGGCTCTAAAAATTTAATGCATTTATTAAAAAAGTCCATATATTGACCCTTTGCAGCATCTAGAAATATAAAATCATATTTTTCATCTAAAATAAGAAGTTCTTCTTCCGCTTCCCCTTGTAGAATTTTAATCCTATCTTTATATATGGTCTTAGAGATATTTTCTTTTGCCAAATCTATCATATCGCTACGACGCTCTATGGTAGTTATATTACAATAGTTTCCCGTATATTCTGCCATCAAGAGAGCAGAGTAACCTATTGCTGTACCTACCTCCAAGATGTTTTTGGGATTCTTTAACTTTAACAAAACCTTCAAAAGCTGTGCTACTTCAGGCTGTACAATAGGAACATGATTTTCCTCTGCATATTTCTCCATAATTTTTAAATTAGTATTATTATCAGGTAATAAACTTCTTATATAATCTTCAATATATTCCTCATTTATTTGGTTCAAATTTTATCATCCCTTTTATTTCTTTGGTTTTGCTTTTAAATGTTCTTCATAGGTTTTAGTAAATGTGTGAGTACCATTACCTGTCAATACAAAAAATAAATAATCTACATCTGCTGGATTTACTGCTGCTATTAATGAAGATTCTCCTGGAGATGCTATTGGCGCTGGTGGAAGTCCTTCATGGATATAAGTGTTATATGGCGATTCTATCCTCGTATCTTCATTAGTTAGAACTTCTTTTCTCTCTCCTAAAATATACTGTACGGTAGCACAGGATTGTAGCATCATTCCCTTATGAATCCTATTATGAAATACCGCAGACATCAAAGGTCTTTCCTCATCTACCTTACCTTCTCTTTCTACTATAGATGCTAAAGTAATCGCCTCATTTAATGTTAAATTAAGCTCCTCAAGCTTTGGTTCTACATCTTTTCTATAAACCTTCTCAAATTCATCCAGCATCTTACCTATAATCTCTTCTTCTGTTGAATCAACATAGATTTCATAGGTGGATGGAAATAAAAATCCTTCAAGCCCTTGTTCATCATCTAATTCCTTTAAAAAAGTATATTTATCTTCAAAGTTTTTCTTGTCACTTACTAATTCAAGGAATCTATCCCTATCTACAATACCTTCATCTGATAACTTCTCAGCCATTTGTTTAAGTTCATACCCCTCTGGAATAGTAAATCTTACTGTATTTTGACTTTTGCCACCCTTTGTAAGGCTATCTATTATATTCTCAAGATTCATGCCAGTAGATAAATTGTACTCTCCTGCCCTTAGTTTACTGCCTACACCTTTAGCTTTTACCCGATACCTGAATATAAACTGATTTTTAATCAATCCATTCTCATATAAAATATCTGCTATTTTAATAGTTGAACTCGATGGAGGGATAATAATTTTTACATCAGAAGGGTTGTCAACCGCCATTGCTCCCAAACTTTCCTTATAATATTTTTGAGCAAAAAATGCTCCAAATATTATTGCAAATAATAATATTATTAATACAGAAAATTTCTTTGATTTAGCTTTCCTTCTGTTTTTTTTCATCTTGGTCTTTTCCAATTCCTTAACAACTCCTTTTTATAGTGAATAATTAATATAAGCAGGGTACCAAAATTATGATTTTCAACTTTGTGTACATCGCTTAGCTACTAACATTTGCCCCGTAGGGTACTGTTCAGTAGTCCTTTAGGGTTTGTTTATCTAGTGAATAACTAATAGCTAAAAGTCTCTGAATCTTTACTTAAAACTATTCATTTTTAACTCTTCACTATTCATTGGTTTTTAATATTCTTTTAAATTTGTTGCTTTATCATAAACTGATAAAATGATACTACCAAAAATAGCTACTGATAGTAGTTCTCCTCCACCTATCCCGAGTACAGTAACAAAATATGGAACCTTTGTGAAGTATGATACCCAAATAGATACAATTAATCCATTTATCACTACTGGAGGAATCATTCCTGTTATCTTATTCTTCATTTTAGACGTAATATATGCTGCAACAAGTGTTACCAAAGATCCACCTAGTATATCCACTAGTCCAAAGCCAGAATAAGGTGCTAATAATAAATTAGCCAATAAACATCCTACAAATATGCCAGGAACAGCTGCAGATTCCACCAATGGAAGTAAAGCCAAACCTTCTGCAACTCTAAGTTGTATAGGTCCAAATGTTAAATTAATAAATGGAACTGGCAACATCTGTATTAAAACTAAGACTATATATATTGCAGCTATTAAACTAGCTTTAGTTAAGTATTTTGTATTCATATTTACCTCCCTGTTTTTCACTCTTCACTGATTTGAAACTACAATTTCAATATAATTGGTAATATTATAGGTACAGCAGTTGTACATATTACTCCAGTGATAAATGCAATTATTGCAGTTTCAGGATCAGTAGAAGCGGATATTACTGGGAGCGACGTATCCATAGCCGTTGCTCCAGCCGTAGACAAGGATTCTATTTTTCCAACATATTTAGCTATAATAGGTATTAATATTAAAGCCATTATCTCTCTAAATACATTAGATAAAAATGCTAAGGCACTTAGTTCTATATAACCATCTGCAAGAAGCATAGTAGAACTTAATGTATACCATCCTAGGCCTGCCCCTACAGCACCAGCTTCATTTATTGGCATCTTAAGTAATAAACCTGCTAGCATACTTCCAATTATACTTCCTGCTATTATTGCTGCTGGCACTAATAGTATCCTTAAACCCATCTTTTTTATTTTTTGAAATACATCTTTTTGTTTCCCAATATCCATGCCTACAAAAAATAATAATACCATAAGTCCAATATCTATAATAATTCCAATACTTGATGAAATAGTAGCCGGTAAGAAAAAGTATCCCACACCAGTCCCTAATAAAACCGCTAAAAATATTTTAAGGCTCAATCTTATCACTCTCCAGTATTATAAACCTTCTAATCATTCTTACAAATATTATGCTAAAAGAAATAGTAAAAATAGATATTATTCCAGCTTTCAATCCTATAGAAAACAAATTAGATATAACTTCATTATTTATTCCAATTGTAACTCCCATTACAAACAATAAAAAAAGTAGACAGAGATTTTGAATTGTATTTATATTAGCTTGCAATTTTTCACTAACTTTATCCTTATATCCAATTACCCCCCCTAATATTAGTATTCCCAAATATAAAATTAATCTTAATCCCATATAATATACCCCCTTTATACAGTAAACAATTCACAATGCACAATTCGCCCTTATTATTATACCAAAATCCCTGGTATAAATCTATACCAGGGATTTTATTATACTTCCATAATTATTGGCAGTATCATTGGATTTCTTTTTATTTTACCATATAAATGATTTCTTAAGGTATCTCTAATATTAGATTTTAACGTTGCCCAATCAGTTATTTTCTTTTGTTCACAATCTTCAAGTACTGATTTTACTATGCTTCTAGCTTCTTCCATAAGATCCTCAGATTCTCTTACATATACGAAACCTCTAGAAATGATATCTGGTCCCGCTAAGATAGTTCCTTCTTTCTTACTTATGGTAACTACAATAACTATTAGACCATCTTCAGATAGATGCTTTCTATCCCTAAGAACTATATTTCCAACATCTCCAACACCTAATCCATCAACTAAAATATTTCCTGCTGATACACATCCATTTAATTCAGCAGAGTCCTTAGTAAATTCTATAACCCTTCCATTATCTAAAATAAATATATTCTCCTCTGGTAACCCTAGAGATTCTGCTATTTCTGCATGTTTCTTTAAATGTCTATATTCGCCATGAACAGGTATAAAATATTTCGGTTTAACTAAAGTGTGTATCAATTTCAACTCTTCTTGACATGCATGACCAGAAACGTGAACATCTGCCAATGCTTCAAATATAACCTTTGTTCCATTTTCCACTAAATTATTTATCACCTTTGAAACTGTTTTTTCATTACCTGGTATTGGTGTAGCAGATATTATTACTAAATCCTCAGGTTGAATTTGTATTTTCTTGTGTTCTCCTGCTGCAATTCTAGATAATGCAGACATAGGCTCTCCTTGACTTCCAGTAGTAATAATCGTTATCTCATTGCTTGGATATTTATTCATATCATTAATATCTATTAAAGTACCTTCCTGAATGTGTAGATAACCTAATTCAAGAGCTACTCCAATAGTGTTAGTCATTGATCTACCAGATAAAACTACTTTCCTATTATTTTGCTCCGCAGCATTTATTATTTGTTGAATCCTATGAACATTAGAAGCAAAAGTTGCAACTATTATTCTATGCTTATGATTCATAAATATATCCCTAAAAGTATTTCCTACAGTCCTTTCACTCATAGTGTAGCCTGGTCTCTCTGCATTGGTACTGTCAGCCATTAGAACTAATACTCCTTTATTTCCTAACTCAGCAAAACGATTTAAATCTATGACGTCTCCATCTATTGGCGTATAGTCTATCTTAAAATCACCAGTATGAACAATAGTACCTACTGGACTATGAATTGCTAAAGCCGCACTATCTGGTATGCTATGACCCGTTTTAATAAATTCAATATCGAGAATTCCTAATTGTATAGTTTCTCCATGTCTTACAACATTTAATTTTACATTTTCTAATTTATGCTCTTTTAGCTTGGTTTCTACCAATCCTAAAGTCAACTTAGTTCCATAAATAGGCAAGTTTAACTTTGCTAATACATATGGAAGAGCACCTATATGGTCTTCATGTCCATGAGTTAACACTATACCTCTTATTTTCTCTCTATTTTTTAATAAATAGGTTATGTCTGGAATAACTACATCAATTCCCAGCATTTCATCTTCAGGAAAAGTCATCCCACAGTCTATCAATATAATATCGTCTTTATATTCAATAACTGTAATGTTTTTTCCTACTTCTCCTAAACCCCCTAATGGAATAATTTTAATTTTATTTGGTTTTCGCACCGAATCACTCCTCTTTTTCGTCTTATTTTTCCCATTTTTTCAGTTTATAATCTTTTAAAATAAATATTCGCTCAAAAAATAAATCCCTATCGGGATTTATTTTTTACACTCACTACAATATCCATAGAATTTTACATTATGATCCACTATAGTAAATTGCCCCTCACTTTCGATTTCCTCTTCTAAGGCTTCCAATAGATCAAGCTTCACCTCTGTAACTTTTCCACAATTTAAACAAATCAAATGATGATGGTGATGATTTTCCGAACCTACGCTTAGCTCATATCTGCTGCATCCATCATCAAAATTTAATTTGTAAACTATGTTGAGCTTTTCAAACAATTGTAAGGTTCTATATACAGTGGCAATACCTAAATCTGGGTATTCCTTTTTCACAATATTATATACCTCATCACAGCTTAGATGCTCTTCATGGTTATCTACTATAGTCTTTAATATAGCTCTTCTTTGAGTTGTAAGTTTATATCCTTCTTTTTGAAGTTTCCCTTTAATTATATTAATATCCATTTTTTCACCCGATTATAATACTAAGTTTACAATACTACTATTTTCCATATTTGTCAACTACTGAAGATTTTCTCTTTGCATTTCTTCATAAGCTTCTATTGCATCTTCTAACTCTTCATCATCGTCTATACCAACTAAAAGTAATTCTCCCTCTTCATCTCTTTCCATTCTCAAGATATAAGTAGGACTTTCTATATCATTTGCCGGCATTAGTGCTGCATAATCTTCATCATCTAATCCAAAAGTAGCCAAAATAACAAACTCTTGTTCTTTGCCCAATTCATCTAATAAAACAATTCTTTCATTCATTACAATATCCTCCCTTTCCTATCTAAATATGTCTGTAAAATAAATGTAGCTGCAACCTTATCTATTACTGTTTTTCTCTTATCTCTTCTAACCTCTCCTGATATAAGCATTTTTTCAGCCGCCTGAGTCGTCAATCTCTCGTCTTCATATATAATTTCTACTTTATATTTATTTTTAAGTTTATCTGCAAATTTAATAGTTTTTTCTCCTTGAGGCCCTAATGTTCCATTCATATTCTTAGGCAAGCCTACTACTACTTTTTTAATACCATATTCATTAATAATTTCTTCTAAGGCTTTATAATCTTTTTCCTTAGATTCTCTTTTAATAGTCGTTATTCCTTGAGCCGTCATCTGTAATAAATCAGATATGGCAACACCAATTGTCTTATCTCCTACATCTAATCCCATTATTCTTTCCATTATTCACTCCTATATTAAATTACTTTTATACAAAACTCAGGGCAGACCTTTGCGCAATATCCACATAAAACACATTTTTCATTTGGGGTAGCCACTCCATTTATCAATTCTATTCCATGCTGTTTACACCTTCTAACACAATTGCCACAACCCAAACAGTAGTCTGCAACTATCAATTTTCTTTTTTTATTTACCAATTTATCTTTCAAATCTTCGGGCATACATCCCTTTTCTAATAAATTAATATTAGCATCTATTTCATCCCTTGATTGCATTCCAATAGCAATAGAATGTATAGTGGAAATAGATTTTACAAAATTAAAGGCATCTTCTACTTCTCTTATTAAATGTCCTCCTCCTAAAGGTTTCATAGCATAAATACCTTTTCCCATTTGATGTATTTCTTCAATTACCTTTAACATCTCTTCTACTGTTCCATCTTGTATACCAATACCATATTTATTAATTATAGGATGGATTATTTCTATTTCTTTTACTTCCCTTGCCGCTAATGCCCCTTCAATTCGATGGGTAGATAACCCTATGCTTCTAATTTTTCCCTGTTCCTTTGCCTTTAAAAAATATTCTATTGCTTCAAAATGGCCTCGTACTGTATGAATGCTTTCTTGCTCATGTAATAGAAATATATCAATATAATCCGTATTCAATTCCTTCAAAGCAAGTTCCAAGCTATTCTTTGCCATTTCTTTCGTATATGCATAAGTCTTTGTAGCTATGTTATAATCTTCTCTTTTTATACCCTTTAGAGCAGCTCTTATATACTCATAATTTTCGTATATCTCCGCTGTATCAATAAAATTAATTCCTTTATCATAAGCATATTCTATAAGATATGCTCCTTCCTTAACAGTTAACCCTGCTTGAAAAGGAGTCATTGTAAGAGAACCAAAACAAAGTCTTGATACCTCAACATCTGTTCTTCCTAATTTAATTCTGTCCATTTTTTCACCTTATTCTACAAATTCTAGATATAGTCCTGTGGTTATTAAATTCATACATATAGCTGCAAGGATTACTCCAGAATCATTAAGTAAAAAACCTCCTATAGTCCCTGATAATCCTGCTATGGCAGCAGTTAAAGTTTTATTGTTCTTTTTCTTAAAATAAAATATCGACGTATGTAAAATCATATGTAATAATAATATATATGTCCAAAAAGAGTTACCTATCAATTTAATATTCATAAGTAGTTTTCTAAATATTATTTTATTTAAATAACTTAGTCCATTGTTTTTAGTAAGTAATATTGTATTACCTAAATGTGTAGTGTTTCTATTGAATTTTATATCAATAAATCCCATAATAGAAATAAGTAATATAATTGATATTACCATAAAAAATACCCTTTTTAAATTCAGAACTTTATCTTTGTTAAAAATTTCCACAACATAAAAAACCGTAGCAACTATAAATGCCATGGTACCCCCAACATTAGCCCCATAATGAGGATGTCCTACCAATATAACTGATATTCCCAATAAAAATAAAGGTATTAGGCTCTTATCATTTCTTTTGGAAATTCCTATTGAAAATATAGTTATAGAACCTAAAAACAACCCAACCATTTCATTACCTATTCCATAATATCTTGCCCCAATTGTAGGATCGTGGGATAACACTGAAAATTTACTAATACTGCCTCTTGAAATCAAATCTAATATTATTATAACAATAGAAATACTTACAATATTAATAATTTGATTACTACTTTTCCTAGTCACCCATAACACAATCAATGATAGTAACATTAAAGTAAAAAGAATCAATATAAAACTATAGATCCTTCTTGGTTTAAATATTGAAACTAGAATAAATATATTTGGAAAAACTAGTATCATTGCAAATAATACCTTAGTAATATCTTTTGTCTTTCCTGATAACCTTATTTTTGCAATAAGAAAAATAATCGCTAAAGATAATATAATCATAGAGAAAATTCCATAATAATATAAGGTATTATATCTTACTTTAGATGTAGTATTTATCTGTTGGCTGTATTCTATTATATCCTTAAGATTTATATCATTCTTCCTAATGGACTTAATTTGGCTACCTGACATGTTATCCATAGGTGCTTTTAAAAAACTCATAATAGTAGGCCCTATATCCATATTGGCAACTATTCCTGCTCTTTCAGTAGTTGCAGAAGTTAGTATTCCTTTTCCAATACCATTTCCCCAAATTATTATGGGAGATAATTTATTATCATCAACATTTATATCTCCACTATTGGGACTTGTAATAATCAATAAGGATTTATCGTATTTCAATATGGTGATTAATTCTCCAATAAAACTATCTATATCTAATAAGATTCTCTCTCGGATGTTCTTAGACTCATCTTCTGATAAAAAGTCACTATATCTATATATCCTATCTAAATCACCTGTATCTCCTACAATAAGATTTGCAGAACTATTTTTTATCTCGCTTAAAAGTTTTTTATAATCAGTTTTTATTGTAAAGGGATAATCATTGTCTTCTATCGTTATATTATCTATATTGCCATAATCAACCAACCCTCTGGAGTCCATTGGAATCAATGCGGCAGTCTTTAAAGGCATATTTATCAAATCGCCATTACCATAAATCGCTGTCTTTAATCCCACACTATGGAGGTTATCTCCTATAGCACCAATATAAGGCGAAAATTTATTATTTTTATTTAACTTAATCAATCTACTAAAAGATTTATTAACTATGGAGCCATTTAGTTCTCTAGGTAGAAAATCGATGCTAGCATAATTACAAGATGACTTTCTTGAAGAGTTAATTGTAAGAAAGCTTTCTGCACCAGTATATCCTGATACACCCCTAGTATTCATCAATCCGATACTGCCATCTTCAATTATTTTTTTTAGATTTTCCATGGATTCTATATCTTTTAGAGTTAGTTTATTTATGACTATTAGATATACCCTTGAATTATCTTCAATTCCGTAAGATAAATTTGGTATCAGTAATATAAGTAATAGAAAAAGCGATAAAATCCTTATTACTTTCAAGTTAATTCTCCTTATTCTACTTCCTATTCTTTAAATAAGATTTAAGAAGCTCCTCTAACAGCTCATCTCTCTCTATACGACATATAGTAGATCTGGCATTGTTGTGACTAGTAATATATGTTGGATCTCCCGATAGTATATATCCAATTATCTGATTAATCGGATCATAACCCTTCTCCTCTAAAGAGGAAAACACTGAAAATATTATTTCTTCTACAGAATCAATATTTTCTTTTGGTGGTTCAAATTTCATAGTTTCATTAAATTTATTATTCACAAAAACACCCCCTAATATACTAATATTATATCATATATTTGCAATGTATAATAACAAAAGCTTATAAAAAAATTAATATAGAATTTTTCTACCTCCTATAGATTATAAGAAATAAATATTAGCTAGTAGCTAATATTTATTCCCTTTATTATATTATTTTATTTGTTTTTTAATTAAATCTGGAACAACTGAGAGAGCTTCATCTGCTTTAGTGATGTCCTTTCCACCAGCTTGAGCCATATCTGGCCTTCCACCGCCTCCACCGCCAGTTCTCATAGCTACTTCTTTTATTATGTTTCCGGCATGGATACCCTTTTCAACAATATCCTTAGTCACCATCCCCACAAAAGAAAGTTTATCTTCTTTTACACTAGCAAGTACTACAACACCTGAACCTAGACGATTTCTTATTTCATCACCTAAGTTTCTTAAACTATTCATATCTAAATTATCCACCTTATAAGTAATTAAGGATACTCCTTCTATAATTACTTTAGATGATAATATTTCATCAGCAATAGAAGATGCCATCTTTGATTTGAGACTTTCTATTTCTCTTTCTTTTTCTTTTATTTCTTCAGCTAAAGTTTTAACTTTTTCTAACAAATTGCTTTTATTTGTCTTTAATATATTAGATAATTGCTCTATATTCTCTTCCATGTGATTCATATACTCATATACACCTTCACCGGTTATTGCCTCTATCCTTCTAACTCCAGATGCAATACTTGATTCAGAAAGTATCTTAAATAAGCCGATATTTCCTGTGTTTAAAACATGAGTTCCACCACATAATTCCCTAGAGTATTCACCCATTTTTAACACTCTAACTTCATCCTTATATTTATCTTCAAATAATCCTACTACTCCCATTTCTTGTGCATTCTTAAGAGAAGTCTCTATAGTAACTACCTCTAAAGCTTCCAGAATCTTAGAATTAACAATTTCTTCAATTTTCTTTAATTCTTCAGGCGTTACAGCTTCAAAATGAGTAAAGTCAAATCTTAATCTATTTGGCATAACAACTGATCCTGCTTGGTTAACATGCTCTCCTAATATATCTTTCAAAGCCCTATGAAGAAGATGAGTTGCAGAGTGATTTCTTCTAATAGAATTTCTTCTATTATCATCTACATCAGCTATTACTCTATCACCAACTTTCGCCACTCCATCAACAATTCTTACTATATGAATTAGATGGTCTCCTTTGGAATGCTTAGTATCTAGAACTATAGCTTTGAAATCAGGACTTTCAATAATTCCAGTATCTCCTACCTGCCCACCAGATTCTCCATAGAATGGTGATTCATTTAATATAATAATACCTTCTTCTTCGGCATTTAATTCCTTTACCTTTTGATTATTACTAAATAATCCTGTTATTTCAGCTACAATATTAGTTTTTTCATATCCTCTGAAAATAGTATCTAAGCCTTTAAAAATATCTTGGTCACTCCCTGTAGACCAACCACTATCGCCTTCATCCCTAGCTTTTCTAGCCCTATTTCTTTGTTCTTCCATATTTATATTAAATTCTTCCTCGTCTACCTTTAAGTTTTTTTCCTCAAGGATTTCTTTCGTTAAATCTAAAGGAAATCCATAAGTATCATATAATTTAAATGCTTTTTCTCCACTTAAAATAGTCTCATTACTTAATTTCATTTCATTTATATATTCTTCTAAAATGGATATTCCTTGATGAATAGTTTCTTGGAACTTATCCTCTTCTGCCTTTATTATCTTTTTAATCTGATCTTCTCTTGTTTTCAACTCAGAATATTCTATTTGCCATGAATTAATTACAACATCAACGACTTGGCTCAAGAATGCTTCTTCTATACCTAGAAGTTTACCATGTCTTGCTGCTCTACGAATTAGTCTTCTTAATACATATCCTCTTCCTTCATTACTAGGCAACACTCCATCAGATACCAAAAAGGTCATAGCCCTACTATGATCAGTAATTACTCTTATAGAAATATCTTTTTTAGGATCATTACCATAGATAATTTTAGCGATTTCTTCTACTTTTCTTCTAATTTCTTTAACTGCTTCAGTATCAAATATAGTTTTAGTTCCTTCCATTACACACGTGATTCTTTCAAGTCCCATGCCTGTATCTATATTTGGGTTTGGCAGTGGATGATATACTCCATTTTCATCTTTGTCAAATTGAGTAAATACCAAGTTCCAAACTTCAATAAATCTATCACATTCACATCCTGGTTTGCAATTTTGGGATCCACATCCATGTTTTTCTCCCCTATCAACATATATCTCTGAACAAGGACCTGATGGCCCAACTTCCAATTCCCAGAAGTTATCTTCCTTCCCTAACCTTACGATTCTCTCACTTGGTACTCCAACCTCTTTATTCCATATTTCGAAAGCTTCATCGTCCTCCAAATATATTGTCACCCATAAATCTTCTTTATCTATTTCCATTCTTTCCGTAAGGAATTCCCAAGCCCAAGCTGTAGCCTCTTTTTTAAAATAATCTCCAAAAGAGAAGTTTCCTAACATTTCAAAAAATGTGGCATGTCTATCCGTTTTACCTACATTGTCAATATCACCTGTTCTAATACATTTCTGACATGTTGCCATTCTTTTATTAGGCGGAGTTTGCTCTCCTGTAAAATATTTCTTTAATGGTGCCATTCCCGCTCCAATTAAAAGTAATGATTTATCATTTTGAGGCACAAGTGAAAAACTAGGTGCAACTAAATGTTCCTTTTCCCTAAAAAAGTCAAAAAACTCTTTTCTTATCTCATGTAATCCAATCTTTTTCATTATATACACCTCTCCATTTAAGATTATCTTTAACTTCAAATAATTTCGAAGCTAATAAGGTTTTTATCCGTTGTATGAATTGCAAAAAATCGTCCCTAGTAGAGGGACGAGATTCTCTCTTATGATATATTTGGATTATAATTTAATATTCCCGATTTGTCAATAATTAGACTTTAAAAGTGAAGATAAACCAGAAATGCTTTCTTAATAATATGAATTTTCCGAATTTATAGTAAGTTAATATCTATAAATAAAAGTACTTGTAAAGCGGATTTTTTTATCCACTTTTACAAGCACCTTTATCAAATAAGCCTTTATATTTCATCTAATTTAAAAGGATACTTTATTTACAGATACCAGTAAATAGATTGAAATATAAATAATTATCTCTATTTCATTTTTTGATTAATACTCACTAATTTATATATCTAAAAGTTGTATTAGCTGTACTTGGACTATATCCAGTCAATGATGTTTCTATGAGGATTCCATAATTTCCTATAAGAGAATTAGCATTTGCAGTTATTGTAAACTGTACCTCCCCGCTAGCATTAGTGGTCTTAGCAGCACTCACTTTAGAATTGTCTGGAGATGTTAAGGTAAGTTTAGTTGTAGCTCCTTGCAATGGTTGACCATCTTTATTTGTTACCTTTACTGTAACATTTACAATCTCAGATCTATAATAAGAAGTTTTATCTGTCATTACACTTGTTCTTGTTTCCGTATTTGGTGCTGGATTTCCACTTATGGCTTGAACTGCTGCATAAGCGTCCACTATTCCATAACCATATTCTGTACTATTCCCTGCATATTGAGCAGTATTTCTCAATACACTTCTGATTTCTGATACAGAGGCATTTCTATTAACCGATCTCATAAGACCTGCTACTCCAGCCACATGAGGAGATGCCATAGAAGTTCCTGAATTAGTTTGATATTGATTTCCAGGAATTGTACTATATATATTCACCCCTGGTGCCATAAGCTCTAAGCCTGTCCCATAATTCGAGAAAGATGCTCTTCTTCTGTTTGAATCAACTGCACCTACTGCTATAACACTATCATATGCCGCAGGATATGATATACTTGAAGCATATTCATTTCCAGATGCTGCTACTACAACTACACCTCTTGATACAGCTGTTCTACAAGCATCATCAAAGCTTTGCAAATATCCGCCGCCGCCTAAAGACATATTTATTACATCTGCCTGTATGTTTGCTGCGTGCAATACACCTTGAACGATTCCGTAGGTTGATCCTCTTCCATCATCTCCTAAGACCTTTACCGGAATTAATGTTGCATTTTTCATTACGCCTGAAACACTGCCATAGCTTGCTATTGTTCCCGATACATGAGTTCCATGTCCTTGTCTATCCATAGTATCTGTTGAGGAGCCACCTGAAAAGTTTCTGCCTAAATTTCTATCAACAAAGTCTCTTAGACTTTGATGATTATGATCTATTCCTGTATCTAATACAGCTATTTTTACTCCGCTACTCCCTGAAGTTATATTCCAAGCACTAGGAGCCTTAATCATTTCATAATGCCATCTTTGATTATTATGCATTTGAAGCCCTATTTCGTCTTCAAGTATATCTCCATCTATTTCTATAGCATAATCATCCAAAGTATATTCATCCAAGGCATATACCATATAATTTGGCTCAATATATCTAACCTTTATGCCAGACTCTTCTAAAGTTTTTTCTAATTCTTTAATAGCGTCTTCTTGGCTTCTATATTCCTTTGAGTAACTTACTAAATACACATATCCCATATCTTTAACAATCTGTTCTCTAAAGTCCTCATCTAAGTCATTAAGTTTGATTTTATCATTATCAATGGAAGAGATAAGAGAATCTTTAATAATAAAATCCTTATCTTTGAATATTGAAACATGTTTAGCAATAATATCCCCAGTATTTTGCAGAGAATAATCACTTCCATTTTCAACTGATACTATTAACTCCCCTGATATTGTCTGTATCTCATCACTTCTTAATCTAAAAATATTTTCCTCCTCTGCTACAGCAGTTATACTCATAGATACAATTAATGTTAATACCATCAGTAAACTTAATATCCTTTTCATCACTAATCCCCCTTTGTTTTATCTTACGTTTTCTCTATATTTAGCTATTTGATATATTGATATACGTCAGGTCTTTGTTAACATAATATCCCCCCTATTCAAAAACAACCTTAAAACCTCTCAAAACTTTATAAATATACATATTAACTTATAAAAACTAATCTG
The DNA here is from genome assembly GCF_018917285.1 of Tissierella carlieri. Taxonomy (NCBI): domain Bacteria; kingdom Bacillati; phylum Bacillota; class Tissierellia; order Tissierellales; family Tissierellaceae; genus Tissierella; species Tissierella carlieri. The sequence goes on along the minus strand of NZ_JAHLOH010000016.1, from coordinate 68,752 downwards.
TTCTTATAAATTTTGCAAGTTTTTGAAAATATCGGTTTTAAGGCTGTTATTCATTTTATTTATGTTTTAGTTTTTAAGTGCTATTTGTTTAAAAATTCTGTAAATTCTGATTACAATAAAATTTCTAAATCACCTGAATGTATTTCTATTACGTCGTCCTTACCTTTTTGTGCAACAGTTTTATAGTTGTTTTTAAATGGAATAAAATTTAATAAAGATGATAGGATAATACAGATAATTAAAATTGGCATTAATCTTTTTTTCATAATTTTCCCTCTCTTTACATATTTTTTTATTACTTATATAATATATGTAATTAATATGAAATTCAATCCGATTTAAATCGGTATTTTTTTAAGGAGGTGACTTTTTGTACTATAATTTAGAATCATTTAGTGAAGAAATAAGAAATATAAGGAAGAATCTAAACCTTACCCAGAAAGATATATCATTTCTATCAGGAGTTAATGTAGATACCTTGAGCAAAATCGAAAACGGAAAAGTAATACCAAAGCAGGAAACGTTGGATATTTTATCCATGGTATTAAAAAAAGATTTAAATACTATATTACTAAAATATAGATTTAATAACTATTCGAAGTTTCATCAGTTAAAGAATTCAATTGAAAAAATAATTGAAAATGGAAGTTTTATTGAGTTAAAAAATCAATTGGATAATCTAAATGCAATTATCGATAAAGATGATATGAATTCTTATTTTTCCAGATTAACAAAGCAACTTTATTTCTTGGTCAAAGCTATTTTTCTTAAAGTCAGTTGTAATGATTATGATAAAGCATTATTATATTTAATAGAATCTATAAAAATAACTTCTCCTAATTTCTCTCTAATAGAATATAATAATTTTGTTTACAATAACACAGAAATCCGAATTCTCATGAACATAGCACTTATCTTAAATAAAAAAGAATCCATAAACAAATGTCTTGAATTATTACAGTTTTGCCATAAAAACTTAGAATCAGATGATTGGGAGCTTAATATTAGAGTAGTTTACAATCTATCATATACTTATCATAGACTATTTCTCCACGATAATGCTTTGCATTTTGCAAATTTAGGTATAAAAACATGCATAGAAAATCGAAGCCTTTATTGTTTAGCTCTTCTATATACTAGAAAAGGTATTGCAGAACACTTGCTAAATTATGATAATTATATAAACAGCCTTGAGAAAGCAAAACATTTGTATGAAATATCAGATCAAAATGAATTAAAAAGTAAATTTAAAAATGCTTGTAAAGAACATTATAACATAGATATAGACTAACTATATTCTATGAATGATAATATAAATCCATAATCTAATTAAGTTTTTCTCTGTCTATATTTAGTATCTTAAGAAATAAGAATGGGAAAAGACACCGCTTTCCTATTAGAAATAAAAATACTATTATAAGGGAATTGATTTTCTCCCTTTATAATAGTACTTAAAGTTTTATGATATATTTTGATTATAGTTAATATTCTAGATTTGTAAATAACTAGAACCTCTAATTCTGCACTCTTGGTGGTTTCCTAAATTTTTTACTTACAAATCTAAACAAAATTATAAAGATAGCAACTACTGGCACTGCTAAAATCATTCCCAATACTCCAAATACCCCTCCTCCAATTATTATGGAGATAAGTATTATCAATGGATGAATTCCTGTTGTTTCTCCTATCACCTTAGGTGCAAGGATGTTATTCTCAGCCCATTGAATAAAAACAAATAATGCAGCTACCCATATTGCTTTTAAAGGACTAATTAAATAAGCAAAAAATACAGCTGGTAAAAATCCTAAAAAAGGACCTATGTAAGGTATAATATCAGCAATTCCAGTTATAAAGCCAATGACAATGGCAAAATCAATTCCCATAATAAGTAGAACTATAGAGGTTGCAATACCTACATATGCGGCCATGATTATTTTTCCCCTGACAAATTTGGATAAAGAATCATCTATTTCACGAAATAATGCTATGGAATCTTTTCTATATTTTTTAGGAATAAATCCCATCATCCTATCCTTAAAATAATTTTTATCTACTAAAAAATAAAATGTTAAAATAGGTGTTAATATCAGACTAACAAACTTTGAAAACGTATTGAGTATTCCACCAATAAAGTTTTTAAGTGCATTCATAACCATATGCTCTATTCCAACAATATTTTCCATAACAACTTGTTGGACTCCTTGAAACATCGGAGGTAAATCACCTAAAGTAGAATAATACTTGTTATAGAGCTCGTCTATTAATGCTGAGGCCTTTTCTAAATATATAGGCATATCCACTACAAGTCTTTTTATCTCAGTAGTTGACTTTGGTATTACTAAAAATGCTAAAATTAGAAACATAGCCACTATTCCTAGATATAATAGAAAAACTCCTCTTAATCTATTTATATTTTTCTTTTCTAAATAATTTATTATTGGATTAAAAAGATACGCCAAAATTGCAGAAAATATAATAGTATAGAATGTCTCCGATAATATTGTATATTTTTTAAATAGATTAAAAAGCAAAAACAAAAAAACTAATCCTATAATAATAGGTAAAAGCTTTTTATCATTAATCCTAATCTTTTTCCTGTCTGAGACAAAATTGTTTCCTATGTTAATAAGATAATATATAACTAACACTAGTAATATAATAGAAAGCGACCAAATCAATTTAATAAAAAAACTTGGTGGATTCATAGTTTATCTCCCCTTTGAATTCGTGAAAAGGCAGCAAGTGCTGCCTAGTCCCAAAAAGAATTCATCCCATCTCTTAAATTAGTTCTTACTTTTCTAGCAGTTCTCATCATTTTCTTTTTATTTAAAGGTGTCATTTTTGAGGTAATAATAATACCTAATGATGTTCCTATAACCGTTCCCCAAAATGCCCCATTTTTATACTTATTATTAAACAATATATCCATCTCCTTTTTCTAATCTATATAATATATATTGTCACTAAAAGGAGATAATAATTCTGTTAGTATTATCTAATATTAGAATTTTTTAGAAAAATAAATGGTTTTATAATTCCTCTAAATCGTGGTTATGATGGTCATCATCGTCAAAATTTACATCATCTAATCCTTCAATATGAACATTATTCTTTTTTGAATAATCTAATAGAGCTGATTTTATAGCTTGTTCTGCTAACACCGAACAATGCATCTTTACTGGCGGTAGTCCATCAAGGGCCTCTGCAACGGCCCTATTAGTCAATTGCATGGCTTCTTCAATTGTTTTCCCTTTAATCAACTCTGTAGCCATACTAGAAGATGCAATAGCAGACCCGCATCCAAATGTCTTAAATTTAACATCTTCAATAACTCCATTTTCTATTTTAAGATACATTTTCATTATATCTCCACACTTAGCATTACCAACTTCACCTACGCCATCTGCGTCTAATATTTCTCCAACATTTCTCGGATTTTGAAAATGATCCATTACCTTTTCTGAGTACATCTATTTTTCCTCCTTTATTTTTTCGTATAGTGGTGACATTCTTCTTAGTCTATCTACTATTTTAATAAGTTTTTCTACTACATAATCTAATTCTTCTTCGGTATTAAAATCTCCTAGTGATAGTCTTAAAGAACCGTGGGCAATCTCGTGTGGCAGACCGATAGCTAATAAAACATGAGAAGGATCTAATGACCCAGAAGTACAAGCTGAGCCACTTGAACCAGCAATTCCTTCCATATCTAGACTAAGCAGCAAAGATTCTCCTTCAATAAATTGAAAACACATATTTACATTTCCAGGTAATCTATAGGTTGGATGTCCATTTAATCTCACATAAGGAATATTTAATTGTATCTTCTCGATTAAACTATCTCTTAATCTAATTAATTTATCATTATGCTCATCCAAGTTTTCATAAGCTAATTCAATCGCTTTTCCCATTCCAACTATACCTGGCACATTTTCAGTTCCTGCTCTTCTATTTCTTTCTTGTCCTCCACCAGATATAAGGGGATCAATTTTTACCCCTTGTCTAATATATAAAGCACCTATTCCTTTTGGACCATAAAACTTGTGAGCTGACAGAGATAAAAGGTCTATATTCAATTCCTTAACATTTATGTCAATATGTCCAATTGCTTGAACAGCATCTGTATGAAAATATATCTTATTTTCTTTTGCTATTTCTCCGATTTCTTTAATTGGCTGTATAGTTCCTATTTCATTGTTTGCAAACATGATTGATATAAGTATTGTTTTATCAGTTATTGCATTTTTAAGATTTTCTAAATTAATTAAGCCATATTTATCTACATCTAAATAAGTGACTTCAAATCCATTTTTCTGTAAGTATTCACAGGTGTGTAATATTCCATGATGTTCAATTCTAGTAGTTATTATATGATTGCCTTTATCTTTATTACCAAATGCAATACCTTTGATAGCCCAGTTATCAGCTTCAGAACCTCCCCCAGTAAAAAATATTTCCCTTTTATCTGCATGAAGAACCTTTGCTACCTTCTCTCTTGCACTTTCTACAGCTCTTTTAGATATATTACCTAGAGAATAAACAGATGATGGATTTCCATATTTCTCAGTAAAATATGGCATCATTTCTTCTAATACTTCTTTTTTTACTGGAGTTGTAGCTGCATTATCCATATATATATATTTTCCCATAGACTCATCCTCCTAAGTTTACTGTTTTCTATTTAATTTATTCTCATCATCCACCATATCTTGTAATGTGATGGAATCAATTACTTCATCAATGCTGTCTTTTATCTTAACCCAAACTAATTTAGTTACACATTTATCTTCCTTGGAGCATTCAAATTCATCACCCATAACACACTCAGATGGGGCCATATTCCCTTCAAGAGCTCTCAATATATTTCCTACTGTAATTTCACTTGGCTCCTTCGACAACATATACCCACCTTGAGCACCTCTTACACTATTTAATAATCCTTCTTTTTTTAGAATAGAAAATAATTGCTCTAAATAATTCTCTGATAAATTTTGTTCATCTGCAATTTGTTTTAGAGATATAGGGCCATCACCATGATATAAAGCTAGCTGAAACATTGCCTTTAAGCCATATCTTCCTCTTGTAGATAATTTCATTTTTTCACCTCTTTTAATCCCAACTGTTCCGCTTGGTTTTCATTAATAAGTATATTATACCCTAGTGTTTTTGTCAACATTCATATTTTATAAAATTAGACAAAAAAAGAAGAGCCATTCAGCTCTTCTCTACGGTGCTGGATTACATGGAGAACATTCTAAATCCCCAATTTGAGGTGGGAAAAATTCTGGGAATGGCGCACATTCTAAGAAATCTTCACATATATCTTGTGGACTAAATTCTTCACATGGAGGTGGTGGCGGACAATATCCAAACGTTGGTATTAAGAGTTGTACAGTACCTACTACCTTAATTATAATAAATACCCCAGCTGTAAAAATTAAGTTATCTCCAGTTTGTACTGGTGGTAGTAAAACTTCAGAGCTCGTTTCAACGACTATCCTAAAGTCGAACTCATCTCTGGCATCTGGAATATATAATATTATATCTTTAAATATGTCTGGTAGAAAACCTTCTGCTATTATGTTCCCATTGCAGTCTAGAATCTGGAAAGGTATCCTTATTGTAAATCTCACTCTTCTAAAATTAGGAATATCAGTATCTGTAACTATTAATGTATTAGGTACTATAAATCCAGGTCTAAACCTTATTCTTTCGAATTTCTTCTCACATATTTCTACTTCGATCTCAGGAAAACATTCTCTTTGTTGGCAACTTGCGAATACTTTGTCAACAATAATACAATCACAATCTAACTCCTGACTTATTTGATTAATATTAAATTCAGCCATGCTTTTCACTCCTTTTATTTAATAAATTCATATTCACTAACATATTATGTATAGATATAGTAATGTGCTACTAAATAATTTATGGAGGTGAATTAAATGTTTAATTTAAATATTAATATTGTTATTAATTCTAATAGAGAGATATTTATATTTCAATTGGGAGATGATAGAGATATTATCTATAGTGTTTTTGATTCATCCTTAATAGCTTTAAATTCTAATAGCCTATATGATAAAAATATATTAAATTACTCTGTTCTTATTGATGAAAATGATATAATACATCTCGTTGCATTAATAAATAATGGAGAATTGAACTATTATAAATATATAGAAGGGAAATGGTCAAAATCTACTATCGCAAAATTTGATATAAAATCAAACATATATAATCAAATAGAAATTTTAATGATTAAAGATAAGCTCCATATAATTTATGATTATTCTAATTTAATAAATTCCAATGTTTGGACTATTCAGCATGTAATCTATGGCACTGAAGAAAAACATAATGCAATTAGATATGTTTCAAAAAGAACTCCAGATCCTTTCATTATAGATGTAGATAAACAAGGTACTATTCATTTATTATATAGAAATAATATAAATAATCCTCAAATATATCATGTCTTTTATAGTCATTATACTAAAACATGGAGTTCTCTGTCTAAACAGATATCTTCGGATAGCAGTAATAATTGGTTGCCTTTTCTATTCATAGATTCTCAAGATAACTTACATGGATTGTGGATAGAAGAAGTAAATAATAATTATCAAGTGAAATATCTAAGAATGAATTCTAGCGGAAAAGAAAAGTATATATGGAAGGATATAAAGCTTCCATATATACCATTATCAAAATATCCGCCAATAATCTTTGAAGAAAATAATAAACTAAAATTAATATCTTTATATAATAATAATATTGATCTACTCTATTCTTCTGACTATGGCAACTCTTGGTTAAAAGAAGAAAATAGTGAGACTCTACGCCAGAATACAATATTGGCTAAAGTCAGGTCAAATATAGACAAAATCAATTATATTTATTGTAATATTTATGATAATCTTAAATTTTATTTTCTAGATTCCTTCTCATATATAGAGTCTCCAAAAACTTCTGAAACTTCATCATTAGAATTAGAAAACAAAGAAATCATTTCAGAACCTTCTGAAATAAAACCTGATATTTTAAATGGATTAGAAAATAAAATTGAATCTATATTAGAAAATTATGATTTTATACACCCTATTTTAAATCAATTGCTAACTAATCAAAAAAGCATGGAGGATAAACTAGACAATCTACAAAAATCTATTAACTCAAAAAAATCTTCTTTCTTAAATAGATTTATAAATTAATCTATATGTTTGTTTTTTTATATTTATACTTACCATCCTTTTTCTCAACGAAGTATATATCAAAGGCTCCAATATTTAGCTCTTCTGCCTCTCTGGCTAAAACATCTGCATACCTTATATTTCTAAATTTTATTGAGTAATTACATCCAGCCTTTAACGTGCAAGGAGTAGATATTAGTTGAAAATTGCTATAGCCCATGGTCTCAAGTGTAGAGTATAGAAATACTGCTTTATTCTTTGTTTCAAAAACAGCTATATAATAATTTTGATCCATAGAATTACCTCCTTCTTATACTATAAAATATTTTCCTTAGTCAATAATGGTTACACTTTTTTATAATCCATAAGAAACTTCTCTCTTTTTTCTAACCTTATTTAATAAGAACCTTGGGTACACGGATTTCAAGAAAACTTCCTTGAATATATACTAAAATATATACTAATGTCTCAATAAAAGAATTTTTATGAAACCCTCAAATGCAAAAACATTTGAGGGTTTCATATCTATACTATGATAATCTAATAATATTTAAAGATGCTCCTACTCCACTTCTTAGTACCGCTGCTCCTAGCAAACCAAAAAGTTCTAATCCCACTGTATCGCCATCTCTTAAATTAGCTATAAGTGATGCATTATATTGAGTGCCTAATAATGGCTGTATATTGGAACCAGCTAGAGGATTTCCATTTACTGTCACCCTAGAGCCTACAGCTACTGCTACAGTAAAATTTATATTATAGGTTATATAATATCGTCCTGTTTCTGGAACCATAAATAAAGTATTAGTTCCATTTGGAATAAATCCATCTAAATTCTGAGCATCTGGCAATGGAACTAAAGTTCCAGCTGGTACTACTGCTATAGTTGCTCCAGAAGCATTCGCCGCAAACATTGAATCTGCTGTAACAACTTCTCCTGGATCTTCTGGACAATCCATCCACCAAGGCCATCTACCACAATGACAATGACAACGACAACGGCAAGGACAAGGCCTAACCCATCTATTACAATTATAATCTATACTTTTATTAATGAAATCTCTTGGTATGATATACGAATTCGATTGGATATTTTCATCATAACATTCCTGGATTTTTCGGATAAATCCGTTATTATCTTCCATATATAACACGCTCCTTCTTTTCATCTAATTGTAATATAGAGTTTAATAAATCTAGAAAAAACAATCTACAGCTTGTTCATTCCCATTAATATTGTATGTTTTAATAAATTAAATGGTTACACCTATTAATCAACTTAAAATAGATAGTAGAATACGACTTTTAACGGCTAGCTCATTTTCACTCTTAATTCACATAAAATCATTAATAATTTAACAGGTATAATCTCCTTTCAGTAGCAAGTTGACACCTTGTCTAATATACTAAGGTATAAATCAAAATAAAGGAGGGATAAATTACTATGGCTACAGAATTATTTAAACTTGTTATGAGTGCAGTTACAACAACGACAACAGATACTAATCCAGAAGTGGAGAAATATTTCTATAAATTAAGAGAAGATGAGAGATCTGGAGGTACCATAACTATTCCATCTACTCAATTCATGGATGATTCTGGTAATGCGGTTACAGGAAATCTTACAACTGTAGCAACAGACAATGGATATTACTTGCTATTTGTAAATGGAGTATTACAGCAATCTGGTCTATATACAGTTAGTGCCGATGGTTCTCAAGTTGTAATACCTCAAGCATCTACAGTCCCTGTTGATGCCCCTATTATCCTAGTAGTAAATAACTTTGCTCCAACTTCTACTTCTACAACTACAGTAACAACTTAACATCTAAATTTAAGGATGTGCCACATAGCACATCCTTTTTAAACGCATATATCTTTATTATCCTTAAGAACACATTATTTGTTTTATACATAAACTAATTACATGTGAGCCTATATTTATTTTCGGAGTGATATCTATGTACACAAAAGATTCTTCTTTAAACAATGAGAAAAGGTTATTAAAAGCCGATGTTTATCATTATAACGCTCTGTCCGATGGTAAAAAAAGGATTTACACTAATCAAGATGAATTGATAGAATATGGAAGCAGAGGTATCCTCGATCCCAATGATGTTTCTTATTTTAATTTGTTCATTAATGGTGTATTACAACCTAGGGTTAACTATGAAATTGAAAAGGGATTACTGTTATTAAAAACTAAAGATGTTCCTCAAAAAGATGTAGCTATTATTATTTCTTTTATTACCTTTATAGAAGAAGAAACTACAAATCTTAATTCGGCTGCTGCTAAAGGTCATATACCATTAGGACATATCTCTGTAGGTCCTGTTACTGATTCTAATATTATAGTTCAGAATTCCATAAAAGATTATCTAAAACTAGAAAAAAATATTATATCTGGTCCTACATCTATTCCAACAGGACATATTGGCAATTGGAAGTTTTCCCTGACAGTCTCCAATATAGGAAGTATCCCAATTAATAATATTATTGTAACAGATAATATTATTCTAGATTCTATCTTAAACATAATAAACTTTTCTCCATTCCAAGGTGATATCATTATAAATGATTCAACTATTACTTGGAATTTAAATACTTTAAATATAGGAGAATCTGTCACTGCAAATTTTGAAGTAGAGGGTCTTTTCAAAGCCGATGGCACTCGCTTTATCAATAGAAGTTTGGCAATCGGTGATAGCCCATTAGGTGAAGTTAGGTCTGATATTGTCTGTGGAAAATCAATAGAAATTGTTAGAAGTCTAGATATTACTAAGACCATCACATCTGGACCAACAAAAGTAAATGTTGATAAAACCAATAGCTGGAGAGTAGAAATAAAGATAAGTAATTCTAATAGTAATAATATATCTGATGTTATTATGACAGATACATTATTTATAGATAATATAAATAATGCTAAAATTATCAGTATATCCCAAGGCAATGCTAGTCTAATAGATGATAAAATTATTTGGGAAGTCGGTCTACTAAAGAAATTAGAAACTTCAGTTTTAGTAGTAGACATTATAGGTTCTTTTTCTAAAGATGGATTTAGAAATTTAGATACTGCCTCAGTTCTTGGTAATCTAGCTACTGGTGAAATATTTGCTGGTCCTGCAGATGATATAGAAATCATAGTTTTGCCTGATCAAAGTACCATAAAAGAAAGATTACTATTACAAAAATTTATTGTAGATGAACCTCTAGCAGCCTTCTCGGGTAAGTTCAGAACATGGTGCTTCTCTTTAAAAGTTACTAACTTAACTAGTGAGGTTTTAAAGAACGTAATTGTAACAGACTATATTTTATTTGACGAGATTAATTATATTAATACCCTATTTATAGTTTCTGGAGGCATTCTTGTAGCTCATAATTCTATTATCTGGAGTATTGAAGAGATTCCTCCTGGTAAAACCTTAACTGCTATGTTTAAAATCAAAGGTCTCTTTAATGCTACAGGTTTACGTTCTATAAATAGAGCTATTGCCTCAGGTTTAGATTCGAATCTGGATTCGTGTATACTATCTAGTATATCCTCTGGTCCATCAGTCAAAGTTTTTGACTTTATACATGATTTAAAAAACACCTGTATTATTACTGACAAAGTTTTTTTTCAATGTCAACAAAAATCTTGCTTTAGAAATATAATAGTAGATATAGGTAATGATACTTTCAAAAATATTATATTTAAGCAAGGCTTTATTATAGAAAATACCCTAGTGATAACTGATATAAAGGATAAGCTGAATTTCAAAAGAATTCAGTTTTTCCTAAAAATACCATTTGAAATAACTACTATGGAGGGAGATACGATTAAAGGATATTTACCTGATACACCTCAAGATATCGTTATGTTTACCCCAGATAAAAGAGATGAATTTTCTTTTGATATTCTATTAGATACTAATTCAAAGATTTTAACACAGTCTATTGAATTAAACAATCTATTAAATTTTTCTGTAGGGGTGTTTATAATTATTAAAGCAGTAGAAAAAGTTCAATTATTTATACCTAGTTTTGAATTGAATCCTAAACCTTCTCATTATGAAAACTCTAATAATATTTCAGTCCTTGACACCTTTAAACTTAGAAAACTTCCCAATTTTTTTCCAACAAAAGAAAAGCCATTTTTGCAAAAAGAATCACTAAAATCTAACACCTGTAACCTATGTTCTCCTATATTTGGTAATTTAACTATTAAAAAATATATTATAGCAGGTCCCTTAAATGTTAAACCTAAGGTCACTAATACATGGATAATAGAAATTCAAATATCAAACAATGGGCATGGCCCTGTCAATAATATTATTATGACCGATGACTTATTTTTAACTGATTTGGTTAGTTTTAATATCATTAGCCTAAGCCAAGGCACTGCCTCTCAATCAAATGGCCGGATTATCTGGAATATAGGAGATTTAAATTCTTCTACTATTGTTGTACTAGTTGCAGAAATCACTGGTTATTTTCATAGTCAGAATAGCAAAGTCATATATGCAGAAAATTATCAATATAACACAGTTTCAGATGGAGTCAAAAAGAAATTTACAAATGATGATGAGATAAAGATATACGGTGATAAAGGGATTCCTAATCCAGATTTAGTCTCATATTTTAATTTATTTATTAATGGGGTATTACAACCCAAAGTTAATTATACAATAAAACCTGGACTTTTGACTTTAACAACAGTAGATATTCCTCAAAAAGGTGCACCAATTATTCTTGAGTATTTAATAATAAAGAATTCAAGTAACCAACTTTTAAAAGCAGAAACTTATCAGTATAATACTCTTGCAAATGGAACAAAAATATACACAAACAGTGATGAACTAACTATATACGGTAACAAGGGAATACTAGCTCCTCATCAAACCTCTTTTCAAAGTCTCTTTGTGAATGGAGTAATTCAACCAGGTATCAATTATATAGTTGAAGCAGGTCTCTTAGTATTAAAAGCAGAATATATTCCCATAGAAAGGTCACCTATTTATATACAATTTATAACCATGTTTTTAGAAAATTAATTAATATAGGGTTATAGGCTAATTAGCCTATAACCCTATTAAAAGTATTCTATAATCCTAATTTAATTGTCAGTTTTTCAAGCATATCCCTAGTCATTGCATCTAAATCATATTTTGGATTCCATCCCCACTCTTCTCTAGCAGCTGAATCATCTAATGAATTTGGCCAAGTATCAGCAATACCTTGTCTTATCGGATCCACATCATAATCTAGTTCAAATTCTGGTATAACTTTTTTAATTGATGCAGCTAGCATTTCTGGATCAAAGCTCATTGCAGTTACATTAAATGCATTTCTATGGATTAGTTTAGATGAATCTGCTTCCATAAGATTTACTATAGCATCTAATGCATCTGGCATATACATCATATCCATCTTGGTTCCTTTACCTATGAAGCTGGTGTATTTCTTGTTCTTTAATGCATCATAATAGATATGAACTGCATAGTCTGTAGTTCCTCCACCTGGTAATGTTTCATAGGAAATAAGACCTGGGAAACGAACTCCTCTAGTATCTACTCCAAATCTCTTGAAATAATAGTCACATAATAATTCTCCAGCTACCTTTGTGACACCATACATAGTTGTTGGTCTTTGAATAGTGTCTTGTGGTGTATTATCTGGTGGAGTTGTAGGTCCAAAAGCTGCAATAGAAGATGGTGTATATACCATGCAGTTTTCTTCCCTCGCTACTTCAAGAATATTGTATAGTCCATTCATATTAATATCCCAGCATTGCTCTGGATATTTTTCACCAACAGCTGAAAGAATCGCAGCAAGATTGATGATTGTATTTATATTATGTTTTCTAACTATTTCTGATACTTCTTTGCCTTTAGTTATATCTACTATTTCAAACGGTCCGGATTCAATTAACTTTTCATGGCCTTCTTTTACTCTTCTACCACTAGCAACTACATTGCTTGCCCCATAAATTCTTCTTAGTTCCGTAGTAAGTTCTGAACCAATTTGTCCTAATGCTCCTGTCACTAATATTTTTCTCATTAAATGCACCCCCACTATAATTAATAACTTTTAGTTCGTCATAATTATATCATATTTCGCACAATTTGAGTATCTATTTATAATTAAATATATAATATTTAATAAAAACAAATTCCTATTCCCTTAGGCCCTAAATGTGCTCCAACAACCGGGCCTAATTCATCAATTGTTATTACAGCATTAGGAAACATTTCTTCTAATTTATTTTTTAATTTCCTAGCATCTTCTACATCTAAAACATGGCATACCCCTATTTTTTCAACATTAGATGGAACCTTGTCTATTATAGCCGATAATGCCTTATTTTTCCCTCTTAATTTTTCTAAAAGCTTAAGTTCTCCATTATTTAGCTCAATTATAGGTTTAATATTTAATAGATTACCTACTGTTGCTTGAACTGCTGAGAGTCTACCACCTCTACTTAAATATTCTAAGGTCTCAGTAGTCAAATACACATGCATTTTCATCTTTTTATAATTTAAATGGTTTTCAATTTCTCTAGATGTTTTTTCTTCCTTAGCCATCTTCACAGCATCCTCAACTAGAAATCTTAGATTTGAAGCTGCCATCTGCGAATCAACAATAGTAATCATTTTATTCTCTAACATATTTTTTGCAAGCACTGCACTGTTATAAGTGCCACTTAATTTAGAGGATAAAACAATGGCTATTATCTCATCATATCCTTCTTCGAAAGCCTTATTAAAAGCATCTAAAAACTCACCTGCCGCAGGCTGGGATGTAGAAGGAAATAGTTTTGTAGTACTTAACTTATTATAAAACTCATCAAATTCTCCTGGAAATGGTTCCTTACCAGTTTCCTCTCCAAATACGTAATTTAGTGGAACTATGGCTATATTTTCTTTTTCTGCATACTCTCTAGTAATATACCCCGTACTATCGGTTATTACCTTTATTTTTGGCATTTCATTACCTCCCTTTATTTATAATAATTCTGCTATTAATTAATAGCAGAATTATTATATTATTTCATACTTTTATTTATTTTACAACTATTTCTTCTTTCTTATTACCCATTTTATAAGATATATTAGAAATATTATAAAACCCTCCATTATATTATCACTACATGAGAAAGCCTAGGATTAAAAGCTCCTAGGCTCAACCCCATTATTTAATTGATTTAGCTGCATGTTCCCCACTTATACGTCCACTAGTAACTGCTAATTGAACAGCACTTCCTGACATATAAACTTGATTATACATATTTCTATTTGAACACTCTCCACCTGCATATAGGTTATTAATTATAGAGCCATCTTCCCTTAGTACTCTGTAATATTCGTCAGTTTTTACACCACCGAATGTGCCCATTGTCTTAGGATAAAATCTTAATGCATAATATGGTCCTGCATTAATAGGTACTAGCATTTCTTTCATCTTACCAAACTGATCATTTCCTGTTTCACATCCCTCATTAAAGGTCTTTATAGTATTTGTCAATGAATCAGTTGGCACTCCCATTGCATTTGCCAGTTCTTCTATGGTATTTCCTGTAGCTATTTCTTCATTTGGTAAAGCTGATTTAAATAGTTCAGTGGCCTTAATATTAGATTCCTTTGAATCTAGAATCATCCAAACACTTTTCTCACCAGCAACCTCATTAGTTACAATTGAATAATGGCTTGCTTCATTAAAAAACCTTTCTCCTTTTTCATTTACTAAAATCTTAGAGCTATCCCAATCTAATATTCTTAGCTCCGGAACACGAGATGTAATACCTAAACCTATTACCCATGGATCTTCATATAAAGCTGCTCCAATTTTCTCAGCCATCAGGATTCCATCACCTGTACTACCTACGGTAGCAGCACTTAACTCTGCAGTTCCTGCCATCTCAGGAATAAAACGATTTAATAATTCCTCATTCTTAGCAAAACCACCAGCTGCTAAAATTACCTTCTTGGCATTTACTTTGATTTTTCCATCTTTCCCTTCCGCAATAACACCTATTACATCACCATTACTGTTAGTAACTAATTCTGTTACTTTTGTTTCAGTAAGTATTTTAACACCTTTCTCAGTTATATACTTTTCAATATTTCCAGTTAAAGCGCTTCCATTACCACCATCTGGAAAATGTAGTCTTGGAACTGGATCAAAACCGAAACCTTCTATTTTTCCATATTTATGCTTAATAGTATCAACTAGCCAGTGAGTGGTCTTAATTGCTTCATCCATAAATTTATCCACTCTATTATAATCAGGATACTTACCATCTGGATTACTAGTGTTTTGACGCTCCTTCCATAAAGTCATCCACGACTCTTTAGTATCTTTTATGCCAAGCTCCTCTTGAAATCGAGAACCAGTAGCAGAAATTCCTCCGCCTGATAATGCAGTAGAACCTCCTACAGCAGCAAGTTTTTCTAAAAGAATCACATCTGCACCATTTTCATAGGCTGAAGCTGCTGCTGCAAGACCAGTACCTCCACCACCAACAACTACTATATCAGTTGTCAATTCTGTCTCAGATACAGACGCATCATTGTTACCTGCTGCAGCCTTAAGAACATCTACATCTCCACCTGCTTGTTTTACACAATCCTCAACAGCTGCTAATATAGCATTAGAAGTCATAGTAGCTCCTGCCACAGTATCTACTGACAAAGTTTGACCTTCAACTATACTACTTGGTATACGTTGGATTGGTGTATCACTTAATCCAGGGGTTTCACTATGTTCTTTAACAGTTACTGACACAATAGACTTTTCATCAAATACTACTTCCACCGTTACATCACCATTGTTACCCTTTGATGTCGCTGTATATGTACCTGGTTTAAAAGTAGTTTCACTGTTTATATTATCCTTTGGAGCATCAGTAGGTGTATCTTTTGTACAACCTACAATGCCAAGCATAAGTATTATGCACAGTAACATACTTAATGACTTTTTAAATTTCATATAAAATACCTCCTTGTTTGATTTATATTTAACTAATTAAATTTTATATTCTTGGGTTAAAGCTACGTCAATATAATATTTTCATAAAATTAATATAAGAAAGGCAATAAAACTTGGGCTAACCCAATGTTTCATTGCCTTTCTTTCTTCCTGCATATACTGTCATATATAACTCTCTATTTCTTATATCTAAATTAAAAGGATTATTCTCTATTATAGGTCCAATATCGGTTATTTCTAGTTTCTCAAAACTGGCATCCTCTAATCTTTCTAAATTCTTTTCTCTATTATAAACTTCCTTTTTCTTAGGTAACAACGACTCAAAATCCTTTGATTTTTTATCGAAATAATGATATGTCCCAACTAAAATTCCATTTTCCTTCATTAATGAAGAGCATATAATTGGAAGTGATTTATCTTCTGTCTCAGCATAAATCTTAGTCATACCATGATCGATAATAAGATCAACACTTGAATTTCCAATAGGTAATCTGTCTACATCACAACATAAGAAAATAAAGTTACTATGACTATAATGGAATTCTATATTAGTCTTTATATTGGTCAATCTGTCTTTATCATAACAGACAAGAATATATGTAGAATCTTTAGGTAAGTTCTTTATGTATTGCATTAGGAAAGAACCTACGCAATGATCTAATTCTAATATATACTTAGGCTCTTTTGTATATCTTAATATATAATCAATTGATTTAGCCATACCATTATAATAGAAATTAATAAATTTAGGAGATGCTGCATTTAAAAATTCCTTTTTAGTCGGCATAGTTTTGCTATTTAATTTTTTCTCTTTTACTGCCTTCTCATCTACATATATTCCATTTTCAATAGAAGCTATGAATCCACATTTGCACTTGATTTTTCCTGCCATAATCATGCTCTTTTCTATAATTCCATTAAAAATTTCCATTATAGAGCCACAGTATGGACACTTTATAATTTCAATTGAAGATAGGGGCAACCCTAATTTTGATAATTTATCTTCATCTAATTGAAGCTTCATTATTTTATCACTAATAAAAGTACCCATAGTTTTATATTTTTCTATTTTCTCTTCAAAATCTTTCTTTTTATCTTCTAATAGAGACAAGTAATATTTTCTATATTCGATGGTCATATCTCCAGCAAGACGATGATAACATAATAGCTCTTGGATCTCGGATAAGGAAAAACCCATTGCCTTTAGTTCAATAATATTTTCTAAGTCCCAGCTATCACTCTCATCGAATCTATAATGTCCACCTTTTTTCTCAGTTATCAAAAGTCCCATATCTAAATAATGTCTTATTGTATCATGTGTTGTATTATGTTTCTGTGCAAATTCACCTATTCTCATTTTACCATCTCCCTTCATTTAATTGTATTAGTAAAATGATTACACTTATTATTTTATCATAACTTTCAAAGTCGTTAAACAATTGTTTAACGACTTTGAATAAATACGTACTTAGTCATATTATTAGGGCATTTTGCAATAGTTTTAACCTATTCATCTGAAAGTTCAACTTCAATAAATAATTTCTTTAATCTGCCAATTAATACCATCATAAATATTCTTAAAATAATTGCAATGAAAGCTACAACAGACATCAATATCCTAAAATTAAATAATAATGCAAAGCTCATTAAGGAAATATTAATAATTGAACAAATTGTGTAGGTTCTTAGTTTTCCTATATTTTCATTAGCCACCTCAGAATAATCATTAGTATCTAAATATTCAATAGAGGATTCTAGTGTTTTGAAAAACAAAATTAACTCAATAACATTATACATTATGGCCCAAATTGACATAGCTATGGAACTATTTAAAGAGCCATTAGAAAAATAATCTATTACTCCACCTATAAATGATATACTCGTAGCTAATATCCCCATATTGTGCGCCTTATGAAATAATTTTAGCTTAGTTTCTTCATATAGTATTCCTAATCCCCTAGAGATTACCAGCAGTCCTACAAAGGCTGGAAAAATTTTCATTGTTCCAAATTTTATGTTAAACGTTGCAATAAAGATTCCCCAAAAGATTTTATTATATCCTTCATACATTAGATCTCACCCCTTGCCTTTAAATACTTGATTATTTCCCAAGTACTAATATCGTAATTTGTATATTTAATACCATGCACTCGTCTATAGAAGAGGTCTTCATTTGAATCCTTATAGTAAATCTTCGGCTCTATATTATATAGATTAAATTTTCTTAAGATATCCTTTGGATGCTTAAATACTGAATTTATTCTTAGAACATCATTATTTTTATATTGGATTTCTGAGATATCACCATAACCAATATCTCCTATTTTTATTTCTACTAAATCATCTACATCCTTTAATAAGGAAGACTTCACATTTGTTATAGTTATATCTTCTTTGACTTCCATTATCGCTGATGAGGTTCCATCAGAAGAACTAGTGCTACTGTAAGATTTCAAATGTTCATTTTTATAATTGTTATCTTCATCATAGTAATTATAAAATATTATTCTACCAAGGTTTACATCTATTACATCGCCATCATCAAAAGTAATCCTTGCATTATTTAATTCAATTTCATCAAATTCTCCTAAACTTCTTATATCCATTGTAACGTAAAGGTTTCGAATAACATATCTACCATAGACTTCTTCTCTAAAATTGCTACCCCATAGAAATATAGGAAATATATCTCTCCTACTACTATAGTTCCCTGCATATAACACAAGGTTAGGATATTCCTCAAAATAAATATCAGTAATTCTTCTCTTATCTGAAATATTGGTTATGTATTTTAAAACAAACTCATCTTCTCTATATGAATTACTAGAAACCTCAAGCATTGTTTCTATATAATTCTTAAAAAATACTGGTTTATCTAATTTCATAAACATAGCAAGTCCTAGAGAAATTATTATAGATAAGCTGATAATGATTATTCCTATTTTAAAGATTTTTCTATTTAACTCCATAGAATCACCCTCCTCCATATATCTTATCATATATCATATATTATGATGCTAAATTTCCTCTTATAGATTTTTCTGCAGCATTTATCTCTGGTTTTGTCATTCTTTCTGTTATATTTCTGTACTCGATAAAAAGCTGTTTCAAATTGTTCTTCAGTCATAAACAATACCCCTTCTTATTTAATTGTATCTTGTTTCCAATTAAAAAACATTAATATATTAAGTGATTATACTAATGTCTTTTTATAAGTATGATTATTATATTTACTTTTTATTTTCCTCTACTTCCCATTTGTTTTGGTGAAACTTCCATTAGATTCCACCTATTTTTTCAATCTATCTATAATTCTAAATATTGATATGTCCTATCTTGGCTTAGGTTAGCTTATAATACTACAAACATATTTCTTCTGATCCCTTATATCTCCGTCAATTAACATTGTTATTTTTTCAAGATTAACAGGCTGTAAGATAACACTTGCTATTTTGCCAATAGATACTGGGTTATTAATATCTATCTTTTGAACAACTGTTACATCTGAAAGCACTGCATATGGTATAGTTCCTGCTTTATCTCCAACTCCACTCCTAGCATAAACTGCTAATTGATATAACATATCTCTAGGTAAATTTCTATCCCATAAATCCCTATATTTAGCATCTAGCAACTTTACCACATTACCATTTTTCATAAGAGCAAAATCTGGTCTTGGTGTTGATGAACGTCTTCCCCTTGGGTTGTGTGCTAGAGTATAATCCAATAGTATTTAATTCTTTCCTTATTATCCTATTTTATAGCATACTAATAAAGTAAGTTAGTTGACTGGCACTGATATCTTAATTCAAGAATTCACAATTGTTTATCAAATGACTTTAATTTTTTCTAAAATCATCAATAAATCTAGAATTACCATCATCATCTATATACTTCCAAAACTTCCATCCATTAGTGGATGTATTTGTTTTACCACTTAAATCTTCCTTAGCCTTATCTGCAGCCAGAGATACTGAATAATTATTTCCCGCATAAAAGATATTCTGTGTATCAATATTAAAGGTTGCTTCAACCTTATTTCTATAGTAATTTGCATGAATCTTTATAGTACCAGTATTTTTTATAATAGGCTGTTTATAAAAGTCATCAAATATTGCTTTTTCTTTAGACATTACATACTTATCAATTAAATCCATAATTAGATTTGCTCTAACTTCTAAAAAATCAGTATAAAAATCATCATATAAGCCACTTAGTATATCTTCTGGTATCAAATGATATTTTAAGCTCTTATCAAGTGCAGGATTGTTCAGTTTTAGCTCTTTTAAATAAATTGAAGGAGCTTTTTTACCAATCTTGATATTTGTTATCTTAGGAATTAATGTTCTATTTGCTACACTATCTATTAAGGAAATAGCATTTTCATCATCCTTAAAAGAAGTTTTTAAATACTCAACTGGGAATATATGGTGATCTTCAATTTTATCATAAATCGTCAATTTATTACTATTCGGCCAATCAATAAGCCCACCAGCATCAAAATTAATCATATTTAAGATACCCTTATAAACTACACTACCCTTTTTATTAAATGTTAGAATATCGTCAGCCATCATTTGAATCTTTAATCTAGTAAAATAAGATCTATCGCTTATTTTTTTATTTCTTGCAATATTGCTTAAAGCTATGGAATCTTGGATAATTACTTCATTTGAACCTGAAGAATATCTTTGAGACAAAATTGAAGCCCAATACCAATATTTAATAAAATCCAGTTGTTTCTCATTCATTTGAGAAAAGTCATTGCCTTTTAATTCACGTAAAAACATAATCAAAGGTATTATCATATTTTCATATGGCATCCAAGATTGAGATAAGATAAAATTACCTTTATACAGAAAATCTAAAGCTTTTTTATAATAATTGCAAACTTCATTCCAATATTCTACGAAATGCACATAATTTAAACTACCTAATATATATGACCTATTAACCTCCTTCCCATTACTCACAATATATGCTATAGCTCTTACTATGATTTCCCGATTAAATACATAGCCTGTATCAGCAAAGGCAACCTGTAACTCTTCAACCTTCTCTCTTAAATTAAATCCTTTATATAGTTTGGCTGCAAGTATATCAATAAAGTTCAACTGAATACCTTTACTATTACTTCTCTCAAAGAATAATGAAAATTTATCAGTATTCATATTTAAAAGGTAATAAGAAAGTAGTTTCTCACTGGATAATAGTGAATCAATTTTCTTACATACTATTAAATACCTTCTGAAATTAGATATCAATTCATCATCATCCATCCCAGCAGTAAATGTTAAATTATCAAAGTAAGTCTTTCTAATATCATCCTCAAAAAGATTATCTATTGCTATTTTGTATGCATGAGATATGTTAATAGATAATCTTTCATCATCCTCTTGTCCTCTAAATTCGTATATTAGTTCCTCAAGACTTCTATCTTTAAAATCAGTACTTTGAACATCATCATCTAATTCTTCATCATTTCTTATAATTAACCACACTTCATCAATACCTTTTAATGCTCTATACAAAGATGTAATTCTTTGTTGCCCATCAAGTACAAGTCTAAAATTATTTATTTGAGTTTCACTTTTAATTTCTTCTTTACTATATGATTTAATCTTTAATTTAGCTCTGCTTCCAATACCCTTCCTTGGCCTTTTATCAATTTCTCTAACCGTAATTTCAAAAGAAGGTTTTCCATAAATAATTGCACCAATGAAAATATCTCTTACTAAAGAATCAAATAAATCATATGTTTTCCCTATATCCCAGACAAAATCTCTTTGGAACTCTGGCAAAACGATATTTCCTTTATCTATATCATTTATCAAAGACTTTATTGATTCTGTTCTTTGTGGATCCATCATGTTTTTTTCCCCCTGTTCTTATCTACCTCATCAAATAATCCTGATCATCCTCAGCCACCATATCATAATCCATTCCGGTCATATACACATTCCCACACATCTTCTCAGCCTGCCTCATAACAACCTTAAGGGCATTTTTTGCTTCTTCTGGTGGGTAATCGTATTTTGCAAGAAGTCTTTTTATTATTCTTCTCATACCAGCTTGAGCACTTCTTCTTATGCTCCAATCGATGGTAATATTATTTCTAATAGCTTGAGTCAATTCTTGAGCAATTTTCTTTAAAATCTCATCATCCATGGATTTTCTTACTGCATCATCAGCTGTTAAGGCATAGTAAAATGCTATTTCATCTTCACTAAGGCCTAGTTCCTTTTCTTCTTCATTTGCTTTCTTTATCTCGTGAGCCATTCTAATTAGTTCCTCTATAACCTCAGCATTGGTAATAGCTTGGTTACGATATTTATTTAAAGCTTTTTTTAGTTTCTCTGAAAACTTTTCAGATTTAACTAAATTAGTTCTTTCCATGGATTTTATATTACCTTCTAAGAGTTTCTTAAGCATTTCTACTGCTAGATTTTTTTGTTTCATCCCTCTAACTTCTTCTAAGAACTCCTCAGATAAGATAGAAACCTCTGGTCTTTTAAGTCCCATAACATCAAATACA
Organism: Tissierella carlieri; assembly: GCF_018917285.1. NCBI lineage: Bacteria > Bacillati > Bacillota > Tissierellia > Tissierellales > Tissierellaceae > Tissierella > Tissierella carlieri. Next base: position 46,057 of record NZ_JAHLOH010000016.1, on the reverse strand, counting down.
TCTATTACATCTTCAGAAATGATAGAACGCTCTAGCATTTGAGCTAACCTAGCTTCGATTTCTTTTTTTGACTTTCTTTGAGTACTTTTTTCTTGAAGCTTAGATAAACTAGCCTTCACAGCTTTGAAATAGCTTACTTCCAAGGCCTTTTCCTTTCCTTCATCTGTGGCAGCACATAAGGAATGAGCCTTTGCCAGTTCTATAGCAATATTTTTAAACTCTTTCTGCTCTTTTTCTGGTTTTCCAAGGATAAAATCCATACCGCCAGTAATAGCTCTGATTCTGTCCGCTTGTGATGTACCCATATATTTTGAATAATCGTAGCCATGCATCATATCTTGAAGTATTTCAAGTTTCTCAAGCATTATAGATATGGCTACAGAAGTATCAATACCTGTGTTTTTCTTATCTGAATCCGTATATTGTTTTAATGCTCTTTTTAGACTCTCGAGAATTCCAAGATAATCAACTATAACTCCACCTGATTTATCTTTAAATACCCTATTGACCCTTGCAATTGCTTGCATTAGATTGTGACCTTTCATAGGTTTGTCTACATACATGGTATGCATAGAAGGTACGTCAAAACCTGTAAGCCACATATCTCTAACTATTACAATTTTTAATTCATCATCATTATCCTTCATTCTTTTAGCTAATGTATCTCTTCTTTGTTTCCCACCTACATGCTTTTGTAATTTTTCATTATCAGCTGCAGAGCCAGTCATTACAACCTTAATTTTCCCCTTATCTAAATCATCACTATGCCAATCTGGTCTTAATTTTACAATCTCATCATATAAATCAACACATATTCTTCTACTCATACAAACAATCATAGCTTTACCATCTATGGTCTTAGAATTTTCTTCATAATGCTCCACTATATCTTCAGCTAATTTCTTTATTCTATTAGGTGAGCCAACTACCGCCTCAAGCCTTGACCATTTAGCTTTGTTCTTTTCTCTTTCAAAATCCTCTTGTCCCTCAGTTACTTCTTCAAATTCATCATCTATTTTTGTTAATTCCTCATCATCAGTTTCCAGTTTTATAATCCTATTTTCATAATAAATCTTTACAGTTGCTTCATCTTCTACAGCTCTTGTCATGTCGTATGTATCTATACAATTTCCAAATACAGCTGTTGTAGAGCGATCCTCTAAATCTATAGGAGTTCCAGTAAAACCTATAAATGAAGCATTAGGCAGCGCATCCCTTAAGTATTTAGCATAACCATATTTCACTTCTCCCGTTTTAATATCAGTTTTAGGTTCTAATCCATATTGTGACCTATGTGCCTCATCAGCAATGATAATTACATTTTTTCTGTCCGTTAAAACTGGCATATCTCCATCTTCTGGTGTAAACTTTTGAATAGTAGTAAATATAATTCCACCAGATTCTCTATCGTTTAATAAATCATAAAGTCCGTTTATTTCCTTTGAGTTGTTTCCTAATTGTTGAGATTTTTGAGCTTCAGTAAGTTTCCTTACATCTGCTTGCTTTGGTGTTTGCCTCAATATATCCTCTGATTTTGCAAAGGTTTCAAATAGTTGGTCGTCTAAATCATTTCTATCAGTAATGACAACAATAGTCGGATTGTTTAGTTCTTTCACTAATCTTGCAGTATAAAACACCATGGAAAAACTTTTTCCTGAGCCTTGAGTATGCCATATAACTCCTATTTTTCTATCTCCGTCTTCACTAGTAGCTTCTTTAGTTTTTTCAATGGCTTTCTTTACAGCAAAATATTGATGATAAGCTGCCATTATCTTGATAATAGTCTTCTTATCCCCTATTTTATTTCCATAAAAATCTTTCTCTTCTTCCTTAGATTCTTGGAATAAGATATAGTTTTCAATAATATCCAGTAACCTCTCCTTAGCAAGCATACCCTTAAATAAAACTTCGTACTGAGGACTAGAAAATGGCTCCACAGTTTTTCCATCAATACTTCTCCAATTCATAAATCTTGCTTCATTTGAAGTAATAGTCCCTACCTTAGCATTGATACCATCAGATAAGATACAGAAGGCATTATAGTTAAATAGTGATGGAATATCCTTTTTATATGTCTGGATCTGATTAAATGCCTCTTCAATACCTACATTTTCGTCACTAGCTGATTTTAATTCCACTACAACTAAAGGAATACCATTTACAAATATAATAAGATCTGGTCTTCTCTCTTCATTTTCAACGATAGTAAATTGATTGGCTACTAAGAAATCATTATTTTCAGGATTGTTGAAATCAACTATATAGGCTCGTTTAGTTCTAATATGTCCTTTCTCTTGATAAGATACTTCCATCCCTTCAACTAAAAGTTTATGAAAATATCTATTATTTTCTTCTAACATTGGGCTGTTGAAGGTAATTATTTGTCTATAGGCCTCTTCTAATGCTTCATTTGGTAAATCTCTATTTATCCTAAATAATGCATCCTTTACCCTTTGCTCTAATATAACTTCACGATAATCCTTTCTCTCAGGCTCATCCTCATCACAAGATATATCTGGAGCAAATTTATAGTCATAACCTAATTCTTGTAAAATCTCTATGGCAGCTTGTTCTAAAGATTCTTCAGTGAAATTCAATATGATTTCCCCCTTTCCCTATTTTCAATTAGTCGGAAATTCCGAACAACTGATTTTTATTGGATTTAGTGATTAATTATTTGAATAATTTCTTAAGCAATTTAAAAATATCAAAGGTGGTTCTATTATAAACCTTGTTATATACATATTTCTTAGGATTTCTAACCCATCCATATCCTCTAGGCATATTAAATCCTCCACGATGGACTATTTGCCTTTTAATACTTGTTCTTGCTGCTATTCGTTTATTTAGGCTAGGCTTTCTTGGTCCGAATTTCATGAGATATCATCATCCTCTAAGGGTACACGGAGTTCTCCTGACATTAGTTTTGGGAGGAGGGTGTCTCGGAGGTTGGTAAGTTTTCTTGATTCCATTTCGAGATATAAATATTTCTTATCTAGACTTGTAGCAATATCATTAAAGTATTTAACTATAGAATCATTTGGCATAATAATTTTTATACCTTTTAAGTCCTTTTGATTTATAGAGCCAAAAACAGTTCCCTCTCCATTGAAAACATCAAATTTTTCTTTTAAGTTTAGTAATATATAAAGCAAATAAGAATTCATACTATTTTTAGATCTAAATGAACATAATCCTCTACCTATACAACATTCTTCATTTGCAATATTTATATCTCCAACAGGTGCCCTAACACTCATTAAGATATCCCCAGTTTTAGCTATTCGCTTAGGTTCAGTAGTATACAATCTTCTTACAGGAAACCTATTAGTAAAATCGGTACGCCCCTGATAGAAAACAGTTCCATCTCCATGTTCATTGTAACTACTCCCTTTAGGCGATTGCCCCATTGTAATAATTGCAATATCTTCTAATTCTCTTACTTCCCACCCCTTAGGAATCATACCAAGTTCACTTTCAACCATTTCACCACCACTAGATTTATAAGGCTCTCCATTTTCATTTGGAAATTCAAAATCCACAAACCAATGCTTAAAAATAGTCTGAGCCATCTCCTCTAGTTTTTTATTAATTTGTTTATTAACTTCAATTTTTTCATCTAGAGTTGAGAGGACATGGGCTATGGCTTTTTGTTCTTTGAGAGTTGGTAATTTAAATAATGTATTTTCAATTACATCTTTTTGGGCTCTCTGTCTTCCTGATGTTCCTGTCATAGACTTTATAGCTGTTTCTCTAATCATAGGAGATATAGCTAAATAATAAATGAAATCATTTACGGTATGTTTAGGTTTCTGTCTCAATACTATAAACTCAGTTGACCCGAAGCCTATTTCATTACCGTCTAAAATAGTTACTTGTGCAGTTTTTCCGTTCTCTAAACATGGTGTAATTCTAGCTAATAACGTATCTCCATTTCTAAATTTAGTTCCACTTTTATATTCCGTTACCTCAAATCCTTCAATTTTCCTTTGAAAGGAATTCAACATTTCCATTCCTATTTTTTTAGAAATAGTACCCTTTTTAATAGTTTCTGTTGGATTAAAGTCTATAACATCCCCTAATCTAACTTCTTCCCACTCCCTACTCACAACTCCCACCTACTTCCACCAAAACATCAAGATTCTTCGCTAAGCTCAGAATGACAAGATCTTTTCCAATTGTGAATTGTGAACTGTGCATTGTACATTGTTTAAACCTCATACCCAATTCCTCCTAGATTCTTCCTTATCTCTTCCTCTAGGCGTCTAGACTTAGCAAATAGTTCAGATAGTTCAGAAGTCAAATTCTCAATCTTTTCCTCAAAGGGTACTCCATCATCTTCCACTTCTTCGATACCTACATATCTTCCAGGAGTCAATACATATTCATGCTCCCTTATCTCATCAATTGTAGCACTATAACAAAATCCCTTTATATCCTCATATCCGCCATATATTGCACCTTCTTCAGCAACCAAAGGCAATAAGGATTCTTCACTGCGTTCAGAATGACAGGTGCTAGATCCTTCAATAACTTCGGGATGACTATCCTTGTTTTTCAATTGTGAATTGTGAACTGTGAATTGTGCATTGCCTACATTTCTCCATCCATGATAAGTATCTGCAATCTTTCTTATATCCTCTTCCTTCAACTCCCTATGTCTTCTATCTATCATTTCACCAAGATTTCTAGCATCTATAAATAATACTTCTCTTTCTCTACTTCTATAATTAGGATTGTTTTTCTTGTTTCTATTTAATATCCAAAGACTCACTGGTATTCCTGTTGAATAGAACAATTTATCAGGTAACGCTACGATAACATCTACCAAATCTGATTCAAGTAAATTCTTTCTGATTTCCCCTTCATTTGAAGTATTAGAACTAAGAGAACCATTGGCAAGTACTATTCCAGCTACTCCATTTGGTGATAGATGGTAAATCATATGTTGAAGCCATGCATAGTTGGCATTTCCTTCTGGTGGTGTTCCATATTTCCATCTTACATCATCTACTAATCTTGCTCCTCCCCAATCACTTATATTAAAAGGTGGGTTTGCTAAAATATAATCTGCCTTTAGTGCTTTATGCAAATCATTGTGGAATGTATCATCATGATGTGGCCCTAGATTGGCATCTAATCCTCTAATGGCAAGGTTCATTTTACAAAGTTTCCAAGTAGTAGAATTTAACTCTTGTCCATAAATTGACAAGTTCTCAACCTTTCCTTGATGTTCTTCAACGAATTTTTCAGATTGGACAAACATACCACCACTACCACAGCACGGGTCATAAATCCTTCCTTCATAAGGTTCTATCATTTCTACTAGAGTTTTAACTACAGATGTAGGAGTATAGAATTCTCCACCGCTTTTACCTTCTACACTGGCAAATTGACCTAAGAAGTATTCATAGACTCTTCCTAATAAATCTTTTTCTCCATTTTTGTGGAGTTTGATAGTTGATATAAGGTCTATTAATTCCCCTAATCTTCTTTTATCTAGCTCAGGTCTTGCATATCTTTTATCTAGTACACCTTTTAATGTTGGATTTTCTTTTTCTATTAAAATCATTGCATCATCTATATATTGTCCTATTTTTGGGTCTTTTGCATTGTCTTTGATATAGTCCCATCTTGCTTCTTTTGGTACCCAAAATATATTTTCATATGTATATTCATCTCTATCCTCTTCAAAGCCTTCTCCTTCTTCTACAAGCTCATTATATTTAGTTTCAAACTTATCTGAGATATATTTTAAGAATATAAGCCCTAATACTACATGCTTATACTCACTAGCATCCATACTACCCCTAAGTTTATCTGCTGTTTTCCACAGTGTTTCTTCAAATCCAATATTTCCTGTTGACATTAAATCTCCTCCTAATTCTAATAATTATAATCATCAAATACTTCAAATATATCTTCTTCAAATTCATCCTGCTCTGGTCCAGTGGCTACCCAATCTGGTAACACTTCATAATAATGTGCTAAGGCTTCTATAGTCTTATGAAGAATAACCTCATGCTGAACTTTTTCCAACAACTCTACAATTAATTTATAGGTATCCATATAGGGATTATTATCTACTATATCTAGTGTCTCTTTAAATCTAGATACTAGCTTTGCCTTTTCAATATCTCTTTCTATTGTATTGATTTCTTCTTTATCATAAACTGGAACTTCTACAATATCGTTGACTTTTCCTATCATAAATTGTTGCTCATGTTTTTTTATAACTGGTTTTAGATCACTTTTTAACTTTTCTTTTTGAATTTCTAATTGATCTATTTCATCTAATTCCCTAGTAAAATACTCTCCTTTTAATCCAAATAGTTCTTCCAGTATAGGTAGATATTTTTTAGGAATATTTTGTTTTCCTTTAATCCACATATTTATATTTTGTTTTCTTATACCAAGTTTTTCTGCCAGTTCTATATGCTGCATATTATACAGACTTAAAATATATTCTAATCCTATCAAACATCCACCTCCATTTTTGTTTTATTGTCTCTGTCAATATAATTATATTATACTTCTATTAATTGTCTTAGTCAATATTATAAAGAAAACATTTTTAACTATGGTATTATCTATTGCATTCGACACAAATTCCTAATTTCCTTCTTTTTTTATTATTTATATCAATATTACCCCAAAATTCTCTACTACATCAGCTAAAGATACCTTTTTGATAAATTCAAGAATTATTCCATAAATACTTTTCTTGTATACAAATATTGCCCCACCAATCCCTAAAATAATTTCTATAGTATTATCTTTTTCTATTGTTATATCTAGTTCATCTACCTTGCCCACTTTAAAAACAGTACCACCTGAACCTGTATCTAAAAGTACATTGTCTAAAGACATACTTTTCCTTTATAAATAAAAGTAACTTTCCAAAATAGTAGTCCTTATTTAAAATCTAAATTAATCATACTTTATTAAATAAAAAATGCTCTTTTCTAGCTAGCCTTACTTAGGATATTGTTAAAAAAGAGCACAATATTTTCAAGTTAAAGATTATTATTTCTACTTTTTCTTACCTTTTCTTTTCTCAATACTTCTAATGGTCTTCTTTTTACCTGAATCTTTATTCCATCTAAAATCCTGTTTTTTATTGATTTGCTCATTACTGTTATTCCTGTTAGTCTTGCCCTTTACATTATCTTTTACAATTTTTCTTTTCTTTAGATTCATTCTTATTTTGTTTTCTATTGAAATTAAGTCCTGTTGATCCCTAGGCGTAACAAATGTAAAAGCCTTTCCAGTTTCACCAGCTCTACCTGTCCGTCCTATGCGGTGAATATAGGATTCTGCATCTTCTGGTATATCATAGTTAAAAATATGAGTTATACCTTCAATGTCTAAACCACGGGCGGCAACATCTGTAGCAACAAGAAGTTGCAGTTTCATATCTCTAAAGGAATTAATTACCTTTTCACGCTTAGCTTGACTGAGATCTCCGTGTATTTCATCCGAATTATATCCACGATTTCGTAAATCACTGTTAAGAGCCTTTACACGTCGCTTTGTTCTACAAAAGATCATTGCCATAAATGGCCTTTCTTCATCTATAACACTACAAAGTGCGTCTTGCTTTCCCCTATCTGTAGTTTCTATTACTACCTGCTTTATTTCATCTAATGTTACCTTTTCACTCTGTATCTGTATTTGGACAGGTTCCTTCATGTACCTAACAGCTAAGCTACGAAGTTGCTTTGGCATTGTAGCCGAGAACAACATGGTTTGACGTGTTTTTGAAGTTTTATATATTATTTCCTCTACATCTTTTAAAAATCCCATATTTAGCATTTCATCGGCTTCATCTAAGACAATCATTTTTACTTGACCTAAATCAATACTTTTTCTTCCCATATGATCTAACAATCTACCTGGTGTTCCAATAACTATATTAACACCCTTATTCAATTTCCTTAATTGTCTCTCAACATCTTGACCGCCATAGACTGCTAATATACTTATATTCTTAGCTTGTGCCAGTTTCTTAGCCTCATTAGTTATTTGAATTGCTAATTCTCTTGTAGGAGCTATAATTAAAGCCTGTATACATGGTTTTGTGATATCAATTGTTTCCATAATTGGTAGCATAAAAGCAAAAGTTTTACCAGTTCCGGTATGTGCTTGTGCTATTACATCTTTTCCCTTTAACAACTGGGGAATAGCTTGTTCTTGAATAGGTGTTGGCTTAGTAATTCCATCCTTTTCTAGCACTTTCTCCAGTTCCTTACTTATTCCAAGTATCTTAAAATTATTTGTCATTATATTATTACCATCCTTTTTATATTGTCATTGATATTTCCAAGTAAGTTTATCCTACTAAAATCTCTATCTTTCAATAGTAAACCCTAACTAATAGCTTTGTAAAGCTAAACTTAATTTATAGATTGTAAAATGATCCATTAATATAATTATTCTTTCTACTATAATTTATTGTAAAAAACAAACACCCTAAAATTTCATTCTAAGGTGCTTTAAAGAAAATATTAGCTAGCTTTTTACGTAAAATATTCAATCCTAGAATTGCTAAAGTTTTTTTGAATAATATCAGAAATATAATCTTTAATCTCACTGCTTTGTTCTTTTGGATAAACATATTTAAACTTTCCATAAGGCCCCCATTTCAATTGCCTAGTTTCTTCATTAAGATCAAGTTCAGTCTTAGGAAATCTTGTAAGTATGAGTTCTTTAGCAGTAGCTGTAAATCTATGTTGTATCAATTCAAAGGTGATCTCTTCTTTATAATCTCCTAATTGAGATTTTAACTCATTAAATAATTCCCTATAATCATCTTTCCAATTATTATATATCATAATGGGAGCAATAATAAAACCTATAGGATATCCTGAACTTGCAATTTTACATGCTGCTCTCATCCTTTCTTCAAAGCTGGCAGTATTATGCTCAAATTTATTTATTATATATTTAGTATTGATACTAAATCTAAATTTAGTATGCTCATTATGATTTATATCTAAAAAAGAATCTACATTATCAAATTTAGTAATTACTCGAAGTCTTCCCTTTTCACTATTCCCAAAAAATTCTATACATCTTTTAAGATTCCCAGTTAAATGTTCAAGAGCAACAGGGTCAGTAATACTTCCGCACTCAAAAGTAGTTATATTAGGTAAATTCTTATCTATATGTTCTTGAATAACATTGATTATCTCATATATATTTACAAATACTTTCATAAAGGGTTTCTCCCCTTGTGTAGTTTGTAGATAACAATATTCACAATGTCCTGGACATGAACTCGATAGAGAAAATTGATAATCTGCTGAGGGACTACAAGGTCTTAATTTTTTTTCTTTATTTACAGTTAAATAAATTGTTTTCTTTGCTTTAGCATAATTTTCAGAAGGTGACTTACCCTCTATTGAAACTTTTTTGCTCTCAATTATAGGAATATTTAATTTTTCTAATTGCTCTTTAGCAAATTTCCCAACATCATACTCTAAGCTTTTAGGATTAATATAAGCTCTGTCTGGCATAAATAATTTCACTTTATTCACCTCAATAAATATTGTCTCCTTATATCTAATATGTATAAAAGGTAAAAATGGGAAATCTATAATGGAATTGGCATATTTATTATATTGGCTTTGAAGTTAATCTCCCAAACATTTCCTAATATTTATATTATTTTTGCAGATACTAATTGTGAAAATATATATAAGGAGAGATGAGTTCATGACTGTAATGACTAAATTAGAAACTGCTTTAGCAGGCGCTAAAGGATTAGCAGCAGACTTAAAAACATTTTCTTTGGATACTGATGATCAAACTGCAAAACAAATGTTTAATAGTCTAGCTTCAAATGCTGAAAATATGGCTCAAATGTTAGAAAACAGAGTAAATTATCTAAAAAATCAAGAGCCTCAATACGACCAACAACAATAATAAAAACTATTCTAAAAAAACTTCTATAAGAAATATATAGAAGTTTTTTACTTTTATTTATTATCAATTATATAAATATTCTATTATGGATAACCTATATTGAGAAAGGATGATATTATGGATATAAAAAAGATTTTCTTCGAAGGAGAAAAATTAAGAGTATTAGAATTATTTATTAGAACTTCAATATTGTATTTCACATTATTTGCATCAACTAAGTTAATGAAGTTTTGCCAGTTTAGCATAGTTACTCCGTATAATTTTTTAATGGCAGCCGTAACTAGCAATATTGCCGCATCACGTATAGTTAATCCAAAATCCAGACCAATTGATGCAATTTTAATAATAGTATTATATTCATTAATACATTTAAGCATTTCTTATCTATATTTAAAAGCACCCTCTATAGTCACACAAAAACCAATAATCTTAATTAAAAATGGTAAGATTATAAAAGAGAATCTTTTTAAATCAAACTTAACAATAGATAATTTATTCTCAATATTAAGAGAAAAAAATGTCTATGATATTGAAAGCGTAGAATATTTACTTGCTGAAGCTATAGGAAGTTTTAGTATAGCTATAAATAACAATAATCTTCCACCAAAAAAATTAGATATAGGTATAGAAACTTCAAAGGACATTTTATCAGAAGTTATTATATATAAAGGGAGAGTTGATGAAAAAGTTCTTAGTAAAAATAAATTAGGCTATAAGTGGATGGAAGATCAACTTAAATTGATGAATATAGATAATATAGATAATATTTATCTTGGGATTTTGACTCCAGCTAAAAAATTATATGTGAATTTATAAATTAGGAGGATATTTTATATGAATGTTTTTGGAGTTATAAAGAATATTTCCTTATCAGAGTATTTAATCAGAACTTTGACTGTGGGCATAATATCATTTTTAGTAGGACGATTTATAATGAAAAGAGCCATAAATCAATTTTCTGCTTATGATTTTACAGTAGTCTGGATACTGGGAGCTATTATAGCAGCTCCTTTGATAGACGGAGAAATTTCTTTTACATATATAATAATTCCGTTATTGACTTTATTCTTTTGGCACTATATAGTAGGTCTCTTATCTTTTAAAAATAGAAATTTAGGATTGTTTTTTAATGGCAAACCTATGATTTTAATTGAAGATGGCAAAATTATTAGAAAAAATCTAAAAAAACAATTTATAAATATTGACTTGTTTTTGAGTCAATTAAGACTTAAGAATATTTTTGATATTTCAGAAGTAAAATATGCGATTTTAGAACCCGATGGACATTTAAGTGTTATAAAAAAAGAGCCAAATAGATATATTACTCCTGCAGATCTTAATCTAACTGCTAAACCTATAAGTTTACCTGTAGTAGTCATCAATGATGGAAAATTATTTGAGGAAAACTTAAAAAATTTGAAATTAAATAAGGAATGGCTTATGAATAACCTTAGCATGTATGATATAGATGATGTCTCTAAGGTCTATCTAGCTACTATAGATAATTCTAAAAAATTATATATAGCTAAAAAAGATATATAATTAGTAAATTGGCATCAATATTAAAAATTATATTTATCATTTATGAGTATATTTTTTATGATTGTCATTTCAAATACAAAACCCCACCTAAAAGATGGGGTTTATACAAACATTACTTAACAACTATATTATATATCTTTCCTGCAACAAATATCTCTTTAACTATTTGTTTTCCTTCTAGGAATCTACTAATGTTATCATCAGCTTTTGCTTTTTCTCTAGCTACATCTTGAGAATCATCAATACTGATTTCTATTGCACCTCTTACTTTACCATTAACTTGGACTGGAAGTGCAATTACTTTATCCTTTGTTTTTTCTTCATCATATACTGGCCATGTTGTATCATGTAGATAACCTTCTAGTTCTAAAATCTCCCACAATTCTTCAGTAATATGAGGAGCTACTGGATTTAGTAGTATTATAAATGTTTTTAAATCTTCTTTTGTTATACTACCATGATCGTTAAATTCATTTAACAAACTCATTAAAGCTGCTACTCCAGTATTGAATTTTAGTGTTTCAAAGTCTTCAGATACTTTCTTAATGGTCTTATGAATACTTGATTCTAGTTCCTTAGTATATCCTTCACTATCAGCTAAAATATCTTGGAGTTTCCATACTCTTTCAAGGAATCTTCTACATCCTTTAACCCCATTTTCTGACCAAGGTACACTCTTTTCAAAGTCTCCAATAAACATTTCGTAGGTTCTTAGTGTATCTGCACCATAATCTCTTACTATGTCATCAGGATTTACTACATTTCCACGGGACTTTGACATTTTCTCATTGTTATCTCCTAATATCATACCATGAGAGGTTCTCTTTGCATAAGGTTCTGGTCCAGGCACTACTCCAATATCATATAGGAATTTATGCCAGAATCTTGAATATAGCAGATGAAGTGTAGTATGCTCCATTCCACCATTATACCAATCTACTGGTAGCCAATATTCTAATGCTTCTTGAGAAGCAAACTCCTCTTCATTTAGAGGATCAATATATCTTAGGAAATACCAAGAGGAACCTGCCCATTGTGGCATTGTATCAGTTTCTCTATGAGCTTTTCCTCCACATTTTGGACATGTAGTTTCTACCCAATCTTTAATATTAGCCAATGGTGACTCACCAGTATCTGTTGGCTCATAGTTCTCTACATCTGGTAGCATAACTGGCAATTGATTTTCTGGCACTGGAACCCAACCACATTCATCACAATATACTAGAGGTATTGGCTCTCCCCAATATCTTTGTCTAGAAAATACCCAGTCTCTAAGTTTAAAGTTTACTTTTCCAGTACCAAGTCCTTTTTCTTCTAACCACTTAATCATATATTTTTTTGCTTCTTTTACTTCCATTCCATTGATAAAATCAGAATTTATAACAATTCCTTCTTCTGTATCTGTATAAGCTTCTTTTTCTATATCTCCACCCTTTATTACTTCTACTATAGGAAGATTAAACTTCTTAGCAAACTCCCAGTCACGAGTATCATGTCCTGGTACTGCCATAATTGCTCCCGTACCATAGCTCATAAGCACATAGTCAGAAATCCAAATAGGAATCTCATTACCTGTGGCAGGGTTTATAGCTCTTAAACCTTTTATTTCCACACCTGTTTTATCTTTCGATAACTCAGTCCTTTCAAAATCTGATTTCTTACTTATTTCATGCTGATATTCTTTAATTTCTTCTAAATTTTCTATTTCGTCTCTATATTTTTCTATTAAAGGGTGCTCTGCAGCTATAACCATATAAGTTGATCCAAATAGTGTATCAGGTCTAGTAGTAAACACTCTTAGCTTATCTTCTTTTCCTGAAATTTGAAAATCTACTTCTGCCCCTTCAGACTTGCCAATCCAATTTGTCTGTTGGGTTTTTACTCTTTCAATATAATCAACAGTATCTAAATCTTTAATTAGTCTATCAGCATATTCTGTTATCTTTAGCATCCACTGATTTTTTACTCTTCTTACTACTTCACCACCACATCTCTCACAATTGCCTTGAATAACCTCTTCATTTGCCAATCCAATTTTACAAGAAGGACACCAGTTAATGGGCATTTCCTGCTTATATGCCAAACCTTTTTCAAATAGCTTTAAAAATATCCATTGAGTCCATTTATAATAATGTGAATCAGTAGTATTTATTTCTCTTGACCAATCAAAGGAAAATCCTATTGATTGTAATTGAGCTTTAAATCTTGCAACATTTTGCTCTGTAACTATAGCTGGATGAATTTTATTTTTTATAGCAAAGTTCTCTGTCGGTAATCCAAAGGCATCCCAACCCATTGGAAATAAAACATTATATCCTTCAAGTCTTCTCTTTCTAGAGACAATATCTAATGCAGTATAAGGTCTCGGATGACCTACATGTAGTCCATTTGCTGATGGATAAGGAAATTCTACTAGTGCATAAAACTTTGGTTTATCGGATTTATTTGATGCCTTAAAAGGCTCTCTTTCTTCCCAAATTTCATGCCATTTTTTTTCAATTTCATTTGGTTTATACTCTCTCATTATCTTTCCTCCTCTTTCATACAATTCACAATGCACAGTTCACAATTCACAATTGTGAAACAAGAAGAATCGTTCCCATTACTCGCTACGTTCAATGGGTTAGGTCATAAAAAAACCTTCCGTCTCTTATAGAGACGAAAGGTAAATTCCGCGGTACCACTCTTATTGATAATAAATATCCACTCAAAATATAACGGCATTTAACCGATTAGGATTACTTTATTCACCCTAATAACTCAAGGACGAGTTCAGTCTTCGTCAATACTGTCTTTCACCAACCGACAGCTCTCTATAATTGCAATCAGACTTACTACTTCCTATCATAGTGTTTATTAATTTAAGACCTATTATAACCAATAAATCATTTTAAATCAAGATATTTTTATAATTTATAGTTTTACCCTATTATATTTTATTTAATCCTATTTAATAATTCTACTATTTTCTTTTACTTAGACATATAATCCCTCAACGTCAAAATAAATAAATGTATTAAATTAATAATCCTTTAATTCCACAAGCATAGTCTGGGGGAATTTATGGTCTTATTGTATTATCAAGTTGTTTTTATGTTTTCAAATATATTTTAGAGAGAATTAAATTGTTGATATATAATTCTGTCATCAACTTGACACGAAGATTTTTTCTTAAATACAGGAGGATTGTTGGTTACATAAATTTGACATTTAATCCTTATCAGCAAATTTTCAATCAACAATTCCCATATTTATAAAACTTAAAAGCTTATTCTTATATTTCCTATAATCTATCTATAACAAATTCTCTGATTCAAGCCTTAGTTTATAAAAGAATTGTAACCATTCGGGCTGATTATCAACTTCTGATATTATATTTATTAGGGTACGCTTCCCTATTCTTCTGTCCATAATTGCAAACATTCGTACCATAGGATTAGGAGAATTAATACTTTCCTTTATATCTAAATTTTTATATTTCCCAATAGCATCCGTAATATGGTAAATTTCAAAAAAACCATCATTATTCATCATTTCATTTACCATATCTTCAATCTCTTCATTTTCTTCATTATATAAAGTTTCTTTTCCTGTCCATTTTCTGACTGGAACTCCCTTCTCCTCTTTTAATTTCCTCTCTTTATAAACATAACCCTTTACATAATAATTAAAGGGATTTCCTCTTAAAACCTCCTTCCCATCAACTCTTATGGCAATTCTTCCATAATCATCATGTGCTTTACGATAATGAGTTATAAAATATTGTACTCTTCCCTTTAATGATTCACATATATAATCATTCTCCAATTCTCGTCTTAATCCACTCCATGAATTACCCATTCAATAATCCTCCCGTATCAATTCTCTTAATATTCTACATCTAATCGTCCCTATAATATTATCTCCTCTATAACAGCTTCAGTATCGAATTTCTTCTGCTAAAAGTGTCCTTATCTTCTAATTATAAAGTACATGATACTTACAGTAAAATAATCTCTTTCGCAATAATATATCCACACATCCCTAAGGATGCTGTTAAATAAAACACCCTATACTCCTTCTCTTTTAGGAAACTCTCTAATTCCTTAATATTACTTACTTCAATTGTTGGAAACCCATATTTTAAGGCTTCTGAAAGCTTATTAGCTTCCTCTAATAAAAAACATTCTATTGTGACTTGAGAAATTTCTAAAATAATATTATTCAAAAGAACATTTTCAAAGGCATGAGCAAGTAATCCTTGAAATCTAATAATTACTTCTTCGTCATAACCCTTTGTATTTATTTGTAAAATCTGTCTTTCAAAATCAATCATATAAGAAATAATCCTATTATCATGTACTAACCCATATTGTTTAATAACATTATTTTTCACTTTTGCCCCTTCTCCTATGCCATTCATTCCAAAATGCTATATATCCATTTCTTTCAAACTCATCTTCTGGAATATTTTTAGGTAAGGACTTCTCATAAAAGTTTTCCACAATATCAGCAAAGCGCAAAATTTCCTCTTTGTATTGGAAATAATAAACAAATACAGTATTTCCTTTATCTGTAACAATCTTAACCATTCCATCCTCATGTAGAACAGTCCAATCAATTCCATTGTCGCATCCTAAGATTTCTACTTCATCTAGAGTTTCATTAGGAATCATAAAATGGCCACAACAAGGTAACATCTGCTGCCCTTTAGTTGGCAAATGGTCTTTAAACAAGGTCTCTAACATTCTAAAAGCTGCCACACTAACAGCACATGAATAAGATATTTCTTCTTCTCCTATATTAACTATTATATCTCCATGAAGGCATAAGTCATTAGGATCATCCTTGATTCCATCTATCCAATAAAGTGTGTTTACTTTTATTTTGAAATTTCGATAATCAAGTGTAAAAATACTATCATGAAATTCCTTCCATACATTAATAAGATATTCTTCTTTTAGGGCAAGAATATAAATTCCTCTATCATCATACAGATGAAAAATACATCCACTGTTAATATCTATAATAAAAATAGAAGAACAAAAATCCATTTCTCCACCTATATCTGATAAAATTATCTCTCTAAATAATTTCTGTATATTTATTTCTTTCACACGATATAAATGCCTTATACAGGTATAGATTTCATTATCCTGATGTATTGGTAAATCATTCTTATATATGGGGTACTGCCATTTTAACTTATATGTACCATATTTAGATATATGAGTTAGAGTACTTTCTAAAAACTCCTTCTCTCTTTCATTCTCTTGTCCAAATAAATTATCATAAACAACTAAAAGATTATCACTATAATTTATAAATCTATATATTTCTGTAGCTTTCTGAAGACACTCTTCTACACATGTTTTATTTAAGCTCCCATCTTCCAGATACTGATATTTTTCACTTAACTTATCAATATGAAGCATATATTTGTGAGTTAGTCTATTTAAAGTCTTGTCTTCTGCCCCATATTGTTCTAAAATGTTTTCCAAAATATCTTTTGCTTCTTCTTGAATGTTCAATGTCTATTCACCTACTTTTTATTGTTCCTCAATTTTTAACAACAAGGCAAACACCTGTATTTTCTAAAATGAATAAAACATCTTCTTTGCTCATCATAGATAATTTTATCTCCTTTTTCACAGGTTTAAAATAATATTCTGTAAAATAATCTATTTCATCATTAACTGTTAATAAATGCTCTAATGGTATATTACTTAATTTGGGCATTATGGTATAATGCTTTGAATAATCACCTCCAAGATAAATACTCCATATCTCTATCTCAGTATGAGGTTTCATATATTTAAATAGATAATTCTTAAAATTTTCTATACAGGAATCTTCTTCCGTCAGCTCAATATCATGACAATACTTTCTAGTAATTAAATTAGGTATTTCCACATCATCCTTTGAATAATAGCAATTTATTACTGAAAAACCTTGTAAAAAGCCCTTTGTAGTTTCAGAAACAAAAACTTCTTTGAACTGTCTTATCTCCACCTCTGGCAGTGGAAAATCATAAGCTAATAAATGTATTAAACTCAAATCATATCACCTCATTTTCTATTTATTACTCATAATTAAAATTTGTTTAACATGATTTTACCTAAAAACATTAAAACCATATTTATAATAAGGCTTCAAACTATTAGATTATCAATGGTTTCTATACTTGTCATTATTATATCATATTCCCTTCAAGAGAGTTCTAAAGGAAATTATGATTTTTCTTATCTGGGAAATAATTCTCCAAAATAGTTAGTGATAAAATAATAAAAAGAGGATTATATAATACATAATAGATAGACGTAAATCCAATTTAAAATATATTAAATAAGAGTAAATTTGTGAATTAAAGTATATTTATCTATATCTTATATTAATTTCCTAAAGTATTAAAAAACAAGACCCTAGGAATTTAACTCTTTCCTAGGATCTTGTTTTTTAAAATTCTGCAGATTTTACTGTTCTAGGGAATGGTATAACATCTCTTATATTTGACATACCCGTTATATACATAACAGCTCTTTCAAATCCAAGACCATATCCTGCATGTTTAGTTCCACCAAATTTTCTTAACTCTAGATACCACCAATAATCTGCCGGGTCCATGCCATTGTCTATTACCTTTTGTTCTAATACTTCAAGTCTTTCTTCTCTTTGAGATCCACCTATTATCTCTCCTACTCCTGGTACTAAAAGATCCATTGCAGCTACCGTTTTTCCATCTTCATTTAACCTCATATAAAATGCTTTTATTTCCTTTGGATAATCTACTACAAATACTGGTTTTTTAAATACTTGCTCTGATATATATCTTTCGTGTTCAGTTTGTAAATCCATACCCCACTCTACTGGATATTGGAATTTTTCTCCTGATTTTTTTAGTAGTTCGATAGCCTCAGTATAAGTTATTCTACCAAAATCTGAATTAGCTACATTTTCAAGTCTTTCAATTAAACCTTTATCTACAAAGCTATTGAAAAATTCCATTTCTTCTTTTGCATTTTCCATTACATATTTGATTATATATTTCATCATATCTTCTGCTAATTGCATATTGTCATTTATATCTGCAAAGGCAATCTCTGGCTCTATCATCCAAAACTCTGCCGCATGTCTTGCAGTATTTGAGTTTTCAGCCCTAAATGTAGGTCCAAATGTATAAACATCTTTATATGCAAGTGCAAAAGCCTCTGCCGCTAATTGGCCGGATACTGTTAAATTAGTTTCCTTGCCAAAGAAATCCTTAGAAAAATCAATTTTTTCATCTTCAGTCATAGGTATATTCTGGAAATTTAAGGTTGATACTCTAAACATTTCACCAGCACCTTCGGCATCAGATGCTGTAATAATTGGAGTATGAACATATACAAATCCTCTTTCTTGGAAGAATTTGTGTATTGCATATGCAAGTATTGATCTCACTCTAAATACAGCATTAAAAGTATTAGATCTAGGTCTCAAATGTGCAATTGTTCTCATATATTCAAAAGTATGTCTTTTCTTTTGTAATGGATAATCAGAAGCCGAATATCCTTCAATTTCAATGCTACTTGCCTTTAGCTCAAACGGTTGTTTTGCCTCTGGCGTTGGTACTAATTTACCTTTCACCATTATTGATGAACTAAGAGGCAATTTTTCTATTTCTTTAAAATTCTCTAATCCTTCCTCAAAAACTATTTGAATATTTTTAAAAAATGTTCCATCATTTAATTCAATAAATCCAAAAGTTTTTGATGTTCTTGAAGTTCTTATCCATCCTTCAAGTTGAATTTCTTGATTTAAATGCTTATCCGTATCATTGTAAATACTCTTAATTGTAGTTTTCATTTTTCTTCTCCTTTCTTTTATCCTTTCCCTCAGTCTCACTGCACAAATTCATTTGCTCATTATCATTCGCATGAATTTGGCGTTCGTTGCGTTTGACCTACTAAAGCTCACTATCATTCGCTAAGTTAGGACATAAAAAAAACCTTCATCCAAAAGGACGAAAGTTTATCTTCCGCGGTACCACCCTAATTGCTAATAGCCACTTTAACACACATTATAATGTGTTTCACCTGTAACGGTGTGAATCCGTCTAAGCCTACTCTCCTAAGATTTCGGTTAGAAACTCAAGGATGTTCTTCAATATAAGCTTCGTACCTATGTCTCACTATCATAGGCTCCCTTTGACTACTTCTTATATCTACTCTTCCTATCAAAGTTTTCTTTACTTTTATATAATTATAGTTATTTTACCTAGTGTTGTCAATGAATTTAACTAACATTTTTATTATATCCTTTTTATTATAAATTAATTTCCAAATTTATTTGTTTTATACGGAAGATATATACCACTTCCTATAATTTCTGCTTTCAAATCTTTTGCACTACAGGGAATAAGCTAATATACTTTTTCACACAAGTTCTCATGTAATCAATACATGGAGTCAATCATAGAACTAAATTAAAACTATTCACAAAATAATTATTGACTATTATATATATGTATTATATAATTGTTAAAAAATTGTTAAACAATGATGTTTAACACTCAAAAGGAGGAGATGACTATATATTTAAATATTACCTCTAAAAGACAAAAAAAATCTAAGACAAAGAAAATCATTATCATAATTGCAATTGTTTTTGTTCTTCTATCTACTGCAATTCTAGCAGCAATTCCTTTTATGGTTATGCCAATGTTTCTTGGTCAGCGATTTAAACAAGAACAATTTTCTTCTATAGATTTTGGAATTCAATCTGAAAGGATTACGCTTACAACCGATGATTCCCTATCTATTGCAGCATGGCATACTCGTTCGGAGAATTCAAAAGGCACAGTTATAATTTTATCTGGCATACAGAATCCATCTGTTACAGCTTTCTTTGGATATTCCAAGATGCTATCCGATAATAATTGGGATTCTCTATTAATAGAAATGCGTGCCCGAAGCGAAAGCGAAGGTGACGAAATAGGTTTGGGCATGACAGAATGGCTTGACGTAAAAGCTGGTGTGGACTATCTCACCAGTGATACCAATGCTAAAGACTTACCTATTGTAACAATGGGAACTTCTATGGGTGGTGGCACAGTAATAATTGCAGCAGGCGAACTTCCAGAAATTGATGCTGTAATCTCAATTTCTGCATTTTCTTCTTGGCCTGATATGTTTGTAGATAATATGACTATGTTTGGCATGCCAAAAGCAATTGGTATCTTAGATATTCCATTTATAAATATGTATATGGGATTTCATTTTGGATTTGATGCTTTGAAATACTCACCCATAAATGGTATTGAAAAATTAGGCAATCGCCCTATTCTCATGATGCACTCAACAGGTGATACTCAGGTTCCATATTCAGAATTTGAAAAGTTGTTGAATAAAGCTAATAAGAACAACATTAATGTTACAACCTTTATTCGCGAAGGCGATGAACATTTCGTTTGCTACGAACAATACTTTGATAAGCCAAATCAAGACATTGAATTTAGTCAAACTATCCTTAGTTTTCTTTCCGCTAATTTTCCTTAACATTAAAAAAATAGACATATATAATAGGGAGTGTAGTCACCATAATCGGCAACTACACTCCCTATTATATATGTCTATTTCAGACAATTTCATATACTTTTCATCTAATCTCAATTACTTAATCGTTCTTTAATAGATTCATAATAGTTTTATATACTAATACAGGTGCTACTTCAAAAGAATATTTCTTCTCTATTCTCTCTGTGAATTTATGAGCATCTTTACCAAAAGCTCCTATGTCTAATACTGGTAAGTCTAATTTTTGCATATCTTCTAATGGTAAATCATATTTAGTTCCAAATCCAGGCATATTATCTTTCAATGCTGCTATGATTTTTGGATCTTTTGGTGCTGCACCATAACTTAAATCTGAGATGTATGGGAAGAATTTCTTATAAACTAATTTATAATCTGATTCAGTTGTACTCACAGCATCTGCTACTGCATCTAGCAATGCTTTTTCTTTTGGTGCACTTCCCTCTACATAAATATGAGGATAGTATGGTGGTGTATAGTATACTATAACAACTGGTTCTCTATCAGACCATAGACTATGAACTTCTTCTACTAATTTCAATGAAAAATCTCTTTGATCTATGGATTCATCTTTTAACATTTCTTCTGTAAGCTTTGCAATTCTTTCATCAAGTTCATTTCCCATCTCTGATTTCACTTTTGTATATAGTTCTTCATAAGTTAATGCTCTTGCTTGCCATGGCAGTTTTTTATATTCTCTTCCTGCTAATTTACAAAATCTTTCATATTGTATATTTAAATTATCAATAGTTGATTGAAAAGCTTCTATAGCAGCACCTTTCATTTTTACTAGTACTTCATCTGGTGTGCTGCAATGTGTTGCATAGTTGAAGAACAAAGTAGCTGTTTTTGCTATTTGAACTGAATATTCTGGTTTTAAATCTCTTTGTTTTAAAGTAATTGGAGGAAGTGAAACTTCACCTTCTGCCACATCACAAAAATCTGCATTCAGATTGATTCTATTTGTAATAGAAGAAGCTATTTGGTTTGGATCTATCCCCTTAAATGATTCACCAACATGTGTTTCTTTACCTACTACATAGAATGATGGCATTAGTTTTCCTACTGTTCCTATATATACATATTTGTTTTCATCACCTTCAAACTCAGATGTCATATAGTCTGTATCTAAAAGTGCTAGATATTCAAAACCTTCTTGTTCTTGTATTTTTACTAATTCAGGTATTACAGATAACATACCGCCTGAGTTTCCTTCTTCATCGCAAACAGCAGCATATATCAAATTACCTTCAAAGTTTTCTATATCCTTTGATATTTCTTCCATCAATGCCATTATAATAGCATCACCAGTTTTCATATCGAAAAGTCCTCGACCAAATAAATAATCTCCTGATTCAAGATCACGTCTAACTTCCTCTGGTAGCGTAGATGCTATTTCTTTAAATTTCTCTGTTAATTCATATGGTTTATTTGCATATTCTTTTAAGCTGCCATAATCAGAGATACCAACTGTATCTGTATGACCTATCATCAATACAGTTTTTTTACTATTGCCTTTCTTTCCCTTTAGCATTGCTAAAACAGATTTTCTGCCAAGTTTATCCTTGACTGCATCTACAAATCTTAGATGCTCCGGATTTTCTTTATAATAGTCCATTTCTGAAAAAATATCATAAACTTTTTGTACTGAATCTAATTCTCCTGGTGTTTCAACCACACTAAGTTGATTTGTTAATTCTACTGCTATCTGCTCAATTCTTGCTGCAATCTGACTATTCATATGTGCCTCCTAAAATATTTTACTAAAAATCATGAAGATAATTCAATCCTTGTAATCTATCTATTTTGCTTTAGCTTTTGGATAAAAAGCAGGATTGTTAAAGAAATCATCCTTCAATTCCTTAACTTGATTTCTCATCAATACTAATCCTATCATATTAGGAATGATAATAGATGCTAGCAGTATATCTAAGAAACTATATAGGAACTCAATACCACCATATGCACCTAAGAAAATAGCTACTAAGTAAACAAATTTCATTACTTGGGCAAATTTTGTTCCAAATAAATATTCAGCTTGTTTTTCACCATAAAATACAATAACTATAATCGTTGAAATTACAAACAATGTAATACTTAAAGTTACAATTCCACCACCAAGATTATATCCCAGCAATGCTTGGAATGCTCTTGCAGGCATACTAGCCGCTTCTGATGCAGGAACAGTCTTCCATAATCCAGATGTTAAAACAACCATAGCTGTCATAGAACAAACCATTAAAGTATCAACTATTATTTCAAATATACCCCAGAATGCTTGACGAACTGGATGATCAGTTACTGCAGCAGCATGAGCTATAGGAGCAGTACCCATACCAGCTTCGTTAGAATAAGTACCTCTTGCAATTCCACGACTAATAGCTTGTGATATAGCAGCACCACCGAATCCACCAACAGCAGCCATAGGAGTAAATGCATGTTTAAATATCAAAACAAGAATAGAAGGTAATTCACCAATATTTACAATAGTAATCACTAGTGCACCTAATAAATAAAGTCCTGCCATAAAAGGAACCAATTTTTCTGAAACTTGAACTATTCTTTGAATTCCACCATAAACAACAATACCTACTAAAATAGCAACTGCTGCTCCTGAAACCCAGTTTGGAATATTAAGAGTCGCAGCTGTTTGTACTACTGAAACAGTTTGAGTAGCTACAGATGGAACAATTTCAAGCATCAAGAAAAATGCAAAAAATTTACCTAACCATGGCATATTTAACCCCTTATCTAAATAATATTGAGGTCCACCAACAAACTCTCCAAGTTCATTTTTCTGTCTATACTTGATACCTAAGACAATCTCACTAAATTTTGAGGCACTACCTATTAAAGCAGTAAGCCACATCCAAAAAACTGCACCGGGTCCGCCAAAAGCTATAGCAACAGGTACACCAACAATATTAGATGCACCTATTGTAGAAGCTAAAGCAGCAGTAGCAGCTTGGAAAGGTGATACAGTACCTTCACCTTTTTCAGGCTTTTTAAGCATCTTACCGAATGTTTCTTTACAAATGTAGCCAAAATACTTAAATTGGAAAAAACCTAAAGAAAAACTAAGAATTAATCCGCCACCAAATAAAATAACAAGCATTGGCGTTCCCCAAATCCAATTAGAGATGTTGACAATAAAGTTTACAAATGAATCCATTCTTTGCTTCCTCCTTAAAATAAATTTAATTTCTATACCCATATATTATAGCAAATTTCATGCCAATAAAGTCAATTATGAATATAGTTAATTTTCAGTATATTTTGATATTTTTTTATCAAATAAAAAAGGTTTTTTATGGGAAGATTTCCTTTTTTGTTTCCTCATTAAAATAATTTTAATTCCTACATCTATTATTAGAGCAAAATTTATATCAATAACGTCAATTATGAATATGAATAATTTTCAGTATATTTTGATACTTTTTTATCAAATAAAAAAGATATTTTATGGTAAAATTTCTTTTACCGTAAAATATCTTTTACGTTTTATATGTGAATTATTCACATATACTGACATATTACATCATTTTATATATTTATCTATCTTGTATTTTAATAATTGCTTTGAAATTTTTAGGGATTTAGCTGTTAAGCTTAAATTATTCTGATGAGTTTTATATGCTTCTAAAATAATATCTTTTTCGTGATTTTCTAAATATGATTTTAAATCATAACCAGAACTCTCTAAAACTTTTATAGCAGAAATATTTTTACTTTCAAAAATTCTTCTTGGCACATCTTTTATTGTAATCTCATTTCTTATAATAGTATTAAAACTACCCTCTATTATATTTCGAAGTTCTCTAATATTTCCAGGCCAATGATATTCTTCAAATGCAGAAAGTAACTCTTCTGAAATTGGCTTTACATTATAGTCTAATTCTTGATTATATCTTTCTATATAATAATTAGATAAAAGTTCAATATCATCTTTTCTAGCAATCAAATCAGGTAAAATAATTTGAACCACTGAGAGTCTATAATATAAGTCGTTCCTCATCCTACCCTCTTTTACAAGTTTTTCTGGGCTTTCATTTAATGCTACAACAATCCTTATATCTAAAGGTATTTCTTGTGTTCCTCCTATTCTCCTAATTCTTTTCTCTTCAATCGCTTTTAAAAGCTTCACTTGTGATACGGGACTTAATGAATTTATTTCATCTAAAAATAGAGTTCCTCCTTTAGCTAGTTCAAAAAGCCCTTCTTTATCTTCAGCAGATGTAAAGCTTCCTTTTGCTGTACCAAATAAAATGCCCTCAAGTAAATTTTCTGGTATAGCCCCACAATTCTGAGAGATAAAAGGACCATATCTTCTGCTACTACAGTTATGAATAGAGTGTGCTACTAATTCCTTTCCTGTACCAGTATTACCTTGAATCAAAACAGTAGACTCTGTTTTTGATACCCTACGAATCTTTTCTTTAATTTCAAGCATTCTAGGGTTTTGGGTTATTATATCATCAATTGTATAGCATGTACCATTTTCTTTATAGCATATTTCATGCTTATAAAGTCTATTGCATATACTAGTATTATCCTCATTTACAATATCTGCAAATTCAATTGCTCCTATTATCCTACCATCCTCTATAAGTGGATATGTGGATCCAACCTGATATATTAAATTATCTCTTTGAGTTTTTAATCCTTGCTTTAAATTAATAAAGGATTTTCCAGTTTTTATGGCAGCAATCATGGAACTATTGTTATTATCTAAATTCTTGTAAAGAGAGGTGAGCTTTCTTCCCATAGTATTCTCCAACATCAAATCATAAACAGGTAAATTATTCATAGTAAAATAAATAATTTCGCCTTTGTTATTTACGATAACTACATTCTTAGAATCATATTGTTCAAACATACTATCACCCACTAATATTTTTTATAAATTTAAAAATAACTGATAATTCTATTTATTATAATTCTTTACCATAAGCTAATAATCTGTTCTTTATTTCTTTTTCATATCCATTTTCTGTAGGCTCATAATATTTCTTACCTAGAAGTTCTTTAGGTAAATATTCTTGCGAAATAAATGCTCCTTCATAATCATGAGGGTATTTATAACCTATACCATTTCCTAAATTTTTAGCTCCTGGATAAGAACCATCTCTTAAATGAATTGGAACTTTACCTATTTCTTTAGCTCTTATATCTTCTAAAGCCTTATCTATACCAACATAGGCTGCATTGCTCTTTGGAGCTGTAGCTATATATACTGCAGCTTGAGCTAGTGGTATTCTTCCTTCTGGCATACCTATTACATTTACAGCATTGAAAGCTGATACTGCAATAGTCAATGCATTTGGATCAGCGTTTCCTACATCTTCTGAAGCACATATGATTATACGCCTTGCGATAAATTTAGGGTCTTCTCCTGCATTAATCATCTTTGCTAGCCAATACAAAGTTGCATCGGCGTCTCCACCTCTCATACTTTTAATAAATGCGGAAATAGTATCATAATGCTCGTCACCATTTTTATCGTATCTAGCTGTCTTTATTTGAATAGACTCTTTTATTGTATCCAAATCTATTTTTATAACTCCACTCTCGTCTCTCGGTGTTGAAAGTACTCCTATTTCAAGAGAGTTAAGTATAGTTCTACCATCCCCATCTGCTATGGTAATTAAATAATCTATTGCTTCCTCCGTTATATTTATCTTATATTCTCCTAATCCTTTGTCATTATTAAATAAAGCATTATTTATAAGTTTCTTTAAGTTATCTCTAGTCAATGATTCTAACTTTAAAATCATGACTCTAGATAATAAAGCTTTATTTACCTCAAAATAAGGATTTTCTGTAGTAGCCCCTATTAAAATAATTATTCCTCTCTCTACAAAGGGAAGTAATGCATCTTGCTGAGATTTGTTAAATCTATGTATCTCATCTACAAAAAGAATAGTCCTTTTATTATATAGCTTTAAATTTTCTTCTGCTCTATCCATTACTTCTCTAATATCCTTTACTCCCGATGTTACAGCAGATAATTTTTCAAATATCATATTTGTACTATTAGCTATTATCATAGCTAGAGTAGTTTTACCAGTTCCAGGAGGTCCGAAAAATATCATCGAAGTAATTCTATCTGCCTTTATTGCTCTATTTAAAAATTTACCCTCTCCTAAGATATGCTCTTGTCCTACAAATTCATCTATTTTCTCAGGTCTCATTCTATCAGCTAAAGGTGCATTTCTCTTCAATTTTTCTTCCATACTTAAAGTAAATAAATCCATATTATCACCTAATTAATTTTAGTTATATATAATATTATACTATAGCAGTTAACTGAATTAGTCAATTTGTAAAAGTTAGCATATAATGATTCAGCAATATCTATACGATTTAAGATGACTTATTTTTAATTCTAAAAATAAAAAATTATTTTACTGATTCTTCCTCAATATTCTTGTTAGATATAAAACTTATATCTTTTTGAAGTTTTCATATGAGCTTTAATTTATGTTTCAATTCTTTCAAAAGCTTTTCTTATCTTACTTTTAATACTTGATTATTTCATAAAGTTATTTTACTTATTATTATATCATATTTCTATTCCCAAAAGTTACTTCATCGTCTTCTATTACTATAATTTTCATATAGGTAAGTATTTATAATTTACTATAATTCACAGCAATCTTTATAACTTCTTGTTTACATGTCAGATGGAACTTTTCTATTATAAATCCTAAACAGCTAGAAGGACACTGTGTTAATAGTGCCCTTCTCCATTTCCCTCAACCTTAAGTGAGGCTTCACTTTTTTCAACTACAATTTATCTTTATCTAATTATTTTTTAATAGATTCATAATAGTTTTATATACTAATACTGGTGCTACTTCAAAAGAATATTTTTTCTCTATTCTTTCCGTGAATTTATGAGCATCTTTACCAAAAGCTCCTATGTCTAATACTGGTAAGTCTAATTTTTGCATATCTTCTAATGGTAAATCATATTTAGTTCCAAATCCAGGCATATTATCTTTCAATGCTGCTATGATTTTTGGATCTTTTGGTGCTGCACCATAACTTAAATCTGAGATGTATGGGAAGAATTTCTTATAAACTAATTTATAATCTGATTCAGTTGTACTCACAGCATCTGCTACTGCATCTAGCAATGCTTTTTCTTTTGGTGCACTTCCCTCTACATAAATATGAGGATAGTATGGTGGTGTATAGTATACTATAACAACTGGTTCTCTATCAGACCATAGACTATGAACTTCTTCTACTAATTTCAATGAAAAATCTCTTTGATCTATGGATTCATCTTTTAACATTTCTTCTGTAAGCTTTGCAATTCTTTCATCAAGTTCATTTC
The DNA here is from genome assembly GCF_018917285.1 of Tissierella carlieri. Lineage (NCBI taxonomy): Bacteria > Bacillati > Bacillota > Tissierellia > Tissierellales > Tissierellaceae > Tissierella > Tissierella carlieri. Next base: position 17,695 of record NZ_JAHLOH010000016.1, on the reverse strand, counting down.
CCATCTCTGATTTCACTTTTGTATATAGTTCTTCATAAGTTAATGCTCTTGCTTGCCATGGCAGTTTTTTATATTCTCTTCCTGCTAATTTACAAAATCTTTCATATTGTATATTTAAATTATCAATAGTTGATTGAAAAGCTTCTATAGCAGCACCTTTCATTTTTACTAGTACTTCATCTGGTGTGCTGCAATGTGTTGCATAGTTGAAGAACAAAGTAGCTGTTTTTGCTATTTGAACTGAATATTCTGGTTTTAAATCTCTTTGTTTTAAAGTAATTGGAGGAAGTGAAACTTCACCTTCTGCCACATCACAAAAATCTGCATTCAGATTGATTCTATTTGTAATAGAAGAAGCTATTTGGTTTGGATCTATCCCCTTAAATGATTCACCAACATGTGTTTCTTTACCTACTACATAGAATGATGGCATTAGTTTTCCTACTGTTCCTATATATACATATTTGTTTTCATCACCTTCAAACTCAGATGTCATATAGTCTGTATCTAAAAGTGCTAGATATTCAAAACCTTCTTGTTCTTGTATTTTTACTAATTCAGGTATTACAGATAACATACCGCCTGAGTTTCCTTCTTCATCGCAAACAGCAGCATATATCAAATTACCTTCAAAGTTTTCTATATCCTTTGATATTTCTTCCATCAATGCCATTATAATAGCATCACCAGTTTTCATATCGAAAAGTCCTCGACCAAATAAATAATCTTCTGATTCAAGATCACGTCTAACTTCCTCTGGTAGCGTAGATGCTATTTCTTTAAATTTCTCTGTTAATTCATATGGTTTATTTGCATATTCTTTTAAGCTGCCATAATCAGAGATACCAACTGTATCTGTATGACCTATCATCAATACAGTTTTTTTACTATTGCCTTTCTTTCCCTTTAGCATTGCTAAAACAGATTTTCTGCCAAGTTTATCCTTGACCGCATCTACAAATCTTAGATGCTCCGGATTTTCTTTATAATAGTCCATTTCTGAAAAAATATCATAAACTTTTTGTACTGAATCTAATTCCCCTGGTGTTTCAACCACACTAAGTTGATTTGTTAATTCTACTGCAATCTGCTCAATTCTTGCTGCAATTTCCTTATTCATAATTTACCTCCTAATTTTTATAATCCTTGTTTCTTGGATTTATTATATAAAGTTGATCCTATATAAAAAGCTGCATAAGTTGGAATGCCTAGAATTAAAGCTAATTTTTGTGTAGGATCAAAGAACATACCAATGAATAGTATTATACATAATGCTATCAGTAGTGCAGGCGTTACAGGATAGAATGGTGTTTTAAATTTTATATTCTCTATATTACCGCCCTTTTCTTTGTATTGCTTTCTAAATATGAATAAACATACTGCATATAATATATAAATGAAAATATTACTGATTCCAATTATTGAAGTTAAGAATAAATATACAGTTCCAGGTGCTACTATACTTGATATAACCGCAGCAACAGCAAATAGCATTGTAACAATTAATGCATTCATAGGAACCTTTTTACCATTAACTTTTGAGACGAATTTCGGTGCCTGATTAAAATTCCCCATTGACCATAATGATCTTGTACTTGAATATATAAACGCATTTGCCGATGAAAGTGCTGATGTTAATACAACAACGTTAACTATCAGCTCTGCTGATTGGATACCAGCTAATTTAAAAACATAGGCAAAGGGACTTCCAGCCAAGTCTGCACTTCTCCAAGGAAGTACTGCAATTAAAACAACTAAAGATGCAATATAAGCTATTATCAAACCCCAGATTGTAGCATGAATTGCACGAGGTAAGTCTTTTTCTGGATTTTCACTTTCACTTGCAGCAGCAGCGAAAATATCAGCTCCGCCATAGGCAAATGCTGCTGTCATCATTGTCATAATTACAGCTTTTGCACCATTTGGGAAAAGTCCTCCGTCATTTACGAAGTTCCTAAATCCAACTGCTTCTTTACCTACTAATCCAGTAATCATTCCCAATCCTAATATTAAGAATACAACTATTAATATAAATTTTATACTACTAAATATAAAAGATGATTTTCCATATTTATCACTAGGCACTGCATTCATAATAAATAGTAGTATAGTAAAACCTATTATCCATATCATTGAATTAACATTAGGAAAAATATTTTTCATAATTATTGATGATGCAACTAGTTGTGATGGTATAGTAATAGCATAAGATAACCATTTTACCCATCCTACAGTAAATCCCATACTTGGATTAATAAGTTCTGTTGCATAAGCCTGTACTGTTCCTGCAACGGGCATTTCAACTAATAATTCGCCCAAACAAAACATCATCAGGTACATTATTATTGCGCCAAATAAGTATGCTATTAATGTACCACCTGGTCCAGCTTGCTGTAGTACATAACCAGATCCTAGAAACAATCCAGTACCAATGGTTCCCCCAATACCAAGCATCATTATTTGATGTGTTTTCATGGAGCGTTGCAGTCCTTCTGACTTTTCTAAAATATCTTCTACATCTTTTTTTGGTTCTTTTGACATTAACTGTGCCTCCTTAGATTTTGTATTATATTAAAGTCTATAATAATATATAGCAAATTTCATGCCAACTTCTAAAGTGTTAAAATACTAACATTTGTACATGTTTTAAAAAATAAGGGATATTTTATAAAAAAATTTTTTTTATTATAAAATATCCTTTACTATTCATACATTTATTATTTTGCTCAAAATAGCCATAATTATAAATATTTAATACTATAACTTCTCACAACTCCTTATATTAGGCATGTTTTATCCTTTATGTATACATCGAAAGCTAATCTTCAATGAAGTTTCTCATTTATAGAAAAAAATAAAAACTAGATTTACTAGTTCTCATTTTTTAGAATTCCTAAATTCTTTTTTTATCCTTTCAAGTAAATCTTTATCTTGAATAACTTGGATTCCAGTTTTTACTAATGCATTAATTGTAATAATCATATTCTCATAAGCTTTGTCAGTTAAAGTGGCATCTCTAAATTCTTCAGTATGGGCAGCAATACTTTCATCACCATATATGCCAAAGTATGGATGAATAGCTGGACACACATAGCTTACATTTCCCATATCCAAAGAACCAAAAGATAGTTTCATATTATCAGGATTTTCTATCCCCTGAATCCTTAAATTTTCGCTAAATACATTTGATAAACTTTCATTAGTTACTAAATCATCATATATAAATTCATAATTAGATATTTCCAAAGTAGTTCCTGTAGCTAATGCGGCACCTCTAGCACAGTTCTTAACTTTTTCCGCTAATTCTTGTAAGTAAGCTTTCGTTTCAGTTCTTACATAGAATTGAGCAATAGCTAAGTCTGGAACTATATTTGCCGCTTTACCACCTTCAGTTATCACTCCATGAATTCTAGCAGAGGGTAATATATGCTCCCTCAGAGCATTTATACTATTAAAAGTCATTATTACGGCATCTAATGCATTAATACCTTTTTCTGGGTCTGAGGCAGCATGTGAAGCTTTACCTTTAAAGCTAAATTGTATTGGTTCCAAAGCTAAAGATGTCCCACTTTTATTATATACAGGTGCTGGATGAGCTAGCATAGCTATATCTATATCCTTAAATGCTCCTTTTTCTACCATTGTAACCTTTGCTCCGCTGGTTTCTTCTGCAGGAGTTCCAAAAACTATGACCTTCCCTCCTATTTCATCTAATAAATGCCTTAAAACTACAGCTGCCCCTGTATTAGTAGTTCCAAGTAAATTATGACCACATCCATGTCCGATTCCCGGCAAAGCATCATATTCAGATAAATAACATATTGTAGGCCCCTCTTTATTGCTTTCATAGCTAGCCTTAAATGCAGTTTTTATTTCAAGATATTCTTCCTCTATCTGAAATCCATATTCTCTTAAAAGATTGATATGAGCCTTTGAAGATTTAAACTCCCCATATCCTAATTCTGGGTTATTGTAAATATACTCATTCAATTTCTTTAAATCATCTAATATACCGTAAGTAATACTATTAATTCTCTCTATCATATTAATCCCACCTAATTTTATATTTGAAATCTCCTAATCACTTTTCCTAGCCTATTTTGTAATATCTCATTATTTTGTAAAGCTATTTCGCCATTTATTATAACATACTCTATTCCTAAAGGAGATTCTGTTGGATTGTCAAAAGTTGCACAATCTATTATTTTATCATAGTCAAAAATGACAATATCTCCATCCATTCCTACTTTTATCTCACCTTTATGTTCTAGTTTTAGTCTTTCAGCAGGTAGTTTAGTCATCTTTTTCAATTGATCTATCAGCTCTAACCTATTGTCATCTCTAACATATCTTCCAATTATTCTAGGAAAAGTACCAGCCGCTCTGGGATGTCCTTGTCCTTTATTCAAGAGACCATCACTAGCTACATAGACAAAAGATTCTTTCAAAGATTCAATAACTTCATCTTCATTCATTACAAAAGCTACTGCCAACATATTCGGATATTCTTTTCTCACTTTATGAAATATTTCTTCTGTACACCTGATATTTTTATAAGGTTCTTCCGTTAATAATATGGAGTCATAGCTTTTGTTCCAATTGTCAAAACACCCATCATCAAAAACTGAACTCCCTATAAAAGTACTAAAGGCATCATAGGGATAACAATCTGCCCTTACATCTATTCCTCTATCTACGGCTTCTTTTATGATATCTAAAGATTCTCTCATCTGTCCCATAGCAGTACAGCTCCCGAGATGAGATATCTGCATAGGCAATCCCGTGACTTGAGAAATCATTATCAACTCTTTTATAGAATCTATTCCTTTTTTAGCATCGGCTCTATAGTGTGCCGATATCAAAATATCATATTCTTTTGTAGAATTACAGATTTCTAGAATCTCTTCCAAGGATATTCCTGGAGAATATTCTATACCAAAGGATAATCCTACAGCACCATTTTTTCCTATATCCTCTCTTATTAAATCTATCATTTTTTCTATTTGTTCTCTAGTTGCTTCCTTATATCTATCTATACCAAGTTTATTTCTATAATAATTGTGACCAGCAAAGATCATGTAATTTACGGGAGCTCCATTACTATCTATAAAGTTAAAAAATTCATCAATACTTTGTCTATTATTTCCACAATTTCCTCCAACACAGGTTGTGACACCCATTTTAAGCATTTTATATGCTATATCGTAAATTTCCCCATCTTCACCATCTATAATTTTTTCCTCATGCATATGAATATCAATAAACCCTGGAGATACAATTTTATCCTTTGCATCTATTATTTTTCTTCCACTATTGACACTACTATCTATAGATGCAATTTTATTATCTTTAATTCCAATATCTTTAACCGTTAACTCATTTTTGTCAAAATCTACTAAGGTGCCATTTTTTATAATTAAATCATACATATTCTTTCCTCCTCATGGCTTAGCGATTTTAAATTCTCATAGTTCCGTTTTTCTCAAATCTTTCATGCCAAGAAAAAACTTCTTTTAGTATTTTAGGGGTATGAGAAGCATTGTTCTTTGTTATCGTTTTATAATAATCCATAAGCATTGGCTTGTAATGTTTATTGCTACAATTTTTTATTATTGTTAAAGCCCTTTCTTTAGGCGATAATCCTCTTAAATCTGCCACTCCTTCTTCTGTTATTATTATATCTACATCATGTTCAGTATGATCTACATGTGAAACACAGGGTACAATAGAAGAAACATTACCATTTTTTGCGGTGGATTCAGTGAAAAAAATAGAAATATAAGAATTTCTAGCAAAATCTCCAGAGCCACCTATTCCATTCATCATCTTTCTCCCCAATATATGTGTAGAATTTACATTACCATAGATATCTGCCTCAATAGCTGTATTTAAAGCAATAACTCCCAATCTTCTAATTATTTCAGGATTATTGCTTATCTCCTGTGGTCTCAAAACTATCTTTTTCCTATATTTATCTAAGTTTTTATAGAATTTTTCTAACCCCTCAGGAGATGGGGTTATAGCAGTGCCAGAAACAATATTAACCTTGTCATAATCTATTAATTCCAACATGGAGTCTTGTATTACTTCTGTATAGAAATTTAAACTTTTTAAGTTTGAATTCTTAAATCCTCCTAAAACTGCATTAGCTACGGATCCTACTCCAGATTGAAAAGGTAGTAGTTCTTTAGGTATCCTTCCTCTTTTAATTTCCTCCTCTAAAAAATCTATTAGATATCCTGACATTTTTATATTATTTTGATTAATAGATGTAAAGGGCCTAACATCATCTCTTTTATCAGTTATGACTATAGCTGCCACCTTATTTAAATCTATAGGTATAAAATTTTCTCCAATTCTATCAGAAGCTTTCACTATAGGTATTGGCTCTCTATATGGTGGATTTTTTGTTTGATATATATCATGAATTCCTCTCAACTCTCTTGGCTGACTAGTATTTATTTCTATTATTAATTTTTCTGCTTTTTCAATTATTGTTGGGGTAATACCAACTGAAGTAGATGGAATAATATATCCTTCTTCTGAAATTTCAACAGCTTCAATAATCCCCAAATCAATTTTACCTAAAAAGCCATAATTTATATATTGGGATAAATGACTTAGATGAATATCAACAAAACTAATTTCTCCATTATTTATACTATTTCTACAGCAATCATTAGTCTGATATGGTATCCTCTTACTAATAATACCTCTTTTAGCAAATTCTCCATCTATCTCATCTCCCACTGAAGCTCCTGTAATTAAGGTTATTGAAATTCTTTCCTTACTTTCATCTAGCCTCTTAACTAATGCTAAAGGAATTTCTTTCGGATAACCTGAAGGTGTAAATCCACTGGTTCCTATGATCATCCCATCTTTAATAAGCAGTGAAGCTTCTTCAGAACTAATTATTTTTTTTCTTAGATAGTTTCCTTTTATTCTATCTTTAATCATGGAATTAACCTCCTATATATTATAGGCAGAAATTTTATTCTGCCTATAATATTTATAAATCATTGGATTTCACAAAAATCTTCAGCTATTCTACAATAAATCTCTACATAGTCTATTAAATGCTTTATAGGAACTCTTTCATCCTTAGTATGAGAATAAGAAATATCTCCAGGTCCTGTAACTACTGTTGGAATATTTCCAAAGTTTGATAGTAGTGCTGCATCTGTCCAGCCTCTTCTTCTTGTTAAATTGGGTTTTTCGCCAATTACTTGGCTCAAAGCATTTTTAGTTGCAACGACTATAGGGTCCTCAGGATCTGTCATCAAATAGAGATGATCTAATGTTAAGAAATTATTATCCATTCTTATTATCTCTGCATCAAATTCTTTATCCTCTTTTTTAAGTTCTAAAACTATATCTTCAAGCTCTTTAAATACAGAATCTACACTTTCTCCTGGAATATATCGCCTATCAATCTTAATAGAACACCAATCTGCTACTGTACTTGGTTGACTTCCTCCTTCAATTCTCCCAAAATTCATTACTGAAGGTCCCATATATTCATTATTTCTTTCTGCTAATTTAGGCATTAACCTTTCTTCAATCCTTAGAATCAGTTTTGCTGTCTTAGAAATCGCATTAATTCCCAAATGTGGAACTCCACCATGTGCCGCCTTACCTTTAACTTTTATTTCTATCCATTCTAATCCTCTATGTCCTATGGCATATTCATAATTAGATGGTTCACCTACAATAGCACCATCTGCCTTGATATTTGATTTTACTAGAGCTTCAGTACCTTCGCTTTGTTCTTCTTCACCCAATACACCAGTGAAAATAATATTGCCCTTCATAGATTTATGAGATCTCTTAATAGCAAGCATAGCTATTAACATAGAAGCTATAGGTCCCTTCATGTCTGAAGTTCCTCTTCCCCATATAAAGCCATCTTTAACTTCTCCACCATAGGGATCTATTATCATATTATAAGGGGGCACAGTATCCATATGTCCATTGAACATAAGCGTTTTACCAGTTCCTTCGCCTTTTAGATTAACTATAACATTTTTCCTAAGTCCGTCTACTTCTTGATATTCTACTTCTAAGCCATTTTCTTTACTAAATTTATAAATATATTCTGCAACTTCCTTCTCACGATTTTCCGCATCCTTATGGCTAGGTATTCTTACCAATTCCTGAGTCAGTTTTATTAACTCTTCCTCAGAAAAAAATTTCTTATAATCTATCAATGTAGTCCCCTCCAATCTTTATGTTAAAATGGCCCATAAGATATTCCATTAGCTATTACTAAGAACGCCATGCCAGTTCCAATCCAGATTAACATTAAAGGCCATATGAACTTAAACCATTTCTCATAAGGAATATTACCCATAGATAAATATCCCATTAGTGCTGCAGAAGTAGGAATAATAGAATTGGTAAATCCATCACCAAATTGGAATGCCATAACTGCTGTCTGTCTTGTAATTCCTAATAAATCTGATAATGGAACCATAATTGGCATAGTTGCAGCAGCTTGACCACTACCAGATGGAATGAAGAAGTTAATTATTACTTGAACTATATACATTCCAATAACCGATATAGACTTAGGTAATATTTGAATTGCTTTAGCTAAACCATATACAATACTATCTATTATTAAACCATCTTTCATAACTATTAAGATGCCACGAGCTACCCCTACAACTAGTGCTCCAAATGCAATAGATTTTGCACCTACGACGAATTCTTGAGCAATTTTACTAGGTCCTAATCCACCAATTAGTCCACTTATAACACCTATTGCTAAAAATGTAGAACCAATTTCTAAGATATACCAATCAAATTTAAATACCCCAGTAATTATTACGGCAAATCCTGCAATAACTGTCAATAATATAATGTTATGATGAACTCTCATTGTAGGGGCATTATTTAAATCTATTATTTTACCTCTTTCTTCTAACTCCAATTCTGCAACTACACTTTTAGATGAATCCTTCTTAACTTTTTCTGCATATCGAATTATATAAATAGCAGTAATTATTAGTAATACCACAAATATAATTATTCTCATAATGATTCCAGAAAACAAAGGTAATTCAGCAATACCTTGAGCTACACCTACACTAAAAGGATTCATAAATCCTGAATTAAATCCACAAGCGGCTCCTAAGGTTATCATTGCTGTTCCAGTAATTGCATCAAATCCCAAGGCCCTAGCTAAAGCTATACCTATAGGTACGAATACTATAGTTTCCTCGGCCATACCAAAGGTTGCCCCACCAATGCCAAATATCACCATAAATATTGGAATCATTAAATTCTCTTTACCATCCAATTTTTTTGCTAATCTCCCTATACCCGCCTCAATAGTTCCAGTTGCTGTAATAATTTGAAATGCTCCACCTACAATGAATATGAAAAAAATTATTTGTGCTGCATCCTCCATTCCTCTTGGCACAGCCTGAACTAATGCAAAAGGTTTTATAGGATTTTGTTCAACATTATGAAATGAATCTGGACTCACCAAGGTTCTTCCTGTAGCCTCCTCCTTTACTCTGTCAAATTCTCCAGCTGGGATTACATAAGTCAATATTGACATGATGATAATAACTGAAAAAAGAATTACATAGGTATGTGGTACTTTAAATTTTTTCTTTTTTACACTTTCTACCATGAAAATCCCTCCTATTTTTTATCACAATTTTTTTACTAAGATGCAGTCAAGATAGTATAATTTTCCCTCCCTTATAAATTTAATTTGCTAATTCTGTCTGCATAATGCATTAATTTTCCTAAAATCATATCTCTTTCCGCATCAACAATATTACCTTTAATATATTTTACAGCTATGCATGCTGTAACTTTATCATTAAAATTCTTAACTGGAACTCCTATACCTACAAGGCCTTTCATATTTTCTTCATCACTTATTGCGAAACCTTGCTGTCTTATACTTGAATATTCTTGTAATAATTGTTTTGGATCAGTAATAGTATTTGGACCTTTTTTTTCTAGATTGCTTGAATAAACTATTTCCTCTAATCTATCATAGGGCTCATAATATGCCATAATACATTTACCATAAGCTCCACAATGTATTGGATAATAAGTTCCCACTTTAAATCCTATCTGAATAGGTTGATAGCTTTCCAATTCGAACAAACTTAATATCCTATCTTCTAATAGGATTGCGTACCCTATTGATTGCTTTATTTCTTTAGCTAACTCCTCCAATATTATCCTTATTTGTTCCATACTAGTGTGATTATATAAATAGGCAGCCCCTATATGATATGATCCCGGTCCAATAGAATATTTTTTAGAGCTTGGACTTTGATGAACCATTTTATTTTCTATTAGAATATTAAGTATCCTATGTACTGTACTTCTATGTATTTTCAATTCCTCGCTTATTTCTAAAGCAGTTTTTTCGTAAGGTGGTACGGCTAAATTTTCTAAAATTAGGAAAGCCTTATCAATTGATGAATAATTATCTTTCATTTTATTCCTCCTTAATTTTGTCCGCTATGCTGACATATGTTTATTCTATTGACATTATATATAATATTCGACAAAAATTTTAAAATTCCTTCTTTTTTTTAGAATTTTTTCAATATTTTTTATTTTTATTTAAGTAATACTTAAATAAAAATAAAAGTCTTAAAAAATATTACTTTTTCAAGACTTTTTATTTCTATTCTTTTAATTATTCAATTATCTCTTTTTCAACATATTCGGAAGTCATACCTCTCAGTATACCAACATAAGACATTCTAAATTCTATAATATCTCCTACTTTATAATCTACCTCACTATCTGATCCATCTAGTATAAGATGATCCGAACTACCACCAAGGATAATTATCCCTTCGTCTAATGGATAAAGAGCTTCAAAGTCAACGTCTTGTTTTCCTACAGCACAAAGAATTCTTCTGCGAACTCCCCTATCTATAAAAGTTGGTATATTTCCAAAGGCATCTCTTCCTATCTTTCCAGTAGGCAATGAAGGTTTTTCTTTTACTTCAATAATCTCCACTTGAAGGGTAAACGCATCATTTTTTGTACCTTCTATCTGTTCTCCATAGGCTGATTCAGTTCCAAGTACTAAAGATTCACCTAGTCTTAAATTATTTAATCTATCAATTTTATTATCTGGTAGCAAATGAACTGTACTTGAGTTTCCTCCAGATAAGATTTCTAATTCTATATTATATTTTTCTTCTATTTGTTTCTCTAATTTAGCTAATCTATTTAAAATCTCTTTAGTTGGTATTACTCCACCATAGCATGTTAGATTAGTACCTAGACCTATAATTTTAACACCTTTCAATTCTATCATCTTTTCTATAGAATTAAATAGAGATTTTTCATCGTAATATCCTTCTCTTAAGTCTCCTAAATCTACCATTAAAATGACTTTATGAATCTTCCCTTTCTCTAAAGCTTTTTCTGATAATGAAGTAATAGTATCTAATTCTGAGTTAAGAGATATGTCTGCATACTCTACTATTTTTTCTGCTTCGGATTTCATAGGTAATCTTAACATTATTTTTGGTATGTCTAATTCTTTTAATCTTATAAGATTTTCAATCCTAGAATCTGCTAGATAGGATACTCCACCTTCAATATATGCTTTAGCAATTCTAGGATTACCACAGAAAACCTTTGTTACTCCTGCAACTTTTATACCTTGACTGTTACATAATCCAACTACAGATCTTACATTATTTTTTATAGTTTCTAAATTAACTGTCATTTTGGGATAACTCATATTTTATTCCCCCTTAAGACTGTTTTCTAATAGCCTTAATGCTTCTTCTGGATATTTCTTAGCCATTACTCCAAGTGAAGCCATTATATAATGATTATCTATTAATATTTCAGCCTCAGCATTTGGAAGTAAATCATTTCCTTTATTGGAAAGTGCAATTTCTCCAAGTATCATTTTTCTATTAGGCAACCGTGTTAGTGCACCACCTGTACCAATTATATATTTTACTTGGGTTAAATCTTTACCTTCTGCAATGGTTTTCTTACCACTTGGTCCATATAGATGCTTAAGTCCTCCTGCATGCCTTCTCACTGCTGTAATAGTTGCATGCAATGTCAACTTTTCTACAAACTGCTTTTCTAAATCTGTCTCTGGAATTGGCTTATGATGAGCAATTAGATCTTCCAATTCTTCCATGGTGATTTGTAGTTCCTTAACTAATTCTTCTTTCCCTACCATATCTACTACATTTTTCATGCTCACATAAACTCCAAGGTCTCCCTCTACGGTTCTCTTAGCCTTAGGCTCTGGATTAATTAAAATTCTTGATATTTCATCACTATCTTCTGTAACTGAATGAACATCTGTTGTAGCTCCACCTACATCAATTGTTACTAAATCTCCAATGTCATCGTATAAAAGCTGAGAAGCAGCCATTACTGCTCCTGGTGTTGGCATAATAGGACCAGTTACCATTTCCCTTACACGCTCCATACCTGGTGCATGAATTATATGCTTTTCAAAGACTTCTTGAATTACCTTTCTCGTAGGCTCTACGTTTAATTCATCAATCTTAGGATAAACATTATCAACTATATAAAGCTCTGTTTGTTTGCCTTCAAAAGCATCCTTTACATCTTCATGATTTTCTATATTACCTGCATATATAACAGGTATGTTTAAATTCAATTCTGCAATAAGCTCTGAATTATAAAGTGCTGTATCTCTTTCACCATAGTCTACTCCACCTGCAATTAAGATGATATTAGGCTTTATTTCTTCTATCTTTCTTAGATCAGACTTTCGTAGCCTACCAGCTGTAATGAATTTAATATTAGCTCCTGCACCTAATGCAGCCTCTTTAGCAGCTTTAACAGTCATATCATATACCAATCCATGAACTGTCATTCTAAGACCTCCAGCTGCAGAGCTGGTCGCTATAAGTTCATCATAGTCTATAGATTCTTCACCAAGATTTTTTGCTAAATCATCTATAGCCCCTTTTAGTCCAATATTAACATCACCTTCTAATACAGATGTAGCAGATTGACCCTGCCCGATAAATTTCGGGCAGGTATCTAAATCATTAAATGCATTAACTACAGTTGTAGTACTACCTATCTCTGCAACTAATAGATCAATTTTCATTGTTCATCGCTCTTCTCTTTTCAACTAAGAATGTAGCAACATGAGCTCCTTTTGTACCTCTACCAAATCCAGCGTCCATACCAGATTCAATAGCTAATTCATTAGATACTTGAGTTCCACCAGCTGCAAGGATGATTTTATCTCTTATACCTTTTTCTATACATAAGTCATTTAACTTTTTCATATTCTTATAGTGAATATCATCATGAGAAATAATAGTTGATGAAAGAATTGCATCAGCATTTAATTCAATCGCTGCGTCAACTAATTTTTCAACTGGTATTGACGTACCTAATATATGACATTCAATACCATATTTCTCTATTCCACCATGTTTAATATCGATGATTTCACGAATACCTACGGAGTGTTCATCTTCGCCAACGGTTGCTGCTACAATCTTCATTGGCTTAGCCTTAATATCTTCACGGATTTCTTCTTCAGTTAATACCTTTGGTTTTGGAGGTATAACTAAATCCTTAGTATCTATAGTAAATGCAACTCTACCTTTTAACTCTATACGAGTTCCTTCAGCTTCTTGCATTATCTCTTTATGGATTACCTCTACATCTTCTAATCCCATTTTCTTGCCTATTTCAATAGCAGCAAATTCTGCTGTTCTTTCGTCAGTAGGTAAGAATAATGTTTGTAAGACAATGCCATCTCCAAGCCATTCCATCTCAGGCTTAATCTTAGATGTAGTTCTAAGTTCCTTAACTTCTTCTAGTCTTACATTAACATTATCGTTTTCATCTAATTCGTCTATAAATATAATCTTAGATGGATCTTCAAATGTTCCTCCACCGATTAGAGCAGCTGGATTATCTACTAAACTTTCATTATATTGGCCCACGTTATTATATCCAAAGTGTGCAGTTACTGGAGCCATATAATCAGCATCTCTTTCATATACTGTTCCTTCTCCTACTCCTGCATCAGCTTTTCTAATTATACCGTCATTGTTTCTTTCTGGATAATATCCGGAGTCAACGAAGAATCCAGCTTCTACTGCGTTAAAGTATCCACCAGCTTCAATGATTTCCTCCATGAATAGGATAGCTCTTTCTTTTAGCTCTCTAACCTTATCTGCTAACTCGCCTTTATCTCTCTTGATTTCAACCATTGCTCCTAATCCATCCATACCAGCAAAGGCTTGTTTAGCCGTGTCTACTGCTTCAATATTATAAATATGCCATGGTACATTTCTTCCCTCATCAGGAGTGATTGTAGATTGAATATCCGCTCTAGTTAATTGAGAAATCAATAAGTTAAGCACATGGGTTACAGTTGCTTCTCTAGGAGAAGACTCCATATATTTTGTATTCATTTGTGCTCTCATCTTATACTCTCTAAAAAATTCTCTTAAAGCTACAGCATAAGGTAAATCTAATCTCATACATGGTGCTGGTGGTGCTGTTGGCGGTACTGTTGAAAGACAGATATTTTCTTTCTTCATTCCAACTTTTACAGAGAATATTGAGTTTATAGCATGTTGTACCATAAGCTCCGGCATTACCTTCCACGCTTCTCTTGCAGTAGCATTTGCATTATGAGCACCATCTATTTGTGCTATATCTGCCCAAGCCATAACCCTCTTCGCTTCTGCTGCATCAACGAAGGATCTAATCATGTTTATATTTCTATAAAGAACATTATATTGAGGGTCTTGATGAGCTCCATTTACTCCTTCTTCAGCAAACATTACTGCAATTTCTGGACCTGCTACACCAGACACATAGGAGTGGTAATTAATTGGTCTTCCTACTTCGTCTTCTATAAAATCTAAAGCTTTTCTTTGAGCTCTAACTTGTTTTCTTGAAATAGGAATTCCACCTACTCCCTGAGGAGTTCCTTCTATAAGACTCTCAAAGTGAGATTGTCCTGCAGTTCTAATAACCATTATATGGTCTGCTCCATGCCATGCAGCCATTCTCATACGTCTTATATCATCTTCAAATCTACCTGATGCAATTTCTGTTGTGATTACAGCCTTTGGCTGTGGATCTATATTATCAAAATATTTTGCAGCTGGTAACGGTTGACTATTTTCTAAGGATTCAGATGTATCATAATATTCAAATTTACCTATTTGTCTATTTTCTTCTGATCCTTCTCTCCAGTGCCAGCCTCTTCTTCTAGGTTTATATTTATCAATATCTTTTAAAATATATTCTATGTCTAATTTTTTATTTGGTTTTAATTCCATTAGTTGGCACCTCCTTTAAATAAAACTACTACGTCATCCCACATTTCACCATTAACTAGTTTAAGCCCTGCTTCTCTAATGTCCATGTTCTTTTCCTTAGCTAATTTGTAAACTATATGTCCTACACCTTTACCCATTAGCCCTCTATCAATTGCTCCATCAACAATAGATTTGGCTTCTATACTTGAAAAACCCATTCTTAGTAATACGGATCTTTCAATAGATGGAGATGTATTTTTTCTAGCTAACTCAACTATTGGATCAACTATTTTTCCAGCTAATTCCCAAAACCTAGCTTCCAATTCTTCTTCTGTTAAATTAGCTAAATGTTTTCTTCTATCTTGAAAATCATCTGCTCTACTCATTTTTCAACCTCCTATTAATAGCTTATTCCTAATTCATCTAACACAGATTTGACAAATTCAGCATTTGATCTAGTGTCTTCAACAAGGAAATCTATATCTTCTTTAGTTGCTTTAGTTGCTTTAACATGATCTGCTGCATTTCTTATATAGGATCTTCTAGTTTTATTCAAGTCTAATTCTTGTAACTTAATATAGGATGGGTCTTTTGGAAGTATTATATTCTTTCCAGGTATCTCATCAGCTGGATCACCTATTATTACTTCTATTCCATTTTCCTTAGCGAATGTAAGTTGAGGATTAATATGTTTACCTGCTCCTGTATATTCTGTTTCTTGTACTACTATTATTTGGTCTTCATCCATTTCTTGCGCTAGTTTAAAAGCAGCTGATAATGCAGTGTTTCCTGCTGGTCCTCTCTCAAGTCCCTCTAATTGGGCTAATAGTTCTGTCATATAAAATACTGTACCTTGGTTCATAGTAACATATCTGTCAATATATCTTAGAGGTCTAGCTGCTGATCTTGGAACATCAGATCTATCTGGCCAAGTAGCAAAGGGTATACCAAATCCTGTATGTCCTGTTGTAAATGATTTTTTATTAAATTGTGTATCTGAAGCCATATGAAGTCCTTGTAAACTAACACTTGCACCTACTATTTGAGTATTTGTTGCTCCTGCTTTGATCAATCCTCTAGCAGTACCAGTTAGGTTTCCTCCGCCAGCATTTGTAATAACTACTACATCTGGATCTTTTCCTTCTCTTTCTCTAAATTCCATAGATAGTTCATATCCTAGAGTTTCAACTCCAGCTATACCAAATGGAGAATATAAAGAAGCATTAAAATAACCAGTTTCTTCTAATAATACCAGAAATGTATAGAATAGCTCTGGTCCTACTGTTAGTTGAACTACTTCCGCACCATAAGCTTCACATGCCCTAGCTTTTTCGATTATCTCTGGCTGACCTACTCCTCTAGAATCATAACATTCTTGAACTATGATACATTTTAAACCTTGCATTGCAGCTTGAGATGCTACTGCAGCACCATAATTACCTGATGTAGCCGCTATAACGCCTTTATACCCTAATTTTTTTGCATGATAACATGCTGTAGCTGCTCTTCTTGCTTTAAAGCTGCCAGAAGGATTTCCTGCCTCGTCTTTAACAAATATTCTTGCTCCCTTTCCCTTTGGTGCAAATTTTCTAGCTAATTCTGTTAAATTTCTAAGTTCAAATACTGGAGTATTACCTACTCCTGTTCTCCCTTGAATTTCCTCAATCTCTTGTAAACTATAGCCTGTTTCTCTCATCATCTTTTCATAGTCAAAGGCTATACTACCTGACTCAAATATTTCATAATCTATACCAACTGCTTTTTTCATTATCTCTGGTCTTCTTGCCATAACAGCATCATAACTCATATCTCTAGTCATTATTATTCACCATCCTTTGCCAATAATTCTCTTGCTTGACGACCTATATATAAAAGTTCAGGAACACATTTTCCAAAGTCATGTTTGTAATATGGATTAACTTCTAATAAATTTCCTTCTACTGTTCTTCCGATATAAGTTTCTACTTTTACTTTATCACCAATATTTGCACTTTCGTCTAATAAAAATCCTTTAACCCACATCTCTAATGGTACATTTTGTGTATCTTCTGGAATACTTGTTGCTCTTTGTCCTACTTCTAATACTATATTATGAATTCTTACCCAATCACCACGTTTTGCATCCATTTATATCCCTCCATTTAATCAATTCTCAATGCACAGTTCACAATTAACAATTAACGAAGAACAATTAACAATTAAAAGATAAGGAGATATTCCCCCAAAAGAGTATGGGTGTTTCTCCTGTCTTTTTTACAAGGTTAATGAGTAATCTAAGGTAATGTTTTAATTGTTAATTGTGAACTGTGCATTGAGAATTGATTAAATGGAGGGATATAAATGGATGCAAAACGTGGTGATTGGGTAAGAATTCATAATATAGTATTAGAAGTAGGACAAAGAGC
>NZ_JAHLOH010000056.1:0-233093 GCF_018917285.1 Tissierella carlieri | reverse complement strand
AATTTGTAGACCCTTTTACTGGGGAAAAAATAAAAAACTAAATATAAGAAGAACCCCTTTAGGGGTTGCTTGAGAAAATAAAGCGGTTGGCAGACCTTTCAATGTGTCTTGAGACACAGCAAGTACCATGCCCTTATAGGGCTAGAGCAAACCACCCGTTTTACGGGTGGTCATGATTTTTTACTCCTGAATCAGAAGGAAGAGATTTTTTTACAGTTCTAAAAGATGTTCAGGAATATATTTCAAGTAATTACTCTATTCTTATTACTGATGGAACTGTGAAGGACTCTAAGGAACATTTAAAAAGATATATATCTAAATATATACAAGATGGCAGGATTTCTGTAAAAGGAATGAACAGCGAAGAACTTATTGATGCCCTCTACAGTGAAATGGCTGAGTTCGGATTCTTAACAAAATATATCTTTGGGAAAGGAATTGAGGAAATAGATATTAATTCATGGAAGGATATTGAGATACAATATTCCGATGGCAGATGCGAGAAATTGGAGGAACACTTTGATTCACCTGAACATGCCATTAATGTCATAAGGAGGATGCTCCATATATCAGGCATGGTACTTGATAATGCAAGTCCTGCTGTTCTTGGGCATCTATCCAAAAATATTCGTATTGCAGTATTAAAGACTCCATTAGTGGATGAAGATGTGGGTATAGCGGCATCTATTCGTATTGTAAATCCACATAATATGAAGAAAGAGGACTTTATAAATGGGGGAACTGCAACAGATCCTATGCTAGATTTTCTATCAGAATGTATCCGT
This sequence comes from Tissierella carlieri, assembly GCF_018917285.1. Taxonomy (NCBI): domain Bacteria; kingdom Bacillati; phylum Bacillota; class Tissierellia; order Tissierellales; family Tissierellaceae; genus Tissierella; species Tissierella carlieri. Next base: position 232,308 of record NZ_JAHLOH010000056.1, on the reverse strand, counting down.
TATGGAATTTCTGTCTGTGTGGCAGGTGCAACAAGCTCAGGCAAAACAACCATAGCTGGATGGCTGCTGACTACCATTCCTGATAATAAGCGAATATTTACCATTGAGAATGGATCCCGTGAGCTTGCCTTGGTTCGTGAAAAGGATGGAAGAGTAACTAACTCTGTTGTCCATACCATTACTCGTGACAGCGAAAATGAAAGACAAAGAATAGACCAAATTACACTGCTTGATATGTCCCTTAGATTTAATCCGGATATTATTGTTGTGGGAGAGATGCGTGGAGCAGAAGCCAATGCAGCTCAGGAAGCAGCAAGGACAGGGGTAGCTGTTCTTACTACTATACATTCAAATTCCTGTGAGGCAACATATAGAAGGATGGTATCCCTTTGTAAAAGAGCAGTTGACATGACAGATGAAACGCTTATGTCTTATGTAACCGAGGCCTATCCTATAGTTGTATTTTGTAAGCAGCTTGAAAATAAAGAAAGAAAATTGATGGAGATTATGGAATGTGAAATATTGTCTGATGGGAGCAGAAATTATAGACCGCTATTTCAGTACATCATTACTGAAAATAGAATGGAAGATGGAGAGTTTATAATTAAGGGCTATCATGAACAGGTTAACAGCATATCAGAGAGCCTATCAAAGAGATTTTTAGAAAATGGAATGCCAATCAGTACTATAGAAAAACTTAAAAAGAAGGAGGTACAAAGTCTATGAGTACCATCTTGTTAATGGCCTGTATTGGAATGATTGCAGGTTTTTTTATATTGTTTAATATCTCCCCAATGGAGTTTACGGATAGTATCTTTAAAGGGTTACTGAGCAAGCCTAAGAGCATTAAAGATGAGATTAATGAAACTACTAAACGAAAAAAATTATCTTTTTTCAGACGTGAAATTGCTGAAGTTCAGGAGATTTTAAGAGTAACTGGAAGAGAGAGTAAGTTTCCTATGCTTTGCGCCTTATCCCTTTTGCTCTTTGCCATAGGAGTATCTATTGCCATTATTCTTGGAAATATGTTTTTAGTTCCAGTAATGGCAATAGGTTTTATGCTTATACCATTTTGGTATGTTCGTATCACACAGACTCACTTTAAAAAGGCTATATCAACTGAACTTGAAACAGCTCTTAGTATTATCACAACAGCATATCTAAGAAATGAGGATATATTAACTGCTGTAGAAGAAAATATGAATTATTTAAATCCTCCTGTACTATCTGTATTCAGGGAGTTTGTATCTAGAATAAAGCTTATAAATCCAGATATTATATCATCTTTACAAGAGATGAAAGGAAGAATTGACAATGCAGTCTTTCATGAGTGGTGTGATGCTTTGATTGCTTGTCAGTTTGACAGAAGTTTAAAGACAACACTAACTCCCATTGTAAGCAAATTGTCTGATATGCGAGTAGTGAATGGAGAACTCGAAAATATGGTGTTTGAACCAAGAAAAGAATTTATTACTATGCAGATACTGGTTATTGGAAATATTCCTCTTTTGTATTTTCTCAATAAGGATTGGTATCATACACTGATGCATACAGTCATGGGGCAGATAATTATATCCGTTTGCATTGCAGCCATTTTTATATCTACAGCTTTTGTAATTAAATTAACTCAGCCAATAGAGTATAGGAGGTAGAAAAGATGACATTTTTAATTATTATCTTTGGGATACTCCTAGCTCTGGGATTGTTCTTTATAATAGCTGATGTTTTAAAGCTCCCAAGTCTGGCTGCACAAAGGGCAATGCAATCTGCAGGAAAGCAGGGAAGCGAAAAGATAAAAAATATAGATATAATGATTCAAGGATGGGCAGTAAAGCTTTCTAAATACATCCCTATTGATGAGTATAAAAGAAATAGGATGAAAAATACACTGAATGCATCTGGTATAAATATGACACCAGAAGAATATATGGCATCTGCCATAATCAAATCAGGCTTAATTGCATTGGGGGTAGTTCCCTCCTTAATAATATTACCGCTTTTAGCACCAGTTATTGTATTCTTAAGTATCCTTGTATATTTTAAAGAGATAGGGAAAGCAGATGAAGAACTAAAAGAAAAAAGAGATAAAATAGAAAGAGAGCTGCCAAGATTTGTAGCAACCATTACTCAGGAGTTAAAGGCAAGCAGAGATGTATTGTCCATTTTAGAAAACTTCAAGAAAAATGCTGGTGAAGATTTCACAGATGAACTGGATATCTTAACTGCAGATATGCGCTCTTCGTCCTATGAGGCAGCACTTACAAGATTTGAGGCAAGAATCAACTCACCTATGCTGTCGGATATTACAAGGGGATTAATCGGGGTTTTACGTGGAGATGATGGAACTATGTATTTTCAAATGCTCTCCCATGATATGAAACAGCTTGAACTTCAAAGATTAAAGGCACAAGCTATGAAAATACCTCCTAATATTCGAGTGTTTTCTTTTGTAATGCTGATGTGTTTCTTAATGACCTATATGGCTATTATTATCTATGAAATTATACGTTCCCTTAGTGGAATGTTTTAGGGGGTGTCTATGTGTTAAAGATTTTAAGATCCAAGCAAGGAGAGGGATATATAGATGTGGCAGTACTGGTTCTTTGTGCCATGCTTGTTATTGCTCTTGCAGTTAGAGTATTCCCAGCTTATATTATAAAACAACAGGTAGATACCTTTGCTACTGAACTTATGAGAGAAGCAGAAATTGCAGGTAGGGTTGGAACGGAAACTACAAATAGGGAACTTTTGCTTCGAGAAAAAACAGGTATTACACCAACGGTTACATGGTCGAAGTCAGGAAGAATTCAATTAAATGAAGAGATAACTGTCACCGTCACTTTTGAAACTAATATCGGTTTATTCGGTGGATTTGGCTCCTTTCCTGTTACCCTAAGAGCTGATGCTGCTGGGAAATCAGAAGTATATTGGAAGTAGGTGAAATCTTGTATAAACTTAAAAGAATATTAACCGATAAAAAAGGTAGTTCTTTCCCGTTAATTGTTGCAGTGACTTTGTGTCTCGTAATGATTTTCACAGGAATATCTGAATATTTTAGGCTGATGATCATTGCCCAAGGTGTACGTGATGCTGTTCAAGATGCAGTAATTTCTACTGTAAATGATAACTATGATGATGTTTATCATGGAGTTCGTGAAGGCTATTCAGGAGGATATCAGCCTATGGCAGATGACTTTGAAGAATCTCTAGATTATGGGGATATCTATAATAGACTGGATGCAATTCTTGGCTTAAGACAAAGCGGCGGATATCATAGAAAAACTACATCAGATGGAAAGATGGAGTTTCAATTATGGAATTTAGATGTAGATATAAGGAATGCTCCATTAGCTTCAGGGGATAGAGCAGATTCAAGATTTGAGGCAGACAGCAGTATAATGCTTGAAGTACCCGTATCCTTTGGGGGAAGACTTCTGCCAAGTATGAGGATGAAAATAAAGACAAGTGCAGGCTATACTCCTAAATTTTAAGAAGTTTAAAAAATAAATAGACTTTTAGAAAATCTTGTGGTAGGGTGTGGCTTATAAGGAATATATATTTAGATTTAAAAAGGAGGCAAAATCCTATGAAAAATATAAATGATAAAGTTAAAAGGAGACTAATAGTCTCTGTTGGATTAATAATCAGTATAATACTTATAGTTTTAATAAGTGGCCAGTTTAGAAAAGAACCTATAGCAGAAGCAGAATTACCAATTCAAAGTGAAGATTCTATAGATATTATATTAGATACACCTGAAATTACAGAAAAAGAAGATGAAATTATAGTACCAGAAATTGAGATTACTGATACAGAAACAAAAGATAATGGAGCAATAGATACTGGAACTGAGCAAACCATTCAAGGAGATCCAGAAAAACCAAAAGAACCTACAAAGGAACAGCTTGAAGATCCCACTCAGAAACCTAATGGTGAGAAAGTGGAAACACCACCAGAACCTGTGGATCATAATAAAGTAGAGAAACCAGCAGAAGCACCAAAAAAGGATGATGAGCCACAAGGTGGAGACACCAATAATAAAGGGCAGACCTACTTGCCTGGATTTGGGTGGATAGAAAATAGTGGGGAAAACCAAGGTGCTACAGCTGAAGATATGTATGAGAATGGAAATAAGATAGGCGATATGAATTAAATAAGAATAGCATGTTAAACACTACAGAGATGTAGTGTTTTTTCTTTGCAGAAAGGAGAGAAAATGAAAAGAAAAATTAAGATATTAATAACGCTGATAATGATAATTAGCATAATATTTCCCGTTGTTGTATTTGCAGTTGGAGATGGGAATATAGACTCAGGCGGTGGTGGAATGGGAGATGGAACTAGTACCGATAAATGGTCTCCTGGATATGACAGTGTTCGTGTAACTGTAGTTCGTGCAAGTGATTACTCGGTAGTAACTACCCCTATCGATCTAACTAATAAGCAACCACCATCTACTATGTTTCATTTTGGTAAAGTGTCTAAACTTCAATATAACAGTGGGAGAGGTTTGACCCCTATACAAGGTGCATATTCTTATGTTAATCCATCTCAAAGCATGCCAAGAATTGTAAGTACCAATGGTAGTAACAATATTGCAGCTATAAAAAGTTATTTTACAGATGAACAAGTAATAAGGTCAATAGCATCAATCACGGGTATGGATTTCGATATTCTAATTGGCGGAGATTATAAAATGCTCTTAGAGCCAATGGCATATTACACATTTCAAGGTGTTATGATTGCTACAACTGCAACGGAAGCAGCTATGTATGATGAACAAGTAAACGGACTGCTTAGAACTAAGATGACATCTTTGTCCCATAAAAACTTACCACTTGCCATGTTTCTTGAAGTGGGTGATTTGGGATATCCTGCATGGAAGGGAAGCACTACAAAAGCAGCATCCAATGCAGATATAAAATCTTCTCTTGGACTTGGTATTGTAAGGTTTACAGAACAACCTGAGCCACCAATTGTAAGTGCATATGATTATGAATATAGAGTAAATACAGAAGTAATCACTTCAGTTATGGTTAGCGGAGGACAGTCAGATCCTGATAGACCGACTCGTGTAAGTTTTATTATTGATGGAAGAACCTATAATGTTGGAAATATATATTATCCAGATGGAGACTCACAGCTTGCATGGATCAAGTGGACAACACCTGATACAGAGCAAGATATGGTAATTGATGTAGTAGTGAGTGGACCGGGCAGTACAGTAAATTCTACCATCAATATTAAGATAGTTGACTTAGATAAAAATCCCCCGCCAAATCCAGTAGCTGATGATAGAAATGACTCTTTTTCTTACTATTCTGTTCCGAATAGAGAAGAGAAAACAGCAGCTAATTGGAGTATATGGAGGCCTTGGTGGCAGGAATATTGGGTATGGCATAGTACGGGTGAAGACTCAGGTTATTGGTGCGATCATGGATGGTGGGAATTTGACCTTGAACAATACACAGCCAGACTTTCCGCTGATATGGTAATTATAAACGATAGTAAAAACCCTACTGCAAATGGAAGTACATTTAAAAGTGGATATGGAATCAATCAAATTGTTACTGGAAATGTGAGCACTAATCAAAGTTCAGCAGTAACCTACCCACAGAATGCTGTTTCCTATTTTCCAGAATTCCAATATGAAACCTATTGGAGATTATTAGAACGTGTTTCAGGTGGTTCAAATGCTAGGTTTGAGTTTAAGAAAAATAATTATTCCACTTATAAGAATCGTACACATTTTACTCCTATATGGATGCCAGATGGAGCATATATAGTGAATACTTGGCTTATAGATGCATGGACACCTGTTGGAATGCTTTCTATGAATCTTACAGATTCACTTAAAATAAGGGGGAACCTATGGCAGGACTGGCATATAGCACCCTTAAAACCCTAAATCAAACAGAAAAAGAAAGGTGGTTTTTATGAATATAAATAGGAAGATAGTATTGATTATGTGCTTACTACTTATATCAATATTGACATTAAGCACTACAGCATTAGCTTCAGGGACAGGTGATGTAGCGGGAGCAATTGAGGGAACATGGAGCGATGCATCAGGACAGATAAAAACAGTTGTAAATAAAGTTGTATTTCCTGCAATAGACCTCATTTTAGCAGTATTTTTCTTTGCAAAGCTTGGTACTGCTTATTTTGATTATAGAAAGCATGGACAATTTGAATGGGCGGCACCAGCTATTTTATTTGCGTGTTTAGTATTTACCCTAACTGCACCAGCATATATTTGGAGGATACTTGGGATGTAAGGAAATATAATAATTATACCAAGTTGTCTTAATATTGCCGACTTGGTATAATTATTTAAACTTAGATTCCAGTTTTAGACTATAATTAAAATAAACAAGTATTATATTGTTTTAATGAACAGATATTTCATTTAAATTGAGATCGAAAAAATAGGAAAGAGGTGATTTAATGATATATGTATCTATAGATACCAATGTATATGTTAATTTACTTACAGAAGTGTTAGCTAACGATAATGCAGAAGAAAAGGATATACCTAGTGAACTAGAGGAGCTAAATCTTCTATGTAAAGAAGGCGTTGTAACATTATTAATTCCAGAGGTTGTAAAACTAGAACTCCAAAAATCTAATAGTAAAGTTGAGGAGGACTACAAAAGGGAGTATTCTAAATTAATTGGTTATATTGATAAATATTCTGAAAGTTCATGGAGTGAAATAAGGGAAGTAAAAAAGAAGGTTATAAATTTAATTGAAAGCGAACAAGATGATAAGGTTTGTTATTGGAAGGAAGAATATGATAAATTAATGAGTTTTTTTGATAATGAATATATTCAACATGTAGAATTAACTCCTGATATGATTTGTAAAACATATAAAAAGAAAATCGCTGGATTAATTACTGATAGTCAATTGAACGATGCATTAATAATAGAAAGTATTAATTGTTACTTTAAACAGCAAGAAATGAATAGTGATGACTTACTGTTTTTTATTACTGGAGACAAAAAAGACTTCTTTATTAAAGGAGATATAGCAGGTTTTAGCATTTTAAAAGAAAAATTTCAAATCCATAGCTGTAAAGTATATGGATTATATAATTTGAAGCAACTCTATAAACATATAAATGCTAATTTTGAAGTTGAACTTTCAAATGGAGAGATAGAAACCAAATGGAGTGAATTTGAGAAGAAATATCCAGATTGGGATTTTGATAATGATGAAGCTATAGAAGAATATGCTTATATTGAGGAAGATATTAATCTAATGATTAATAAGTTATTTGAAAGCAAATTACAAGATTTGCCTAAAGAGATAATAGATATACGAAAAAGAGTGTTGAAAGAAATAGAAAATATATTATTAAGATGTAGGAATATGAGATCTTGGGATGATAGAAGTGAATCAAAATTATATCGCTGGTTAAATGGGAGATTTGAAATAAATTTATATTCATCAAAATTAAGTGATTTGTTCCTAATTAGAGATAGCTTGCAAGAATACTTAAGGGTTCATGAAGAAATGGATGAAGAAATAGTAGAAGGGCATGATTGGAAAAAAATGCAGTAAATTTGATAAAGTATTAAAAAATAGCGAATTTTGTTAAGATAATTATACTGGCACATAGATAAATACTATGTGTCTTTTTGTTTTTTGAAAGTGGGTGAAGTGACATGTTTATTTGGGATTTTCTCTTAGGGGATGTAATGGATCAAATTATAGATTGGTTTTATGGTCAGCTTGTAGGTTTTCTAGCTGACTTCTTTGCTCAGATGGGAAATATGGGTGTAGAACTCTTCGATATGAGCTGGGTTCAGTCAATAGTTCTGTTCTTTTCTTATCTTGCGTGGTCACTCTATGGAACAGGACTTGTGGTGTCCTGCTTTGAAACGGGGATTGAATACCAATACGGGAGAGGGAGTATTAAGGATGCAGCCTTAAATGCAATTAAAGGATTTATGGCAGTAAGTCTTTTTAATATAGTACCCATAGAACTGTATAAGTTATCCGTTAATTTACAAGCAAGTTTAACAGCAGGTATTACTGGTTATGGAAGTGGAATCGGTGAACTGGCAACATCTATTATTGGGCAGTTAAATAATGTAGGAGATATTACAAATGTTGGAGGTTCAGGAATATTCGGTGGGATTTCTATGATAACAAGTCCATTTATGGCACTCTTCATTATTATTCTTATGGGATATGCAGTTATTAAAGTGTTCTTTGCAAATCTAAAAAGAGGTGGAATTTTACTTATACAGATAGCGGTTGGAAGTCTGTATATGTTTTCTGTTCCCCGTGGCTATATTGATGGTTTTATCCAATGGTGCAAGCAGATAATAGGATTGTGCCTTACTACATTTCTTCAGGCGACAATATTAACTGCAGGGCTTATGGTGGTAAAAGATCATGCATTATTAGGACTTGGATTAATGTTATCAGCAGGGGAAGTACCAAGGATTGCTGGAGCATTTGGACTAGATACATCTACTCGTGCTAATATGATGAGCGCAGTTTATACAGCACAGGCAGCTGTTAATACAACAAAGACTATAGTACAAGCAGTACCAAAATAAAGATGAAATAGGAGGATTTAATGAAACTGATATATGTTGCATCTCCATATAAGGGAGATATAAAAAAGAATATAGAATATGCTAAAGAGGCATGCCGATATGTATTAAACCAAGGTAATGCCTTTTTTTGTCCCCATCTTCTCTATCCTCAGGTTTTAGATGATAATCATCCAGAAGAAAGAAGATTAGGAATTAATATCGGAAAAGAATTTTTAGCTAAATGTGATGAACTATGGGCATTTGGAGGACATATTTCTCATGGAATGTTTGAAGAGATTGAGTTTGCTAGAAAGATAGGAATTCCTGTAAAAAGAATTATACAGCTTGATTTTGAAATAGAAGAACAGGAACTCTTAAAGTTAGGGATGTATTAATGATTACATTGGGAAGTCTTTTCGATGGGATAGGAGGATTTCCCCTTGCTGCTGTCCAGAATGGAATTATTCCTGTATGGGCAAGTGAAATAGAGTCCTTTCCCATTGAAGTGACTAAAATAAGATTTCCTGAAATGCTCCATGTGGGAGATATTACAAAACTAAAAGGGGAAGAATTGCCTCCTGTTGATATCATAACAGGAGGTTCACCATGTCAAGACTTATCTGTTGCAGGCACAAGAGCAGGACTAGCTGGTGAACGTTCAGGTTTATTTATGGAGCAAATAAGAATAACAAAAGAAATGAGGTATGCAGATGCAAGAAGAGGAAAGGCAAATCACCTTATCAGACCTCGATACTTCGTTTGGGAAAATGTCCCTGGAGCATTCTCAAGTGCAGGAGGAGAAGACTTCAAAGCGGTACTTGAAGAAACCGCAAGAATTGCAGACAGCACCATATCTATACCTAGACCTCCGGGAGGGATATGGAAATCTGCTGGGTGCATATTGGGATATGAATTCACTATTGCTTGGAGAGTTCTCGATGCTCAATACTGGGGTGTCCCCCAAAGACGTAAGAGAATCTTTCTTGTCGCAGATTTTGGAGGACACACCGCACCCAAAATACTATTTGAGCAAGACAGCATGTTTGGGGATACTCAGGAGAGCTAAAGTAAGAGGCAAGGAACTTCCTAAACAACTAAGAATAGCTTTAGAAATTCAAGGTGAAGTGGAAGGTGCAGAACGAGAATCTAATGATAATATAACTACTGAATATAAGGCATACCATATTAATCAACGCAATGAAGGGATTGATTTAAATGGAATTTCAGGAGCCTTGATGGCAACTCAAAATATGCAGATGCAGACTTTTGTTGCAGAATCTATGCTATGTTTAAATGATCAGGGTGGTAACCGAATGGATATAACAGAGAATATCACCTCTACACTACGAGCCAGCATGGGAGGGAATCAGCCTATAGTTATGGCAACCCAGCAAAGTGGTGCAGAAATATGCCTTGATCTTTGTCCAACCATTACATCAGCAGCAGGAACAAGTGGCAACAATCAACCTATTCTATTCGATAATCACGGTAAAGACTGCAGATACAATGGTCCTCTTAAAGTAGCACCAACAATAGCTGCAACCTATGGAACAGGCGGCAATAATGTACCACTGGTATCAAAACCGATTAATTCAGACAGTTATTGTATTGCAGGAAATACCATAGACAGACAGGATCATAATGGTGGAAATGGATGTGGGTTTCAAGAAAATATCAGCTATACTCTTACTACAAGTGATATACATGCTATCTGCCATCCTGAATCTAAAACTTATCAATATACAGTAGGAGCATTGTGTGGAAGCGATGAAAAAGGCATTGGTAACCAATATGTGAGCCAAGATAAATGTATTGTGGATAATGAAAAGATGATGTTTGGACAATCTGAATTTGCTAATTACAAGGAAGGCTGTACAACACTTCGGGAAGAAGGCGGAGACAATGGAGGAGGTAGTGAAAACCTTGTAACCACAAAGAATCTTGTACGGAGATTAACACCATTGGAATGTGAAAGACTCCAAGGATTTCCTGATGGATGGACTAAAATAAAAAAGTCATCTGATAGTGCAAGATATAAAGCATTAGGCAATAGTGTAGCAATTCCTTGTGTAGATTATATTATGCGAGGGATTGTTTATTTTATGAAGAAGTTTAATGGGGAAGAAAGAAAAGATTAAAATGCAACTAAAAGTAGCGAAATGAACTTTTTAGTTGGTTGAATATTGATAAATTGCAGGATAGAATATAGTCATAAGATAAGGAGGGATTATCTATGACTATATATTTTAAAGAAAATCTGATGGAAATAAGAAAGAGAAAAAACATTACTCAAGAAAAACTAGGGGAATTATGTGGTGTTTCAAGGCAGGCAGTTACAAAGTGGGAGAGTGGTGAGAGCTTGCCGGATCTGTATAAATTAGATGAGATAAGTGATGTATTAGGTGTAAAAATACAAGATCTAATTTATAAAAAAGCCAATTATCAGGAGGAAGGAGACGAACTTAAAAGCGATATAAAAAACATTTACAAACTTATAAAAGAAGTAAATGAAGGCAAAACATCAAGTTGTTTATTTGAAGAATATCTTCAATTAAGGGAAATTGATGTTCATGAACAAGGGCAGAGATTGCTTTTAGATGGGATAAAAGCAGTGGAAATGATTGAAACAGATAAGGCCTATGAACTATTTGAAAAAGCTCTTGTAAGAGGAGTTACAAGCGCGGGTATTGAATTATTAAAGCTTTTTGCGGACTGGTATGAATGTGAGGATATGCCAGAAGAAAAAATTGAGTTAGAAGTATTTATAGGTAGATTAATACAAGAATATGGTAAGATATTAGTTGAGGAAAATAAACGGAAATATGGTGTTACAGGTTCTGATTATATATTATAAAATTATTGATTTGAGCAAAACAATATAAAATATAAATAAAAATTTGTAAATGAGGTGGGAAATCTAATGATAGAATCTGCATTTGAAGAATTTTTATCTAAAGAAATAACTATAACAAGCAAAGATAAGGCAGTAAGATCTAGAATGAGTAAAGCTAGAGCTGTAGAAAAAATGCTTGGTGAGAATTTGGACTCAGTAGTAAATAATGACGAAAAAATGTATAATGCACTTTTGCTAATTAATACTAACATGAATAACAAAAGTGGTAACTATTCTAATGCTTTGAGGAAGTATTATCTTTTTAAGAATGGAAAGGAATTTCCAAGGCTATCAAGTTATGAAAATAGTCTGAGTAGGTAGTTTAATATATGAGTATAGACTATAGAGCAATCTCTTGTGTAGATTATATTATACAAGGGATTGCTTATTTTATTAGAGAATTTAAGGAGGAAACGGAGGATTAAACAGTGTATATGTATCCAGATAATCTAAAAGCCAAGGCAACTCTATGGCTATGGGAACTAAGAGACATTGGCATCATTGGAATCGGTCTTCTTATTTCTGTATTTGCACTATCACAGCTGGGGTTTATGGCCCCAATTGTAATAACAGCAGTATATGCTTTCTTAACTATAAAATTTGAAGACACAAGTATATTGAATTTTATTCGATATGCCTGTGCCTTTTTTCTTATAAAGCAGCAAATCTATGAATGGAGGTTATGAAATTGAGAAGAAAACAGAAACAAAAAGAAAGACAAAAGCAGTCTACTAAAGAACTTATTGGGATTGATGAAATTACAGATTATAGCCTTAAAACTCCATATGGAGAGTTAGTATATTTTATAATTCATCCAACCAATATCTCAGTATTATCGGATGAAAGTGTAAGTGCTAGAATATATGCACTTATGACTGTATTGAAAGGAATAGCTGAAATAGAGATGTTATGTCTTAATTCAAAGGAAAACTTTGATGATAATAAGCAATATTTGAAAAAAAGAATCGAGATGGAGCAAAATCCTATTATAAGAAAACTGTTACAGCAGGATAGTACTAACCTTGATAGAATGCAGGTACAGATGGCAACTGCCCGTGAGTTTTTAATTATTTTAAGGCTTAAAGATGAAAAGGAATCAAATGTTTTTCCCTATCTTGCAAGAATAGAAAAGAGTTTGAAAGATCAAGGCTTTGCAGCTAGAAGAGCAGATAATGCTGATATTAAGAGACTCCTTGGAGTATATTATGAGCAGAATATAACAACAGAGAAATATGAAGATTATGATGGGGAGAGATGGATTGTGCTTGGAGAGTGATAATACCAAGAAAGTTTTTTAAAAAATTAGGTATATAAGAGAGAAAATATTTAATGTGCGAAACAGAAATGATTGAAAATTTTAGTTTGATATTTTACCTAAATGAAAGTAATAAGGGAATTCTGTAAAGAGGTATCAGCCTAAGCACCATAAAGTGATGCTTAGGCCTATTTATTTCTAGCGATGTAAATATTTCTCTGCAAATGGATCATTATCATCGTGAATGAAATCTTCGCTTTGAAGTTCCATATCAAGAGCCTGAATTTCCGACAAGGACATTTTCTCTATCTGCTTAGAGGTATGCCATTTTGGAGGTTGGGATATAAACTTTTCCTTTCGTTGCTGGAGCCAGATATTCATATAATGTTCTTCTTCATACTGATCAATACGCATACTATTGAGTTGCAAGTTGGGTAGACCAGCATTCCCGTAGGCATCTTGTATAAAGAAATGATTTATTACAGGCATAATTGCAGTATCTAGAGCACGTAGAAATTCAATCTTTCGTTCAAATGGAAAATACTCATATTGCATTAATGAAATATCATAGAGCATTAGTACATTTTTAAGAAAATCATTAATCTGATATTTATCTTTTTCTTTCATAAAATAAGGGTAATTATTTATTCTCAGTGAGGATAATGCAATATTTCTTATAACATCATTTTTTATTGAACATATGGAAAGATATATTTCACCAGAAAGAAATGCTGGGTATATATCAAGCTCTTTTGCAATACTGTTTAGCAGTTCTCTACTCATTTCCCCAGCATTTAAAGCCCTGCGGATGGTTCTTTCAGTGTTTATAATTTTGTCATTACTTCCAAGTTTTCGGATACTACTCTTTTTTTCCTTTAAAGTTTGCATAAAGAATTTTTTATCAATGGGCACATAATTTGGAGCCATTAGATTCACCTCTTTCTAAAGTGCGGTCAAATTTATAAAATTGTCAACTTTTCGCGGTCATCATATTCTAATATAATGATATTAGAGATTCAAAGTAATTGCAAGAGAAAGAAAAAAAAAGAAAAGGAGACAAGATATGAAGAAAATGATACTAAAAACAGATGAAATAATGAAAGCAGGAGATGAAGTTTTCTCTGGTGGCATGAAGAACATAGTACAAAGCAATATTACAAAAGATAATGTGGTGGTGATTGCTTTGATAGTCACGATTGGTACAGCGTTCGTTGTTCATGATTTGATCACAAATGGATATGGAGCAGATATAGAAATAGAAAATAAGAAAGTGGCAGTTTCTTTTCAGCCAAGAGCTTTTTATTCACAGACTGTTTAAAGTTGTGTATGAAACATTCATCTCGTTAGGAAGTGTGCAAGGGCGAAATGATTTATGATGAGATAATAATTGTAATCTTGTTTTGAGTTAAGAAAAATATTATATAACGCACATTAATTATATCTTGATGAAGCCTTGCGCTAATATGTGGGGCTTTTTTAATGCGGAAAAGAAAGAGAGGTAAGAAGATAGTATGGTAAAAAAGAAATCGCCAATCATAGAAAATGAAAAAATCAAAACCTTTATAGACATGATAGCACCGTCCATCATCAAATTTAACACAGACCATTTTATCTGTGGCAATACCTACAGATGTGTATGGGCACTTAGAGAATATCCAACAAGTACTAGTGAACAAGCAATTCTTCGTCATCTTGGAGAAAAAGATGGAGTAACTCTTAGAATCTATACAAGACAGGTAACTCCAAATGAGGAGAAGAAAATCATTCATAATGCAGCTAATAAAAATAGGATGAATACTGCAAATACAAATGATTTACAGCAGACGGTAACAGCAGAGAGTAACCTTCAAGATGTTGTAACCCTTGTATCAGAAATGCATAGAAATAGAGAACCGCTCCTTCACTGTGCAGTATATATTGAACTTATTGCAAGTGATTATGATAGTTTAAAACTGCTACAGACAGATGTGCTTACTGAGCTAGTAAGAAGTAAATTAAATGTAGATAGGCTTATGCTCAGGCAACAGCAAGGTTTTTTATGTGTTGGTCCAACGGGCAGGAATATATTTGGAAGCCAATTTGAAAGGGTACTTCCTGCATCTTCCGTTGCCAATCTTTATCCCTTTAACTATTCAGGAAAGACCGATAGCAATGGATTTTATTTAGGCAGGGATAAATTTGGCTCAAATATTATTGTGGATTTTGACAAACGAGATGATGATAAAACTAATCCTTGTATTCTAATCCTTGGAAATTCAGGACAAGGGAAAAGTTATTTATTAAAGCTAATATTATGCAATATCTTAGAATCAGGAAAGAATGTCATATGTCTTGATCCAGAGCATGAGTATGTAGAACTAGCAGAAAATATAGGTGGGTGCTTTGTGGATTTAATGAGTGGAGAGTATATGATAAATCCATTAGAACCAAAGACTTGGGATGAAGGAGGAAGTCCACAGGATAAAGATGCTCCTATAGCATTTAGACAAGCCACCAAACTAAGCCAGCATATAAGCTTTTTAAAGGATTTCTTTCGATGCTATAAAGATTTTGATGATAGGCATATAGATGTAATAGAAATTATGCTTGGCAAACTTTATAAGAAATGGAACATCAGTGACAGTACCAATTTCAGTCAATTAGAATCATTTGATTATCCTATTTTATCAGATTTATATACCTTGATAGAGGAAGAATACAAGGGATATGACAAGGGAAACTATCAACTTTATACAGAGGAATTATTACAGGAAATTCTACTTGGACTTCACTCTATGTGCCAAGGAGCGGAAAGCAAATTTTTCAATGGACACACCAATATAACTTCAAATAGATTTATTGTGTTTGGTGTAAAGGGGTTATTACAAGCCAGCAAAAATGTAAAGAATGCATTATTATTTAATGTATTATCCTTTATGTCAGATAAACTACTTACAGAAGGAAATACTGCAGCAGGGATTGATGAGCTATATTTGTTCCTTACCAATCTTACTGCAATAGAATATATACGTAATTTTATGAAGCGAGTGCGAAAGAAAGAATCAGCGGTAATACTTAGCAGTCAAAACCTTGAGGACTTCAATATTGAAGGGATTAGGGAGCTGACAAAGCCGCTGTTTTCTATCCCAGCACATGCTTTTTTATTTAATGCAGGAAACATTGATAAGCATTTCTATATGGATACTCTACAACTTGAAGAGTCAGAATATAACCTGATTAAATTTCCTCAAAGAGGGGTCTGTCTATATAAATGCGGCAATGAAAGATATAACTTGGCTGTCCATGCTCCAGCATATAAAGAAAAATTATTTGGAAAGGCAGGCGGCAGATAATGATTATTGAAAAAGATAAGTGGTTAAAAAGGCAGGAGAAAATTGAATCTTATAGAAAAGGAAAGCAAGGCATTATGGATGATTTGAGGGTGTGTATAAGCTACACTCCAGATAGAGATAATGACTTGCTTTGTTTTATGGAGCAATATCTAAAGGCAGAAAAGAAGAATCGACCAAGATTATTGGATCAGATAAAGTGCTGTATCAATGGTGAAGAATATAAAAATCCATTTCTTGCATATAACCAATATGGTGAAGGACATATTGATGAGTTCAACAGTATTCTTAATGAATATATTGACCAACTAAAGCTCTCTGATGGAGATTTCACGCAAGTATCTAGAATTATTGAAGGCACTGTATTAAAGATAAATGAACTCCATGATCTATGTCATGGTCAGCTGATAGATGCTTGGAGGAATGAAAGACTGACAGAATATATTATAACTGTTTCTAAATATACAGGATTTCAAAATGCTAAGGACATCATCGAAGGGAAGAAACAATGGTAAGGTGGTGGATATGTGGATTTAAGAGAGCAGAAGATTGGAATTGAAGTTGAAATGACAGGCATAACAAGGAGGAGAGCTGCTGAAGTAATTGCTGAATATCTTGGCTCTACTGCTAATCATGAAGGAGGGGGTTATGGCACTTATAGTGTAATAGATAATGAGAATAGGAAGTGGAAACTTGTAAGTGATGGCAGTATTAAGTGTCAGAAAAAGGTGGGAAATAGAAAGCAATTAGCTGACAGAGAATATAGTGTGGAGCTTGTCAGTCCCATCTGCAGGTATGAAGATATAGAAAAGGTGCAGGAGATGATACGAAAGCTAAGAGAGGCTGGAGCCTTCAGTAATAAGTCCTGTGGAATCCATATTCATATCAATGCGGCACCATTTGAAGCTTATCAGCTTAGAAATCTTGTGAATATTGTAGCAGCAAAAGAAGATATGATATATAAAGCATTAAAGGTAGATTCAGAGAGGGAGAACCGATATTGCAAAAAAATTGATAAGGATTTCTTGGAAAAGCTGAATAAGCAGAAACCAAAAACAATAAGTGGAATTCAAAGCCTTTGGTACAAGGGAAGGGATGGAAGCCATCAGCATTACCATGACAGCAGGTATAGGTGTTTGAATCTACATTCAGTTTTCCAAAAAGGAACAATAGAGTTTCGAGCCTTTAATGGGTCTTTACATGCTGGAAAATTAAAGGCATATATACAGTTTTGTATGGCAATAACAGCCCAAGCTCACAATCAGAGATCTGCAAGCCCAATAAAAACCGTATCTGAAAATGAGAAATATACATTCCGTGTATGGCTTCTTCGTTTAGGGATGATAGGAGATGAATTCAAGACAGCAAGAAAGCATCTCTTAGATAATTTAGAAGGAAATATTGCTTGGAAATCACCAGAGCAGGCAGAGGCACAAAAAGAAAGGCTAAGAAAAAAGAGAGAGGAAGAACTTTTAGTAGAGGAAGAAACTATGGAAACTGAAAATAATAATATGGAAATAACTGAGCAGGAGGAAGATGAATCTCCTGCTTTTACTATGTCTATGAATCAGTAGGAGGTCAAGATGGAAGAAAGAAAGATAGATAAAGACTCAACCCATAAACTATATATTGCCTATGGAAGCAACCTAAATTTAAGTCAGATGAAACACCGATGTCCTACTGCAAGAGTCATTGGAACATCGGAGCTGAAAGATTATGAGCTTGTATTCCGTGGGTCAAGACATAATGCAGTGGTAACTGTAGAACCATGTAAAGGAAGTACAGTACCAGTTTTACTATGGAGTATCAAGCCTGATGATGAGAAAGCACTTGACAGATATGAAGGATATCCAAGTTTTTATGATAAGGTTGGAGTTGAAATCACTATAGGTGATCACAAAACTATAGCAATGATTTATATAATGACAGCAGGGCATAGGCTGGGGAATCCTTCAGAAAATTATCTGAAAACCATAGAGGAAGGTTATATTGATGCAGAATTTGATACAAATATTCTTCACAATGCAGTAGAGAAAAACCTGAATAGGCTAGAAGAGTTTAAAGAGATAGATGAATACGAACCTAAGCAAGGAGACGTATTTGGAATGAAATGGTGGTGATAAAAAGATGGCAGATCCAGCTTCAATGGGAGTTATTGCAAAGGCGGCGATATCGGCTTTGTCAGATGAAAGACTGAGAAAAGGAATAGGATGGACTATTGCAGCAATCCTGTCTCCTTTTATATTAATCATTGTTATCCTATGCGGGTTACTTTCAGGAACAGCAAGTCATAACAATAATGCCTTATACTTATCTTTTAATGAATCCATTATATCAGGGAATATTCCTGAAGAATACAAGGGACATATAGAAGATATGCGTAGGAGCTTTTTAATACTTGATGGGAAGATGGAGGGGGTAAACAGCCAAATAGAAGATGTAGATAGTCTAGACTCAATCAGAGTTAAGGCTATTTTTTATTCTCTGTATTTCGGCGAAAATCATCCATCTAGGGTGAATCAAGGAAAGTATATTGATTGCTTTGTTATCTATGAGGACCGAACAAGAACCTTAACTGATTCAGAGGGTAATGAGTATGAAGAAATTTATATGACGGCTATCCCCATAACAAATCTATCAGAAATATATAGGAATATAGAATCGGAGATGGGGAAGATAGTGACCTATGAAGATATGGCAAATGCCAATGAAATCTATTATAGGATAAAATATGGAACTCCTGCACCAAGTGAAGGCGATAGTTTTGCTGAATGGGAGGACTGGATACAAAGCCTTACTCCAGAAGAACTGGAGAATTTATATAATGATTTGCCAGAAGGAGAAAAAGGTTCTGAAATAGTGAGACTTGCCATGTCAAGACTTGGAGATCCTTATTCACAAGAAAGAAGGGGACAAGGAAGATACACTGACTGCAGTTATTTGACCATGTGGAGCTATCGTAAGATTGGAATCATCATACCGGGAACTGCAGCTGAGCAGGCGAGATTTTGTGTAAATAATAATCTTACTATTTCAAAAAATGATTTAGTACCTGGAGATTTAGTATTTTGGAGTCATCAGCCAAATGGGAGATTTATGAATATTACTCATGTGGGAGTCTATGCAGGAGGTGGTAAGGTTATCGATGCTTCTTATTCAAAGGGCAAGGTAGTATATCGAAATTTATTTGATTCAAATAAACAGGTGCTGTATGGGAGACCACATATTCTGAAATAAAAGGAGGATTTTATGCTAATTACAAAGGCAATATTACAAAGAAAAATATCTGAATTTAATACACAAAATTGTGTAATTGAAGGTATTGAATTAATGAGCGGAGATGAGTTTGAAGAATTTAGTAACAATTTATTAGAAGATAGGGACTTCATTATAGAAAGAAAAGAAGAAATGTATAGAGACTCTATGGGACAGATCCATGGATTATTGGCACTTGATAGGGAAGGTGGGGATGGGATTCTAATTGATAGTCAAGGACACGATTATCCAAGGTATACCTCATTTATGCCAAATATAAAGCCATATATTGAAGAGCAAATTTCAATAGTAGCAGGACAAATAATAAAGGAAGCTGCAGAAAACTCATCCAATGGAAGCTGGGCTATTTACTTTGATGAAATAGAAGAAAACCATGGGTTAATAGTAAAAGAAAATAACGGAATCGGCACAATGCTCTTAGATATACTTCACAGAAGAGAAGAAATTGCAGAGATTGAAATTGAAGATGAATGCTTTGATATTACCCTATATCTTGATTACTGTATTAATTTAGATGAAGAAAAGCAAGAGCAAAATATGAAAATGTAGGAGGATGATATAATGGATAATATAGAAAAGACAATTCGTATTTTAAAAATTGAACCGCAGAAATTACCTTATGAAAAGGAAATAAATAATGATTTAGAAGGTATCCAAGGAGAAGTTGAAGGATTATTTGAATGCATATATCTAGATGATAATTGCATATTAGTGTGTAATGAAGAAGGAAAATTAAATGGGATGGAATTAAATCGAAGGATTGGTAATGACATTATTGCTGGTCCTTTTTTTATTGCAGGAGATAGTTGTGATGGAGAATTTATCTCCCTCACTGAGGAACAAGTAGAACAATATACAAATGAATTTAGTAAGATTCAAGAGTTTACTGGTGAAGAACCTGAGGCACAGCCGAGGATGGAATTTATAAGCTTTGATTTTTAAAGGAGAGAAATAGATCATGGAAAAAGTAACACTGCAAGTGACTTTTCCAAAAGAAAAGTTAGATGCCTTAAGATTTTACATGAATGAAAAGCAGTTGACTGTTGAAGAGGAACTACAAAAGCATATTAAAAACACCTATGACAAATATGTTCCATCTGCCACCAGAAGGTACTTAGACAGAAATGATAGTAGTGATGAAATGGAAAGAGAAATAGTATCTGGCGCAAATGAAAACACATCAGAAACTGCCTCTAGAAATACAACAACTAGAGGAAGAAGAAGGGCTGGGAGAAGTCAAAGTACTGGGGAACAAGAAACCGCTGAAACAATAAATGAAGCAGAAATTGAAGAGACATCAGACCAAACTGAGGAACAAAATCAAGGGATGACAATGAGTATGTAATAGGTTTTAAATGAATTCTAAGGAATATAGAAGGAGGGAAAGTTTAGATGAAAAAGGATGTCATTAGGATTAGTGTTGATGCTGAAAAGCTGAGAGCTGTCAAAAGATATATGGAGAAAAAGGAAGTGGACTTAGAAGGTGAATTAGCAGATCAGCTGCAAAAATTATATGAAAAGCATGTACCTATTAATGTAAGGGAATATATCGATGAAAAACAAGAAGAGGAAATTAAGGCTAAAAGACCTAAAAAATCAGCCAAAGCTAAGGAAGTAGATGATAGTAGCTCTATTATGCAAGAATAAGACAATTTTTGAAGGCGTATTTGCCCCTGTGTGCCATTATAAAGAGGGTAGTGGCATAGTTATACCTAATCTATAGCTAATCGAGTTTTGGGGCAAATGTGCCGACTAACCATGGGAGAGAAGAAATAGGTAAATAACTTGATTTTCAGCTATATAATATCACAATAACTAGGGCGAACTCCCCAATTGATTTTGGTGCAGGATAAAGGAAGGTGGTCAAAAGATTCCACCTTCCAGTCACATCCCCCGGCAGTGCCGTGGGTTGAAGGAATTAAGCTGGGTGGTCGGAAATAAGGTTTTGTGCTATCATAGGTGGTCGTAAATAATAGAAAGCCAATAAAATGGGGATTTATAGATGTCACCTAGAGGTGGTCAAGACAAAATATTAGATATTGAGGTGAAATAAAATTGGCAGAAATAAAGAGTACAGTAAAGAAACGGACAGCAGTATGGCTATATCCTGAAACAATAGAAAAGATGGATAGCTTACTGGAAAAGGATAATTGTAAAAGTCGCAGTGAATTTATAGACAAGGCTTTAAACTTTTATATGGGATATTTAGTTAGCAAAGATACTACAGGATATCTATCTAAAATACTAATCTCAGCAATACAGGGAATACTTAAGGAAACAGAAAATAGGAATGCTAATAATTTATTTCGTCTATCCGTAGAAATGAGTATGATGATGAATATACTCGCAGCTGGATTAGAAATTAGTGAGGAAGAACTTCGTAGTCTTAGGGGAAGATGTGTTCAGCAGGTAAGAAAGACAAGAGGCAAGATATCTATGGAAGAGGCGATAAAGTTTCAGCAGGGAGTTGGAGAGTGATAATTTATGCCAAGACTTATTTTAAAGTGTCCTTATCTAAAAGGTGGGAGTGATAAAATATCGGCTCATCTTGGAAACTTAGTAAATTATATTGCAACTCGTGATGGAGTAGAAAAAGTTAATATAGAAAATAGAAATCTTTCTTCTACAACAAAACAGGAGGAATTAATATTACAACTGGTTAAAGAATTTCCAAATACAAAAAAATTATTTGAATATGAGGATTATATTAAAAATCCAACAATAGAAAATGCCTCTGAATTTATTTCCATAGCAATAGAAGAAAATTTCGATAAGATTGGAAAACGGAAAAACTATGTAGATTATATAGCTAATAGACCAAGAGTAGAAAAGATCGGAAAGCATGGTTTATTTACTGGTAGGGATGATAACCTAGTCCTTAGTAGGATTGCAGATGAAGTTGCAAATCATGAGGGAGATGTTTGGACTCCAATTATTTCTTTAAGGCGAGAGGATGCTGCAAGGCTTGGTTTTGACAATGCAGAAAGCTGGCACAACATGCTTTCTTACTATGCCATAGATATTGCTGAATCTTTAAAGATAAAGCCTGAGAACTTTCAGTGGTATGCAGCCTTTCATAATCAGGGCCATCATCCCCATATTCACATGATTTGTTATTCAACAGATCCCAAGGAAGGATATCTAACTAAAAAAGGCATAGAGAAAATGAAATCAGGATTTGTAAAAAATATCTTTGGTCAAGAGCTAAAAAAAATCTAGATAGAACAAAGTAAAAGAAGAGATGAATTAAAAGAAGAATCAAGAGAAGTCTTATTAAATTTAATAGCTGAAATTAAAAATAACACTATCCAAAATAGTAAGGTAGAGGAATTGTTTATAGGGTTTGCAGAAAGATTGAAATTCAGCAAAGGAAAGAAACAGTATGGATATTTACAACCAAAGCTTAAGGCTATGGTAGATGAGATTGTAGATGAACTAGCCAAGGATGAAAGGATAAGCAAGGCATATGGCCTATGGTATGAAATGCGTAATGAAGTACTTAATAGCTACATGGATAATCTGCCAGAGTCTTTGCCATTATCAAAGCAAAAAGAATTTAAATCAATTAAAAATATGATTATTAAAGAGGCGGATAATTATAACAAGGTCATCTTTTCCTTTGAGGAAATAACCAATAATGATATTGATGGTAAAGAAATAGATAAAGAAATAGATAATAGAGCTGAAGAAAATACAGAGTTTATTGAGGTAGAAGGTAGCAACTTAGATTTAACTAATGAAATAGAAGTTAGTGAGGATATAGCTGAAGATGTTTATGTGAAGTGGAGTGATGATTATAAAAGGGCTTGCAAATTCTTATATGGTATAGATGATATAGTACAAGATTTTGAGGATGCCCTTTATTTATTTCAATCTGAAGCTGAAAAAGGAAATGCCCTTGCCATGTTTAATATGGGAAGAATCTTTGCAGATGGTCTTGGTGTAGAAATTGATATGGAAGAATCATATGCATGGTATGAAAAAGCTCTTAATGCCTTTCATAAAGTAGAAGATAAAAAGTCTTGGAAATATACAGAGTACCGTATAGGTAAAATTTACTCACAAGGCCTTGGAACAGAAGTAGATTATGAAAGAGCAGCATACTGGCTTACCTTATCAGCAGAGGAAGGATATAAGTTTGCAGAGTATTCCCTGGGTGGTCTTTATTATAGAGACCAAGGAGTTGAGCAGAGCTATGAAACAGCCTTTGACTTATATTTAAGGTCTGCAATGCAGGGGTTTCCATATGCTGATTTTGAAGTTGCAAAGATGTATCGAGATGGGATTGGAACTGATATAAATGAGGAAGAAGCAAATAAATATTTCTCATCTGCCTTTATAGGCTTTAAAAAACTAGAAAAGAAAAGTCATGATGATAAAATTCAATATAGACTTGGTTGGATGCTTCAGAATGGAATCGGTACTGAAAAAGATATAGGGGAAGCAAAACGGTATTATGAAAAGTCAGCAAAGCTTGGAAATACATTTGCCTGTTATTCTCTTGCAAAATTAATTCTTGCAGAAGAAGATCCAACAAGGGAAGAAATAAATAAAGCAATTGAATATTTAAGAGAAGCATCAGAAGGGGGCAATCAATTTGCACAATACGCTCTTGGTAAGGTTTATCTTAACGGTAATTTTATTGAGAAGGATATTTATAAGGCAGTAGAATTATTTAAACTATCAGTAGAGGAAAGAAATGAGTATGCAGCATATCAGCTTGGTAAGCTATATCTTAAGGGAGAAGACATAACAAAAGATATTTCATCAGCGATAAAATGGCTTCATTTATCTTCAGAAAAAGGAAATCAATATGGACAGTATTTACTCGGAAAAATATATTTAATGGGTGAAGGTGTGCCAAGAAATAAGGAAGAGGCAATAAAATGGTTTACATTGTCTGCTGTACAAGGAAATGAATATGCTCAGTTTTTTCTAGATAATATGGATAAGTTTTATAACCAATCAGTTTCTTTAATAGTATCAAAGATGTTTCATCATATGAGTAAGACATTTGAAGATAATGTTCCATTAAAGTCATCTGGAGTTGGAGTTAAGATTGATAGCAAGCTATTAAGAAAGCTAAGAGAAAAGAAGATGGCACAGGGACATAAGAAAGATGACCATGAACAGCAGAATATTGAATTATAAAATCCTAAATTTCATAAATTTGTAGTTTAAAAATCTGATAAGCTACTATTACAATGGCTAATAACAACATAAAGAAGGGTTACCCCCTTCTTTTTATAAATTAATTTATTACTCATTATATATTTCGCTATTTTTGTTGAGTCTTATATTTCTACATTATTTTGAAAAATATCAATGATGGGGTATGAGCCTTATTATGAAATATTAGATATAAAAAGTTTACCATTGATGGAATTTAAACTTTCCGTCAGTGAGATATGACCGTTGAACTATCTGCATAGCGGCAATATTTTGATGGTTTGTAGCATTAGCCATATGATTAATTTCATTATGCATAATGTAATACATCTTATCAAAACCACTTGAAAAAAGAGAGTGTTCTATTACAGTTAGCTCGGAGATAATCAATGCATGAATGTCATCTATATTGCTTCGGGTTTTATAAGTAAGCCTGTGATTCCCATCTATTACTAATAAATTATATTGATTACTTAGAAAGGGTATAGCAATTATTGGTTCTTTAGCATTTGCATATGCATCAACATTTGTATCAATAGGATTCCATTGTATTGTCCCATCTTTTCTTATAAATTCGCTAAGTGGGATATGTTGTGCCTCTGATTTCTCATTAGCAATAAGTGCATTTGCGATAGATGCTCTAAAATGAAGAAGAATTTCAGTATTTGCATGATGCATTGGGATTTGAAATATTTCTGGTTCAGATTGTAAACGTAATTTCAATTCAAAAATTGATTTTTCAGTGCTCAACTGGTTTGTAAGTGCAGCATCATGGTACTCTAATACTTCTCTCCACCGTTTTAAGTAGTGGGTTTGGACATACGCATCGTTTAAAATTCTGTTAGAATTAATTCTATTGAATAAATCTGTATAATTAATAGAATAGTGTTTATATTTAACAAAATCAAATGGCATTATTTCGACATCCTTTCATTCAAGTTAGTATCATTGTACTATTAATCGGATTGTGATGCAATCTATATATGACTTGGTCACAAAAGATGTGTTTGGGTTTAGTAATTCAAGATAAATTTAATAAAGAAAAACAGAATATTATTTATAAGATAGAGACCAGTAAGGAGGAATTTATGTCTACTTATATTCATTTTACAGAAGAACAAAAGCAACAGGCAAATGAAATTGATCTTGTAAATTTTCTTGAAGCACATGGAGAAAAACTACTTAAATCAGGAAGGGAAAAAAGACTAGACAGTGATCGCAGCATAACTATCAGGGGAAATAGATGGTATGATCATAGTAATGGAGAAGGTGGTTTAGCAATTGATTTTATTCAATATTTTTACCAAATGAGTTTCCCAGATGCAGTTACATTCTTACTAGGAGATGGTTATGGGGAAACACATAAAAGAGCAGAAGAGAATAAAAAAGAAGATAAAAAACCTTTCGCTTTGCCAAATAAAAATATTAATATGCGTAGAGTCTTTGCTTATTTAATTAAACAAAGATGTATTGATAGGGATATAATTAGTTTTTTTGCAAAGGAAAAATTAATATATGAAAGCTGTGAATTATCAAAGGATAAAACAAAGGAATATCATAATGCAGTATTTGTTGGTTTCGATGAAAATAAAGTTCCAAGACATGGGCATAAGCAAGGATTATATAATATCGGTAAACCTTTTAAGGGAAATATTGATAGCAGTGATCCATGCTATAGCTTTAACTATATTGGAAAGAGTAATAGGCTTTATGTATTTGAGGCACCTATTGACATGTTATCCTTTATTACAATATATCAGAAAGATTGGCAGTCCCATAGTTATATATCATTATGTGGATTATCAGAACAGGCAATGCTAAAGATACTTGAGGTAAATCCTCATATTGATCATGTAGTACTATGTTTAGATCATGACAAGGCAGGTATTGAAGCAAGCGAAAAGTTCTACGATATATTGACCTATAAAAAAATCAAATGTGGTAAGCTTATGCCTGAGTACAAAGACTGGAACGAAGATCTTAAAGCAAGGCTTAATCTTCCTGCAATACCAGCAGAGGAACATCCACATTATCCTCTACGAGATAAAATTTGTTTAGAGATTTATAATCTAACATCTGAATTAAAAGGGAAAGATGATTCATTAGAAAAATTAAATAAATTATTCCAAAAAACTAAAACAAGTAATATGGAGCAGATAGTTGAAACATTAAAACAACTATCTGCTTTTTCTTTGCTTTTAGCTGAGAAGGAATATAAGCAACTAGGAACTAGCCAAGATATAGCTCTAGTTAAGAATAGATTTTACCATGGATTTAAAGCATATGAGAATCGCAGTAGTCTCAATAATCGGCTAGATATGATTGGACAGGAAATGTTAAAAATGAATAGATATGAGGAAATCATTTCTAAAGATGAAAAATTAAATATTGCAAAAGCTTATGAATCAATTGCCCAGCATAGTTTAAAGGCAATTATTTTGATTGAACTACAAGAACAAAATCAGGAACAAAGACAAAATCAAAAACAAATCAAGGAGATGATTATGTAGTTGAAGGAAAGATCAATTTTATAATGTGATTTTAAAGTGCAGAAGATGAAAGGGGGTTGATTTATGGACTCACAAGTATATTGGCTTATAGGAATGGCAGCCTTGATGTTTATGGTAATAGGTGGTATCTCGCTACTCTCACATTATTATACCTTAAATGGAATCAAGTCGAAAACAGTTGGTGATGGTCAGCATGGTACAGCTAGATTTGCTACTAAGAATGAAATTCTAAAAACCTATAAGCATGTGTCATTTAATGTTTCAGATTGGAGGCAAGGAAAAAAATTACCTACGGAGCAAGGGATCATAGTTGGGTGTAAGGGAGTTAAAAATAATGTAACAGCACTGGTAGACACTGCAGATGTTCATTGTCTTATGATCGGTGCAGCAGGTGTAGGAAAAACTGCATTTTTTCTTTATCCTAATTTGGAATATGCCTGTGCAACTGGCATGAGTTTTATAACTACGGATACAAAAGGAGATCTTGCCAGAAACTATGGAAGGATTGCTAAAGAGTGTTATGGATATAATATTGCAGTTATAGATTTAAGAAATCCTACACGAAGTGATGGTAATAATTTATTGCATTTAGTTAATAAGTATATGGATAGATATAGGGAAGATCACAATAATATTTCTGCTAAGGCAAAGGCTGAAAAATATGCAAAGATTATTTCAAAGACTATTATAAATTCCACAGGTGATAGTTCTGCCTATGGACAAAATGCTTTCTTTTATGATGCAGCTGAAGGACTCTTAACTGCTGTTATTTTGCTTATAGCAGAGTATCTTCCCCCTACAAAAGAAGATGGTGAATTAGTTGATACTAGGCATATCATCAGTGTATTCAAAATGGTGCAGGATTTAATGGAACCAAGTAAAGTTAAAGGAAAGAGTCAATTTCAGTTACTAATGGATAAACTTCCTCCAGAGCATAAGGCAAGATGGTTTGCAGGTGCAGCTTTAAACTCAGCTGAACAAGCAATGGCGTCGGTTCTATCTACAGTACTATCAAGACTTAATGCTTTTTTAGATACAGAGATGGAGCAGATTTTATGTTTTGATACAGCAATTGATGCGGAAACTTTCTGTAATAAAAAATCTGCTATATTTTTAATACTTCCAGAGGAAGACAATACGAAGTATTTTATGGTAAGTTTATTTTTACAACAATTCTACCGTGAAATGTTAACAGTAGCTGATGAAAATGGAGGCAAGCTTCCAAATCGAGTAATGATTTATGCAGATGAAATAGGGACAATTCCAAAGATAGAATCCTTTGAAATGATGCTTAGTGCAGGTCGTTCCAGAAAAATATCATTGGTTCCTATTATTCAATCCTTTGCACAGCTTGATAAAAACTATGGAAAGGAGGGTAGCGAGATTATAACTGATAACTGTCAAGTAACTATCTTTGGAGGATTTGCACCGAATTCTGAAACAGCTCAAGTTCTATCTAAAGCACTTGGAAGTAGGACTGTTATGAGTGGAAGTATCAGCAGAGGTAAAAATGATCCTTCACAGAGTCTGCAGATGATGGAGCGTCCACTATTAACAGCAGATGAGTTAAAGTCTTTACCAAAGGGAAACTTTATTATTATGAAAACAGGAGTGCATCCAATGAGGACTGTACTCCGTTTGTTTTTAGATTGGGGTATTACATTTGGTAAACTATATATTATGGAGGAAAAATCATATCGAAGGGTTTTCTATGCAGACAAGGAAACCTTAGAAGAAAATATAGAGAATCAAGAGTTTGAGGATAATATTGAAGAAATAGAATCAGGAGATGAAAAAAATAAAAGTGGTGTAATGTCACATAATCCATCATCAAAAATAGATTCAGTTAATAAAAAAAGAAGGCCGACATTAAGAACGTAGGAGGGATAAGATTTGAGTTATTTTGGAACAATTTATTCCTACTCTGGTGATGAACTTCCAACTCGTGCAAAAACAGTATACATGTACCTTAAAGATAGAAGTGATGCAAAGGGTGAATGCTGGCCAGCCATAAATACCATTGCAAGGGAAACCTCTATGTCAAGGAGTACAGTAAAGAGAGGTATAGCGGATCTTATACGGTGTGGTCTACTTACTAAAGAACCACGGTATAGGGAAAATGGAAGCAACTCATCCAATAGATATTTTTTGAAATAATGAAACATAATAAAAAAGATAAGCTACCCACCAAGGGAGTAGTTTATCTTTTTTATGGACTAAGGTGGGGTTCATGGTGAACCTACAAGAAGGACTCACTTTAAGAATATATTTAACATCAGAAAAAGAACATTATAAACAGTCTAGTCTATCATATAAAAAATCTATGAGTTTCTATCATAAGAAATAATATAAGAGGATTTAATGATCTATTTCTTAATAAAAATCTTAGTTCATGACATTAAAATATATAGTTCATGACAAATCATGGCATAGAAATATAAAATTATTATAATAAACACAAGGTTAAGGGGATTATTTAATAGATATTTATAAGTTATAAATATCGGTTATTATTTGTCAAATCAAATAAGTAGGCTTTACTATTACCATGAATTGATATATAGTGAAAATTTCAAAAAAAGGACAAGAGTCAGCTGATTTTAGAATTTGAAGAATATATAATTGAATATAAAAAGATAAGAAAATAAATAATTTAATTTTTGGACATGCCTTAATTCTTCATTACAATTGAATCTTTATCTTCTTATGTATAAGAGTTATTAATATTTTCAGCATTATCGATGCTAAAAAGCATAAGCAATTTAAAATTATGTCAGTAGTTTCAAATAAGGAAGGTAAGTTGTATGGAAAAGATGTATATATATAGTATTGGTTTATTGATTATTGTTTTTTCAGAAGTAAATCTAAATAAAAAAAGGGAGGTGTTGAGAAATGAGATAAGTTAAAGTTTTATCCGTATTATTAGCTATAATGATTGTACTTCCAAACAGCTAAAGCATGCAAATTTTGAAGATGAGGATTAGCTAAAATAGAATATGCTTTAATGGCAAAGAATGTTCCTAAAAAAAGTGAAGCCAATTATTATATCTGATGCATCTTTATTTTAATGTGCATTGATAGTTATACTCTTTTTCATACAAAGTGTTTTCTTGTGATATTGACGAATGTGAAATACTAAAAAATTTGACTGAGATTAGAGATTTAAGTCAGCTAAAACAAATAGTATCTGTAAAAGAAATTAGACTAAAGAAAATAGAACAATATATAAAAGTGAAAAATTAAAAAAAGGAGTGGTATTATGTTTAAAATCAAAAAAGTATTGCCAGTTTTTTTAGCAATTCTAATGTTAATCCCAAGTGTTAATGTATTAGCACAAGAACATAACATGACTGAAAAAGATTTAAAACTAGAAGAATTAATATCATCAATAGACATTGACAGAGAATTAGATAATGCAATTAATGGAGTTATCGATAATGAAGTTCCTAAAGAAATAATAGATCAAATAAAAATCGAAGGAGACTTTATTTCTGAAGAATCTTTAATAGGAAGTTTTTCTACATTACCTTCAGAAACGCCAGAAATAGAAACAGGTTATACAGTAAAAAAACTTGGAGAAATTGATGGTGAATCGGTATATTCAATGACAGCATATGCTAGACCTAAAGAAATAGAAGATAAAGCAACAAAACTTGGAGTTACTGCACTTGTTGGATTAGTTTGGATAGATAATTTCGGAATGGACAATGAACTGGAAAGTGTATTCTACGGATGGAAACCAACTGGTGATTCAGAAGTATCAAATAGAGAACTTAGAATTTATGTTGATAACACAAATAGAGACGGTATACGTTATCCAAGAAGTAATGACTTTACTCATTTTAGTTATTATAGAAAAGGATTTAGATTTAGTGCAACTACAACTGCAGATGTTACTGATGGTAGAAATAAAGGATCTATAACTGTTCTTGCGGAAACAAAATTATGGAATTAAATTTAAAGTATAATTATTAGAAGAGGTGAATTTTATTAAAATTAAAGATAAATTAAAAGTATTTATCTCAATATTATCATTTTTTATAATTGGAGTTATAATACTTTTAATAATTGCTAATTTAATAAATCTATATGAATATTTTAATATTTTTATAGTATATTTTTTTAAAATAATCCTAAGTATTTTAATAGCATTTATTATATTTAATTTAAAATATAATAGAGAACCGAAGAAACAAAATTATAAAAACTATAAAAAAGATTTAATATTAAAAATTATATCCACTATCTTTCTATCATTGGTATTTATATATCATTCCATAAATCCAATAAGGTTATACCCATTAATGGATTATAAGGAGTTTTATCTCAATTACACATTTGTAATAAGAGGCTCATTTACTTTATTATTTATTCTTTCAATGATTACAACATATTTGATACTTGAATATAGATACATGAAAAAGACGATTAATTAATCGTCTTTTTTCTTTTTACTAACTTCTTTTAGTACATAATTTTTTACTCCAATTGTTTTATATAAATAAGGCTAAGGTGAAAGAGGATATAGAAATCCCAATCCTCAAATATACATTATTTTTATATTATAACTATGGTTTTACATTAAAAGAAATAGCGCTGTTAGAGGGATATTCCATTCGTGCTGTCAAGTATAGTATTGATAATGCAAAAAAGAAATTAGGAGAAAGAATAAAAAATTTATAAAAACTGACTTCAAAAATAGGGTTTAAGTGTGGAAATAGGTGAAGGGATATTATTTTTCTCTTCCCTGTTTTTATTTTATAGATTGTACTTTGAAAAATTAATATCCGATTACATAAATATATTAGCTGATAAGCCAAAAATGGATAAGCGACAATGGAAGATGCGTCAAGACCACCTGTATACGCAGATATGATTTCTGCTAATATAAAAGTCGGCCTTCTAAGGTGCAGAGCGGTACCCATCTGATCCATAAAACAATCCATGGTAGATTGCTTGCCATAACCCAATCAGCCTATAATGATACTTCTGCCTAGCCATAGATATCCCAATGGGGCAGCCAGCGGAGATCCCGGTGGAGGTGAAATTTCTATGATGCAATATAACCAGTTGCAGTTTATGTAATCGCCCTATAAGTCTTGTTTGTAAGTCTTTGTGTGTTGGGGATAGTAGTGTCTAGGTACAGTAAGATTATCTGTAGTGAATATGGAAGTACATTCCAAAGACGAAAGGTATGGGAAAAATGGAGGTAATTTATTTAATAGATATTTTTTGGAAAAATAATGAAACATAATAAAGAAGATAAGCTACCCACCAAGGGAGTAGTTTGTCTTTTTTATGGACCGAGGTGGAGTTCATGTTGAACCTACAAGAAGGACTCACTTTAAGAATATATTTAACATCAGAAAAAGAACATTATAAACAGTCTAGTCTATCATATAAAAAATCTATGAGTTTCCATCATAAGAAATAATATAAGAGGATTTAATGATCTATTTCTTAACAAAAATCTTAGTTCATGACATTAAAATATATAGTTCATGACAAATTATGGCATAGAAATATTAAATTGTTATAATAAAGGTAAACAATTATTTAACAAAGAAAGGGGGGCTAGCTTTGAGAAACTTAAGGAGTTTGGGGTTAAAATTCGGTATGACATTGGCGAGCTTAGCTTTAATGGTAACATCATTAAATGTTAATACAACCTGTATGCTTATTGCTCACCAACCTAAATTACCAGAAGGAGCTAAGAAGCTTCGTAAGTTCTAATGCATATATTAGACAAACTTAAATAGTTATCAGATGACTGAGCTATTTAAGAAATGAATAGTTTCTTCCAATGTATTTAAAATTAAAAAAATGAAAGGTGGGAGATTTCATGAAATTAACTAAAAAGAGAATGGGATTACTTGCATTAGCTTTTATGATGTTTATTTCCACAATAATCCCAAATACTGCTTTTGCATCTGGTCAAACATCAAATTTGAGTATTATTGACTCAATTAGAGAAGAGTATGGAGATAATGTTGCTGACTCAGTTTTAAAATATGTATCTTACGATGAAATCTTGAAATTCCAAGAAATATATGATTCTAGGGATTCAATTTCAACATATGGTATAAGTGAATCTATTGGGAATATATTAGATGAACTTGATACATTAACAGATACTGAACTATTTTTAATTGGTATGTACCCTGGACAAGCTCTTACTGTTAGATCATGTGCAAAAGAAGCTGACGAATATACAAACGACTATTACCCAAGATGGAGAGATGGCGATGAAGGAAATGCTTATCGACATGCAATGTGGAATGCTATTATGACAAGAAACTTTGCGAGTGCAAGTAAGGCAAAAATGTGGGCTGATGCGCATGAGGACTTTACAGATGCGGAATTAAGAGCTGCGGGTTCATGGAATGGCTTTACAGCTTTTGAACATACTGAAATGGATTTGCATAACAACGCAAAAGGAAGAGAATGTGCCAGATGGTATGAGTTTTGGGTATCAACAGATACTTTAAGTGATAAAGTCATGGAAAAGATTGATAACAGAGAAATGATGATACTTGTAAGATGAAGAAACAGCTTAAAATTATTTTATCCATATTATTATGCTTAATAGTACTATTAAGCATAATAATATCATTTCATTATATCAATAATAAAAATAATGAAAATTGGGAGAATGATAGAAATCAATTAGAAGCTATATTCATCTCCTATGGTTATGATGTTACTATAAAAAATTTTCCTAAATCAAGGAGTGAAGATTTACCGTCTGCTGATGATATATATGTTGCAAATTTATCAGATAGTGATGAAATTTTTTTGTTACACTATAAAACATCAAAAAAAGCAAAATCTAAGATAAATGATATAGATGATTCTAACCATAGTATATTGATCCAAAACAGTATTGTTGTATACCGCGGAAACGATGAAGTCATTAAATCTATAATTGATAACTTTCCAAAATTATATAAAAATAGATCATTAGACATCTAGAACAATTGAATAGGTTATATGTTAGCATGTATAGTTATAAATGACTTAAATTACTATTGGTTCATTACAAATTATAAGATAATATTAAACTGTTTAATAAGAGTAAACAGATAATTTATTAGTAAAAGAAAGGGGGACTAGCTTTGAGAAACTTAAGGAGTTTGGGATTAAAATTCAGTATGACATTGGCGAGCTTAGCTTTAATGGTAACATCACTAAACGTTAATACA
Organism: Tissierella carlieri; assembly: GCF_018917285.1. Taxonomy (NCBI): domain Bacteria; kingdom Bacillati; phylum Bacillota; class Tissierellia; order Tissierellales; family Tissierellaceae; genus Tissierella; species Tissierella carlieri. The sequence goes on along the minus strand of NZ_JAHLOH010000056.1, from coordinate 198,122 downwards.
ACTTGTATGCTTATTGCTCACCAACCTGAATTGCCAGAAGGAGCTAAGAAGCTTCGTAAGTTTTAATGGATTTATCAGAAATACTTACGGACAAATTAATAAGTATGCAAATCATTAGTGTAGAGGAAAAAGATATTTATTCCTATGGTTTTAAACAAGGCTTATTGTTGCTTTTAAATATGATAACCATAATAATAATTGGTTTTTTCTTTAATATGATTTGGCAAAGTGTAATCTTTATGGTTGCTTACAGTATTCTTAGGGTTTATGCAGGAGGATATCATGCAAGTACTCCGTTCAGTTGTTACTTATTTTCTGTTGTGATGATAACAGCAGTACTTTGGTTGATAAAGCTGATTCCTTGGAATGGTTTTATCTGCTTTATTATTACAACAGTATCATGTATAATCATATTGCTAATAGCACCAGTAGAGGATGCAAACAAGCCCTTAGATCAAGAGGAAAAGAGGATTTTTAAAAAACGGACAAATATTATTTTAGGCGTTTTAATTGGATTTGCTTTACTCTTTTGGTTTACAGGTGAGAAACAAATTTCGATATGTATAATTATGGGTATATGTCTGATTTCTGTTATGCTTGTACTTGGAAAAATTAAAGATATCAAGGAATAAATATCAATAGTTAATTTTGAAACTATCCAATATATATTCTTGATCTGCATATTATGGATTAGTAAAGTGTTAGTAATTCCAAATTGAAAGGATTATAAGTATTTAATAGTTCTCTAGTTTACTTTATGTAGGATTACAGATAATGAAAGACCTCTACCTGTTAGGATAGTGGTCTTTTTGCCTAATATTTATATATTTAATTCTTTATAATTTATCCAAAGAATGCATAAATGTGATATAGTTACTGTAAGTTATCATGTTGCTAAGGGGGTATGAATTATGTTTAGAATAGCGATTTGTGATGATGAACAGATAATAGGTTCACAAATTGAGAATATATTATTGGATTATTCGGAAAGAACCAGTTTAGAGATAGATATTATAGTATTTTCTTCAGGGGAAGAATTGTACAAATATATGGAATCGAGTCATACCTTTGACCTAATATATTTAGATATCGAAATGGAATGTATGAATGGACTTGAAGTTGGAAAGAAGATAAGAAATACGATGCAGAATCATAAAACGGACATTGTTTATATCTCAGGTAAAGATGGTTATGATCGTCAGCTGTTTGATGTACAGCCCTTGCACTTTATTCCAAAACCTATTGATCCAAATAAAGTGATAGAAGATCTAAGGCTAGCTATGACTAGAGCAGACAAACTAGGGGGGATATTTGCATATAAAAAAGGAAATGAATCACATAAAGTACCAATAAAGGATATCATATATTTTGAGAGCCTTGGCAGAGAAACAAGAATTGTTACTGTAAAAGGTGAAGATATTTTTTATGGGGTAATGCAGAATATATTTGAGATAGTTAGAAAATATCAATTTATTAAAATTCATAGATCCTACATAGTTAATTATAATCATATATCTATTTTTAGATATGAGGAAGTTATTATGTCAAATCAGATTATATTACCCATAAGTCAAGCGAAAAGAAAAGAAATTAAAGATATACAGTTGAGTATAGAGCAGGAGGAATAAGTGGTGAGCATTGATATATATAATTCCATTTATATTTTTAGCAATATCTTTATGACTTATACAATATATAAGTTTATGAGGATATTTTATGCAAAGGAAAATGCAAATAAAAAGGTAATAGAAATAGGGTCTTATATCACATATTTTATAGCTATTACTATGTTACATATTTTTGTTAAGATCCCTATTATACTCTTGATTTCAAATCTGGGACTTTTCTTAATGCTAACATTGAATTATAAGAGTAGTTTTAAAAAGAGGATTTTGACAGCTCTTTTAATATACCTCACTTTAATGTGCATTGAGATGATAATTGTTTTATATACAGGATATTTCAAATTAGATCTACTAATAAGAAATGATTATGAATCAATTTTAGGAATTATTATTATAAGAATAGTATCATATTTTATTGTACTGATTATAGGAAGCTACAAAAATATTCGTCAAGGAGATATTGTCCCTAATACCTACTGGTTATGCATACTTATTATACCAATAGGAACATTATATTTACTGATTACAACATTTATGGTACGTGGACTTGCATCTGTAACGATATTTATGTCTATAGCATTTGTATTATTGATTAATTTTGCAACATTTTACTTGTATGACGAAATTTCAAGGATATTATCAGAGGAGAAAGATAAGATACTTATGCAGCAGCAAAATAAGTATTATGAAAAGCAGCTTGAACTAATGAGAGAATCTTTGAAATCTATAAAAACAATAAAGCATGATTTGAAAAATCATATGACCTCCTTATATGTATTGGTAGAAGAGGATAAAAAAGAAGAGTTATTGGAGTATTTATCGGGGGTGATAGAAGTGTTTAATAATAAAGAAGGTTTGGCATCTACAGGAAATACCGTTATAGACAGCATAATTAACTTTAAATTACAAGAAGCAGAAAAGGAGAAAATTGCTGTAAATATAGATTTAAATATTCCTAAAGAACTGAAAATTCCTTCATTTGATATAACTATCATTCTAGGAAACTTATTAGATAATGCCTTAAATGCAGTAAAAAAGTTAGAAAAAAATAGATATATAGATATCAAAATTAAATATACAAAAGGTCGATTAATTTTAAAGATAGATAATTCATTTGATGGAACAATCATAAAAGAAAAAGGTAAAATAATTACTTCACATAGAGATAAGAACAATCATGGTTTAGGATTAGAAAGTGTAAAAACAGTTTTAGAAAAATACAATGGAGTTATAGAATTTAAATATGATAGCAACAAATTCCATACAGCACTATTAATGTTTGTTGAATGAGAACAAACATTAAGTTAGTTTTTGAGTTAATAATAGCTATATTGTATAGTAATAATGCTTTATATATAATTAGGGATGTTTGTCTTCAAGAATAAACTCATTATTTTATAATATGCTACTAGATATATTCATAGTCGTTCAGGAGGATAATAAATTCAAAACACTCAACAATTGCTTTAGCTGTTTAAATTATGACATAAATGAATATTAGAATAAGCTAACAATCAAGATAATAGTTTTATATTACAGATATTATAATTAAACAAGTTAATTAAACCTACAACAATTGTATAATACGCAAAATAGACCTTTAGTTATCATGAAGTGAAGATATCTAGAGGTCTATTTTTAAAGAAAAGAAGGATTTAATATGGATATAGGATTACTTAGAAATAGTAGAGAAGAGAGAACAGGTATAAAGTTATTGTGAAAATCTTAGTTTGTGACATTAAAATATATAGTTCATGACAATCTCTCGCACAGAAAAATAAAATTGTTATAATTAATACAAGATAGTTGCCCTTGTATATATAACGTGTACAAGCTTATTAAATAAATTTAGTGTTGTAAAGTGTTAATTTTGAAATTGAAATAAGATAGGCTAGTATTAGAAATGACGATTTCTAATTAATATAAAGCTAGCACTTTGAACGTTCAAAAATTAGCAAATGGGTTTTGCTAATATGTAGATAAAGTCTACATATTAATGAAGTCATAAAAAGGAAGGAGGGACAAGTATGAAAAAGTTAGGCAAGAGAAATGACGATAAAAGATTTACATCTTATTACAAAGCTGCTTGTGAGGAATGTAAAACTCAGTGTATAGCTGGGTGTACACCTCCAAATGATACTCCGCAGGGTATGGCAGAAGTTGAGTTTATTGAAAGATATTATCAAAGAACAGACTTTCCAAGATGGTAATAAGAAGGTTGTCCAACATCTGCATTTGCAGATGTTGGACACTAAAACATGCAATATGAAGAGGTAAAAAAAGATGACAAATAATAGACAACCAAATAAAAAAATAATTATAGATATTTTAAGGTTATTTTCTCCTTATAGAAAGAGAATTGTCATAATAATTATTTCCATTATCTTTACTTCCCTAATAAGTATATTCACCCCGTTAATAAGACAAATTTTAATAGATGATGGAATTATAAAAAATGACATAAAAACAGTAGGGTTTATTACTCTGGTAATGCTACTTTTTGTTATTGTAAATTTACTTTTTGAATATATAGAGATGGTAAACTCAACTTATATTACTCAGATGGTGCCATTTAATCTTTTAAAAGAATGCTTCGATAAAATGCTAAGACTTAAGATGGCATATTATGATAATACGAATTATTATAAGGTAATTGAAAATATTAAGTTTGATATATCGACCATTACAACTATAGTCGACCAAAGTACTTTTTTAATACTTGGAAGGATGTTTAACTTTGTTGGCGGATTAGTTGGATTATCTATTATAAGTTGGAAGTTAAGTATTATTCTTCTAATTGCTGTTCCAATAAAGATATATATTACTAATTATTTCACCAAACGCAAGACTACTTTGTTTAAAGAATTAATGATAAAAATCGAAAAGTCAAATGAGTGGCTTGGAGATGCGCTTGCTAATATAGAAATAATAAAGCTATGGAATTTATATACTCATTCAAAAAATGCATTTATTGATGTTCAAAATGAGGAAATAAGTTCAAGAAGAACTACGATATATAATGATAAAATAAATAATATGATTAGCAATGCGATAGGCTTGATTGTAAACATAATGATATATCTGTATGGAGCCTTACTTGTTATTAAGGGAGAGATTACATTAGGTGGACTCTTTGCGTTTTTATCTTATTCAACAACATTAATTAGTACAATAAGTTTAATTACTCTTGTTAAATATAGAACGGCAGAAATAATACCAGCGTATTTACGGTATATGGAATTTTTGAACTTAGATGAAGAAACATTAGCAGATACCAAAAAGGTTTCTTGTCCTAACAGACCTTCGAAGATATCAGTAGAAAATGTTAGTCTTGTTGTTGATAATAAGACAATTTTGAAAAATATTTCATTTACAATTAATAAAGGGGAGAAAGTAGCAATATGGGGAGAAAATGGGAGTGGGAAAACATCAATTATCAACTTATTATTAGGCTTCACATCTCCCAGCAGTGGCAGTATTTTAATTGATGAAATTAATCTTAAAGACATAGATATAGACTCTTATCGTGATAATGTAAGAGTTGTTGCACAACATACAAAACTATTTAATCGAAGTATATATGAAAATATAGACCCTCAAAACAACTACAGTGAACAAGAAATAATTGATTTGCTAAAAGAATTTAATATAGAAAGCTTTTTGCAGAGCTTAAGACGTGAAAGCAATGTCAAGATAGGAACTAATGGTAATAAGTTATCAGGAGGCGAAAAACAAAAGCTTTCTCTTTTGAGGGCATATTTAAAGAAAGGAAATATTCTAATATTAGATGAGCCAACTTCTAATTATGATGAAGAATCAAAAAAAACATTTGACAAGATAATTAAAATGAAAACAAATCATAATATTTTAATCATAGTTACTCATAATAGAGAAACATTAAGAGAAATGAACAAGATTATAAAGATATCTAATGGCACAGTTGACGGTATCGTTACATATGAAGAGTTTTGTGAGGCTACTTCATAAATATCATATAAAACTTAAAGGGAGGAAGAGAATATGTATATGTACAAAACAATAAAATCTCCATATAAGTACTATGTATATGATGGAAATATGAATTCTATTTTAGAAATTGAAAAATCAGAATTTGAGTCATTAAGTAGAATTGAAGAAGGAAAAGGACAGAATGAGGATGAGATAATTTTACAATCATTTCAAAAATCTGGTTTTTGCAATGAATCTAATATTAAAGAAATAAAACATCCTGATACAGATAATGTTGAATACTACTTAGAAAGTATGTTATCACGAATATATTTGCAGATAACACAAAATTGTAATTTGCGTTGCAATTATTGTGTCTATTCTGGGAATTACCAAAATAGAACTCATTCCAATAAAATTATGGACTTTGAAATGGCTAAAAAAGCAATTGATTATTTGGTAAAACATTCATATGATTCTTTTGAATGTACTGTAGGTTTTTATGGCGGGGAACCATTATTAGAATTTGAGCTAATAAAGAAGGTCATCTCATATATAAAATCAAATTATCCCGATAAGAAATTTAGTTATACTATAACAACGAACGGAACATTACTTTCATCTGAAATAGCAAATTATTTAGTAGAGAATAATTTTAGCTTAGTTATTAGTTTGGATGGGCATAAGGAATGTCAGGATACTAATCGTAGATTTATTAATGGAAAAGGTACATTTGATGTGATAATGAAAAACTTAGAAAACATAAAGCGCCAGCATCCAGATTACTTTCCAAAAATCTTAATTAATTCTGTTCTTTCTCCAGATGCTGATATAAAAAGTATAAAAGATTTTTTTTCTACTAATGATTTAATAAGAGATATTAGAGTAATGAGTACAGCAGTTTCTTCAGCTTATAGTAACGAAGAGATTTATTATCCTGATGAGTATCGTGCTGTTGAAAGGTTTGAAACATTTAAATGTATACTTTGGTTAATAGGTAAGCTTAACTTTGATAAAACTTCAGATCTTTTCACAAGGTGGAGTGGTCCAGCTACTGAAAAATATAGGATGATGAAGAAAGTAGGAAAAGTATCAGAGATTAATCATCCAGGAGGTCCTTGTGTTCCAGGGAAACATAGATTATTTGTCGATGTAGAGGGAAATATGTTTCCATGTGAAAGAATAAGTGAAAAGTCAAAAATAATGAATATGGGGAATTTAAATACTGGTATAAACATCAAAAAAGTTAAAGAGATAATCAATGTTGGGAGTTGTACAAAAGAAGAATGTATGAAATGTTGGTGCTTTATTTTCTGTGGGCAGTGTGCTGCACATGCAGATAAGTTAGAGGACAGGCCTTCTCCTGAAATGAGATTATCTAGATGTGATCAATTGAAAGATTCTGTAATTGAAAATTTCTTAGATATTTGTTTTTTAAGGGAGAATGGATACAATTTTGAGGAAGGAGTTTTAAGATGGGAAGAATCATGATATATCCGTTTGGAAAAGAAACTGCTCCAATAATGAGGAATATTAATCTAATAAAAAATGAGGAAGTCCAACTAGTGACTGACACTAATCCTAATATTTATATCAAAGAGCATCTTGAATTAGATGATAATAAGATTATCTATAATTTATCAGATGATTTTGAGAAGTCTCTAAATGAAAGTGAGATTGTGTATGTTCCTTTTGAGAAAGATTACTTTTCTATAGAGAGGTACATTGAAATAATTGAGGAGATTACTAAATCAGAAAAAAGAGTATTATTATCACGAGATTTATATAAGGAATTAGCTAATATTGAATATAAATTTGCAGATCAAGTTACTCCTTATAATCATAGAAATATAAACTTAAAAGTAAAAACTAGGGAAATCTTTCAAATTAATGTACCGGTTATTATGGTACTAGGGGATGGTCTAAATTGTAATAAATTTGATATACAATTATCCTTAAGAAGCTTTTTTAAAAGTAAAGGATATTCTGTGTCACAATTAGGGACAAAAGAATATTCAGATTTATTTGGATTTGATCCATTACCATCTTTCATTTTTGAAGAGGGGAGGATAGATGATATAATTATCACTTTGAACCATATGGTATATAGTAAAATAATAAATGAAAAACCAGACTTAATGATTATAGGTGTTCCTGGAGGTGTTTTACCCGTAAGTGAAGAACATCCTGAGGATTTTGGAAAGTTTGCATATATGATAACAAATGCTGTTAAACCAGATATAGCAATTAGAAGTTTGTACAACAATAACTATACTGATGGATTTTTTGAAAATGATATACAAATGTGTAAGTATAAATTGGATAGTATCGTTGAGTATTATAATATTTCAAATACAAGGCTTATTTATCCACAAGAGAAGTATGGAGATTTGACATATTTAACAGTTAATAATAAGGCATCTGAAAATTATATAGAAGAACAAAATCAGAAGGATATACATTATAATTTGTTCAATGTATTGGGAAATTATAATGTTGAAAAAACGTATGAGCATATATTGGAGCAATTGTCTCAAAATAAAGTTCAAATATAATTTAAGGAGAGATAATATGCATAGTAAGAAAAATATAGAAAAAAAGGTAATTGAAATAGTAGAGAAAATTTGTAGTAGAGAAGTAGAACAAATAAATACAAATATATTTATGAATCCATTTTATATGTCTAGTCGTGAATTGGCCTATATTTTTATTGAGCTAGAGAAGGAATACAATATTGATTTGAATGAATTAGTTGAAGAGTACAAAAATCATACGGTAGCAAATCTGATAGATGCTGTAGTAAAGGTAACATCCTTAGCAGAAGTAGTGTAGCATAAAAACAGGATATATTATATAATGGTGATGAATATGAGAATGTTAAAGGTAGCATTCATAGATGATGGTATAAATGAAAATGACATATCTTACAAAAGAGGTCATAAGTTTTTTCATTATATTGTCAAAGAAGATAGTGTTATAGAATCAAATGATAAAATTGTAAATTCTGAATCGCATGGAACATTATGTGCTAGTGTTTTCGTGAAATATGCACCAGACTGCAATATTTATGATATTAATATTTCACCAAATGAAAAAGATAGTATTAATGTTAGAAATGTTAATATTGCCTTGCAATGGTGTGTTGGAAATGATATACATCTAATTTCAATGAGTTTGGGCATTTTGTCAATGATTGATATATCTGAACTGAGAAATATCATTGATACTATTAATCTGAAGGGGATTATATTAGTTGCGTCATGTAGCAACACTAATAAAGTAACTTATCCTGCTTCCTTAGATAATGTTTTAGGTGTTAGATATGATAGTCAATATTCATTGAAAAATGGAGAATATTATTTTTTCAATAGTGCATTTGATGGAATTGACATTACTACCTCTTTGCCTGTTGACCATCCCTTGCAATACTTAGAAAATCAAAACATAAAAATGACAAATAGCTTTGCTGTACCGTATATAGCTTCAAGGGTATGTCATTATTTGATGCAAGGGATGGATATGATAGAAATAAGAAAAGAATTAATAAAAAGATCAAAACACATTGATTGCAGGGGGTACTATGAATTTCTGAAAGAAATAATTCCAAAGTCCTGTGAGACATTGATGAATGACATACCTATAATAGGAATAGTAGTTAATCGTAAGTTAAAGGATTCTATACAGCATGATTTAAAGGAATTATTCAGAGAAGAAGGATATTTATGTGCATTGTTAGATGATAAGAATGACATTAGTAAAATAGAATTTTCAAGAGAATGGGAAAATCAGTACAATATTTCAACTGATGAAATGATATCGTTGATTATTAACAGCAATATAATAGATGTCTTATTAGTGGTTATTACTGTAGAAGAATTTGAAAAGTATATTGAAAAAAAGTTGTTTGATATGTATTTAGTACCGCATCAATTGTCTATGTCAAATGATTCCAAGATTATAGATTATACTGCGACTTATGATGTGAAAGTAATATTTAGTAAAATTATAAAAATGTTTGATTGGTAAATGTATTAAACTTTAATAATTTTAAATCTAGATACAAGGCAAAACTCGAATTATCAATTAAAATTAGAATTTTAAAAATAATTACAGGTGTTGTTTAATATGGCAAACTTAAAACTAAAACAAATTAATAAAATTTATGACAATGGTTTTCATGCTGTTAAAGATTTTAACCTTAAAATAGAAGAGGGAGAATTTATTGTCCTTGTTGGACCATCTGGTTGCGGTAAAACGACAGTATTAAGAATGATAGCAGGACTTGAGACTATTACAGATGGGGAACTATATATAAATGATTCTTTTATGAATCATATGGCTGCAAAGGATCGGGATATAGCAATGGTGTTCCAAAGCTATGCCCTTTTTCCTCATTTGACAGTATATGAAAATATATCTTTTCCATTAAAAATAAACAAATTATCAAGGGAAGAGATTCACAATAAGGTTAAAGAAGTTTCTGAGATACTGGAAATAGAGTCACTGCTTAATAAAAAACCGAGTACTTTATCAGGAGGTCAAAAACAAAGAGTGGCATTAGGTAGAGCTATAGTTAGAAAACCTAAAATCTTTCTAATGGACGAGCCTCTTTCTAATTTAGATTCCAACTTAAGAACTCAAATGCGAATAGAGATATCTAAACTTCATAGTAAATTAGATGCAACTTTTATCTATGTTACCCATGATCAAATAGAAGCTATGACTATGGGGACAAGAATTGTAATAATGGAAGATGGTAAGATACAGCAGATTGGAACACCTCAAGAGGTTTATGAAAACCCCAATAATATATTTGTAGCAAGATTCATAGGAAGTCCGTCAATGAATATATTGGATGGTATCGTTGTGGTGAATGAAGAGGAGATACAGCTGAAAGTATCTATTGGGGAAGATAATGAAGACAGTGCAAAATACATAAAGATACCTAAAACTCAACAAGATGTACTAAAAATTAATAATTATATAAACAAAAGAATAAAGATTGGTCTTAGACCAGAGAGCATAGAAGTTAGTGCTGATTGGGATTTTAATACATTTAAAGCATATGTTACAATGGTAGAGAGAGTGGGCTTAGATACCTATATATACTTTGATATACATGGCGATAACTGCTGTGTTAAAACCACCAATATAAATAATGATATTAAGATTGGTGATTATATCTCTTTTTATATAGATAAACAAAAGACATACTTATTTGATTATGAAACAGAATTAAGAATTATCTAGCTTTTAGAAAAGGATGAAGGGAAATTAGCATTTAAATAAATATAAAAAGAAGGGAGCCATGGCTAAATTGAAATATAAAATAATTGAGAAGATCATTGTAATCTTTATGGTGGCAATTATGTTATCGGGATGTTCAAATAATGAAAATTTAGACAATATCCTTCCAGCATTAGAAGGTAATAATCTACCAACAACAGAAGATAACAAAGAATTAAGTGGGAAACTAACTGTATCTACTGTTTTTGATGGATATATCGATATATTTGCAGAGGAATTTATGGACATGCATCCTAACGTGGAGATTATAGTAGAAAGACCAGACGACAATAAGGTTTCATATATGTATCGAATTGCTATAGACTTATTAAGTGGTACAGCCAGTGATTTAATAGATTTAAGTGGTTTAGATATCAACCATAAAGCTCAAAGTGGGCTACTAGTCAATATATATGACTATATGAACAATGATCCTGACTTTGATAAATCTGACTATTACACTAATATTTTTGAAGCTATGGAATTTGAGGACGGATTATATGCCATGCCATTATCATTTAATTATGATATGGTATATATTAGTAAGCCTTTAGCAGAAAACATAGGGCTAGACTATGAAAACTATAAAAATATAAACTATACTGAAATGCTTGATATATATGAAAAAGTGAAAAAAACTCACCCTTCACCAGATAAATTTTATCTTATGCCTGGTGTTACAAAAAGTTCATTTTTCGACTATGAATCTGTTGATTTTTTTGATATTGAAACTGGAGATGCCAGTTTTGATAGTGATGAATTCTTACAGCATTTAAAGTTTACAAAAAAGCTGAATACAGTTTATCATCCAGAAACTATGGAGTGGGATTTTACTCGTGTAGGAGTGAGGAATGAAGATTTTTTAATAGAGGATTTCATATTTTCTAAATTTACAACAAGTAATATAGATATGAAAAACATGATGGTTGAATTTGAAAACACAATAAATCCTATACCATTTTTAAGCAGCAAGGGAAAGGCACCATTTAGCAATTTACTCTCAACATATGCTATTTCTAATAATAGTAAAAATAAAGAACTTGCATGGGAGTTTTTAAAATATTGTGCATCTGCTAAAGAATTACCTGCATTTGAAAGTGAAGAAGATGAAGAAAAATATTCCTTCATGTTTCTAGGGAATATTCCAATAAATATTGAGAACTTTTATACATATTTCAGACATAGTTTTGAATCCGAGGTTAAGTGGTATGAAGAAAGAGGTCTTGAAGGCAATTGGAAATTTAAAAATGAGGAAGAGAAGGAAAAAATGTTTGAAGATACTTTAAATCAAATACATGAATGGAATCAAGAGAGAAATGTATTAGTTGGAAATCTTGAATTAACACATTTGTTGAGAGAAGAACTAGATAACTATTACTATTATGATTTAGCAACAGCTGAAGAGACAGCAAAGATTATTCAAAACAAGGTCTTTACTTATCTGAATGAATAGAATTATATAGATGAAAGGGAAAGTATATGAAAATAAAACATATGAAAAAAGATAGTCTATTACCATATATATTACCTAGTTTATGTGGGATATTATTTTTTTATGGTATCCCTTTTATATTGTCTTTTTATTATGCCCTATTAAATAATATGGGAGAGAAAAAGTTTATAGGTTTAAAAAATTTCTCAGACACATTAAAAAATCCCATGTTTCAAAGAGGTTTAACAAATCAAAGCATTTTTATAGCTATTGCTGTTCCATTGTGCTTTATTTTAGCTTTATTTTTTGCATTACAAGTAAGGAAATTAAAAAAAGGTAAAAAACTTATATTTTTAATATCAATAATACCCTTTGTTATTCCATCAGGCACTAGTATATATTTTTGGAAATGTATTTTTGATGTAAATGGATTTGCCAATAAAATTCTTTATTCCTTAAATATCCCTATGGTTAACTGGTACAATAGCAACTGGGTTATGGCTATTGCTGTTATTATATTTATCTGGAAGAATGTTGGAGTTACAAGTTTAATATTGTATGTAGGACTTAACCAAATTCCTAAAGAATATTATGAAATAGCAGATATAGAAGGAATAAATAGATTTCAGAGATTTTATAGAATCACCTTAGTGTATCTCACACCAATTATATTTATCTCAATACTATTATTGGTTGTTAATTCCTTTAAGATTTTCAAAGAGATTTACTTACTCTTTGGCAATTATCCAGATGAAAATATATATCTATTACAGCATTATATGAACAATCACTTTTTTAGATTAAACCTACAAAAATTAACGACAGCATCCTATCTGCTGTTTATTATCATTGGATTGTTTATATCCTTAATGTTTCTATTGCAAAAACGATATTCCGATACTTTTAATATGTTAAATTTTGAAGGAAATCATAAAAATACATATAGCAAAACATCTAGTTATTTTACTAATAGCTTTACAAGCATAATGGTATTGCTTTTTTTACTTCCTTTAATCTTTACAATCTCCAATTCATTTATGGGAGAAATAGAGATTGTTAGTAGATATACTAAGGAGATTATAGAGTACAATACAATGGATTTAACAGTAGGGAATATGCACTTTGTTAATATAGGATTTTTTCCAAACAGCGCTACTATCAGTGGCTACCTAGATGTATTTAACAACCCTCATTACTTGAAAGCATACCTAAATTCCATACGAATCGTTGTGCCTATTTTAATAGGGCAGTGTATTATTTCACCATTGGCAGCATATGGCTTTGAATATAGCAAATGGAAGTATAAAGAAGCATTATTCTTTATGTATATACTGATAATGCTAATGCCTCTTCAAGTTCTTTTAGTACCTAATTATCTTGTTGCAGATTGGCTAGGGCTTGTTGATACTCATTGGGCAATAATCCTTCCTGCTATTTTTAACCCAATAGGTGTATTCATCATACGGTTACAGTTAAAGGGCTTTCCAAAGGAGTGTATTGAAGCAGCACAAAATAATGGAGCATCCCGTTTTCAAGTATTTAAATATATAGTCTTACCAAATGTAAAGCCAACTATAGTTATATTGATAGTGTTAATATTTACAGAATATTGGAATATAATAGAGCAAGGGTTAGTCCTATTTAAAAACCCAGATTTAAATCCATTGTCAATATATTTATCCCAAATAGTAAATGAGAATTTAGGTGCTTTTTTTGCTACTTCATGTTTATATTTAATACCTGTATTTCTGATATTCTTATTAATTAGAAATAAATTTTTGATAGGTATAGTATCTGGAAATGAAATCCACAAGGGCAAGGTATTAGATTAACTGATTAAATAATTAGGAAAAAGATTTAGAAATGGGACCGTATACAAGGTTTTATACATGATTATTTCGAAAAGCTGAGAATAATTGTCTTGTTCTCAGCTTTTTTCCGTGATGTAATAGGATGAATCGGGAGGAAACTTGCACTTTATTGTTCTATATACCATTTAAATTTTATAAAATTTTGATATTTAGAATCTTCATTAATATAAATAGAAGTAACTACAGCATTAAAATCTTAGTTCATGACATTAAAATATATAGTTCATTACAAAGTGCAGCACAGTGAAATAAAATTGATATAATTAATACAAGAACGTTGATTTATGTGAAGAAAGTGTACATGCTATTAAAGAAGTTAAGTATTATAAAATAATTTTAAATTGATGTAAAATATGGCTAGCATTACAATGACGATTTCTAATTAATATAAAATTAGCACCTTGAACGTTCAAAAATTAGGAGTTAAATTTTGTTTATCTGCAGATGTATGGATTTGAATGGAGAAAATGTTGAAAAAATAAAAGAAAAAGTATATTTTTTTGAGGTTTCTTACAACAGTGATAATTTAGTTATTTACTTTTCTAATAGATCTGGAAATTTAGAAGTAAAAGATATTTCTAAAAGATAATGGCAAAGGATATTATTAATTTAAATAACAATGTAAAGTTATGGCTCTACTATAAAATTGTTATATGAAAAGGATTATCCCAGTAGAGGCTTTTTACTTAAAACAAAAAATATATGTCTATAGTTATTAGCAGACTAATTGCATACTTAATACATATCTGTTGATACTGACTTTAGATAAGTAGTACCATATACTATGTATTATGGAAGAGTATAGCATAATTAAATAAATAGATAATCCATGGACCTCGACATTTTTAATCAAAGTGCCGGGGCTATTTTTATACCCTAACACAGCGAGGAATAGTGAGCTGATGTGGGTCAAATGTTTGAAACCCAAATTCATATGAATTAAAAAGACAAATGGATTTGTGGTTGGGACGACTTATACTATTTTCCAATAATATGGCAGCTAAAAAGCCGAGAATAACGATTTTGTTATTCTCGGCTTTTTATTTATCAAAAGATAAGGGGGAAGTATGAAGCGTTGGGAAACTTATATTGCTAGATATCCGTGATCTTCTGATTTTTTCTAATTAAACAAAAATGAAAAAATTGGAGGAATACGAATGGTAAACTTTATGAATGCTTACATTCTTGAAAAGACTGAAGGTATAGATAAAGAACAATATTATGTTTCATTTTTTGACGGAAATTATGTACTTCATAGGATAGAGATTAACTTTGATATTTACTCTGCTTTATTTGAATTAAATAAAATTGATAGAAATCTTACTCGCTCTGATGAAAGAAATCTAGAACATTCAGAGCTTACCGATGAAACTCTTAGCAGAAGAATCTTTGAAAAGTCAAAAGGTATAGAAGAAATTATACTAGAAAAAGAAATGAAAACTGAATTTTGGAAAGCAATAGGAGAATTACCTGATGTTCAAAGAAAAAGATTACTTTTATATTATGATTATGGGTTTTCACTAAAAGAAATTGCAAAAATGGAAAACTGCTCTATACGTGCAGTTAAGTATAGTATAGACATTGCCAAAAAGAAATTAGAAGAAAAAATAAAAAAGTTTTAAATTTAGACTTCAAAAACAGGCTTCAAATGTGGAAACAGGTGAAGGGATATTTTTCTCTTCCCTGTTTTTTATTTTACAGGTTGCACTTTGAAAACTAAATATCCGATTTCATAAATACATTAGCTGATAAGCCAGAGATGGAAAAGCGACAAAGGAAGATGCGCCAAGACCACCTGTATAAAAGATTTATTTTATATAAAAGTCGGCCTTCTAAGGTGTAGAGCGGTACCCATCTGTTCCTAAAAACAATCCATGGTAGGTTGTTCGCCGTAATCTTATCAGCCTATAATGATACTTCTGCCCAGCCACAGATATCCCAATGGGGGCAGCCAGCGGAGATCCCGGTGGAGGTGAAACTCCTATGATGAAGAATAACCAACTTCAGTTTATGAAATCGCCCTTTAAGCCTTATATAAGGCTTTCTGTGTTGGGGATAGTAGTGTCTAAATACAACACATACTTTTAGTTATCTAATAATTTTAATATTAGAAGCAATGGGGATCACTTATTTAAGGCAAGAGATAATATATTTTGTTTTACAAATATAGTGGTCCCTATTTTTGTGATATTAAAAAGAGATATTAGGATTAAAATACAAATTACATAGAATGGGGGAATTCATATGACAAAGGAGCAGTCTATTAAGGAAGTAGAATATAAGATGGCTTTGAAACTTTTAAATATACTGCTTTCCAGAGGGATTATAACAGAGGATGAATATGTAAAAATTGATGAACTGAACCGTCAGACATTTTCTCCAGAACTCTCTGAAGTATATGCGTAATAACACTAGATATTGAGGAAATCTTGTGGTAGTGTATGTTGCTAAGAAGAAGTAAATATCAAAGAAAGGAGGAAAAACCATGATAAATAAAGTGAAGAAAGTCAAGAAAATAGAGCCTATACATCAGAAAGTTATGTTAGAATTGAAGCCTAAAAAAAGGGTATGTGCTTATGCAAGAGTCAGTACAGATTCTATAGAGCAACAGGATTCCTTTTATTATCAAGTGGAATATTATAAAAATTATATAGGAAAAAGGGATGACTGGGAATATGCAGGAATCTATTCTGATGAGGGTAGAAGTGGTACTCAAGTAGAAAAAAGAGATGACTTTTCACGAATGATGCAAGATTGTGAAGATGGTAAGATTGATATGATTGTTACTAAATCATTCACAAGATTTGCCAGAAATACAGTAGACAGTATTAAGGCAATCAGGAAATTAAGACTTTTAGGAATAGGAGTATACTTTGAAAAGGAACATATCAATACCTTATCAGAAAAAAGTGAACAAATGCCTACAATACTAAGTTCCATTGCACAAACTGAGTCAGAAAATACTTCAGCTAACACCAAGTGGGGAATTAGAAAACAGTTTGAAGATGGAACATATAAAATAAATACCCCAGCCTATGGATATATGAATGATGAGAATGGACAGCTGATAATTAAAGAAGATGAAGCTAAAATTATTAGAAGAATTTTCACAGAGTATTTAAATGGCAAAGGGACTTATGTAATTACTAGTGGGCTAAATCAAGATAATATACCAACCATTAGAACAGCAGAAAAATGGAAACATAGTGTGATAAATGATATATTACAAAATCCCGTCTATCAAGGGGATTTATTATTACAAAAAACATATAGCACTGAGGTACTTCCTTTTAGACAAAAAATAAATAAAGGGGAACTACCTCAGTATTTTATTGAAAATAATCATGAAGCTATTATTACAAGAGAAGAAGGACAAATGGTAGGTGAAATCCTTGAATATAGAAGAAAACAGATAGGAGTAGGAGAGGGTGGCAAATATCAAAACAGATATGATTTTAGCAGTAAGATTATATGCAGTGAATGTGGAAGTACATACCACAGACAAAAAGTCAGTATAGGAAAGCCAAATGAAAGAGTCCAGTGGTCCTGTGCTCAGCATATAAGAGATAAAGAAAAATGTAGCATAAAGGCCACGAGAGATGAAATTATAAAGGAAGCCTTCTTAACCATGTGGAATAAACTAGTGACTAATTACACAGATATCCTGTATCCACTACTTGAGTCCTTAAAGAACCTAAGAACTAATGAAGAGCAGGAGAAAGAAATAACAGAATTAAATAATAAAATAATGGAATTAACAGAGCAGGGTCAAATCCTAAATCGAGTAGTATCGAAAGGATATATTGACCCTGCTATTTTTATAGAAAGGCAAAATGCACTGACTATAGAGATTGAAGAAACTAAGAAGAGAAGAAACCAATTACTAGTTAATAACGGTTTTGAAAAGGAGATAGAAGGAACTTTGCGATTACTTGACATTATTAGATGCAATCCAGAGATATTGGAAGACTACGATAAAAACTTATTTATAGAGACAGTAGATAAAATTTTCATAGGGAAAGATCCTGAAATTGCTTTCAGACTGATTAATACTTTAGAGTTAATAGTGTATGTAGAAAAGTGAGGTGAAGGTGTATGCGAAGAAATGTACCAATAGGCTATAAGATGGTAGATGGAAAAATAGTCTTGGATAAGAAAAAAGCAGAATTAGTTAAAAAGATTTTTAAGGACTATTTGAACGGAGTATCCACCGATAAAATAGCAGAATATCTTATAGCCAAGGGAATACCTAATGCAAATAACAAGATTAGCTGGAGTTATGGATCTGTAAGAACAATATTGGTGAATATTAAATACTTAGGAGATACAATACATCCTCAGATTATAAATGAAAAAACCTTTGAATCTGTGCAGAATCGCAGAAAAGAAATTGCAACTAGGTTTGGGAAAACTACCCAGGTAAATAAAATAAAAAATCAAGCCGTATATAGCGGGAAAATAATATGTGGAGAATGTGGGGAAATTTACCGGGAGTATATTGAAAATGTCGGTAAAGCATCAGAAAGTAGAAATTGGAAATGCAAAAGATATATTTATCAGAGAAAAATATGTTGCAGAAATCCATTTTTAACGGGTGAAGAGATAGAAAACATATTTATATCAGCAACAAATAAAGTCCTATCAAAAATGTGGCTCTTGGATGAAGAAAAGAAAAAAGAACCTCCAAAAATAACTATGGAAATCAGAAAGATAGAAGAAAGAATCAAAGAGCTGGAGGAAGAAGAACAATTTTCTTCAAAGGAGCTATCGGGACTAATCTTTAAAAGAGCAAAAGCCTATTATAGTATCACTAAAATAGATGATTATGCCTATAGCACAGAAAAAATGAGACAAGCACTTGCTGAGAAAGAACAACTGATGGAATTTGATGAGGAGTTATTTAAGACCATAATAAAACAAATAATCGTCCATAAGGATGGAAAAGTCGTAGTGGAATTTATAAATGAAATTACTATGGAGGAAGATTATGAAGACGTAAGAAAGGATGAATAAGAATGGCAGTACCAGTAAAGAAGAAAGTGTCAATTATTCCTGCACAGAATATTTATAATAAAGGTATCCGGCCAGAATTAAAAATCCTAAGAGTAGCAGCTTACTGTAGGGTCAGTACAAAGTTAGAACAACAAGAGGGCAGTTATGAAGCCCAAATTGATTATTATACAGAGAAGATAAATAGTAATCCTAATTGGAAACTGGCAGGTATCTATGCAGATGACGGTATATCTGCAACTAATACGAAAAAAAGAGACGATTTTAATGCCATGATAGAAGACTGCATGGCAGGAAAAATAGATATGATAATCACTAAGTCCGTCAGCAGATTTGCAAGGAATACCGTAGATGCTTTACAAACAATAAGAAAACTAAAAGAAAAAAACATTGCCATATTATTTGAAAAAGAAGGTGTAAATACCTTAGAAGGTTCAGGAGAGTTGCTAATCACCATTTTAAGCAGTCAGGCACAAGAAGAAAGTAGAAATATAAGTGAAAACACAAGATGGGGAATCGTAAGAAGATATGAAAATGGAATCATCACAGTTAATCATAAGAAATTTATGGGATATACCAAGGATAAAAAAACAGGTGAGCTGGTCATAGTGCCTGGGCAAGCAGAGACAGTAAGGCGTATTTTTAGAATGTATTTAGAAGGAAGTAGTATACTACAGATTACGAGAGCCTTAGAAGCAGATAAAGTTAAAACGGTAACGGGAAAGGATACGTGGCATGCCAGTGTAATTGAAAGAATGTTAATCAATGAAAAGTATATGGGAGATGCCCTAATGCAGAAGACCTATACTGTAGACTTTCTGACAAAGAAGCGAGTAAAAAATAATGGGATCGTACCTCAGTACTATATTGAAGATAACCATGAGGCCATTATACCAAAGGAAATATTTTATAAAGTACAGGAAGAAAAAACAAGACGTGCCAGCCTGAATAAAGCAGCAGTCACAAGGAAAGCAAACAAACTAAAAAAAGAGAAAAGTAAATTCAGCTCTAAATATGCATTAACAGAAATATTAGTATGTGCCGAATGTGGACATCCCTATCGAAGACAAACCTGGTCAAAATATGGGCAAAAAAGTGCAGTATGGAGATGTGAAAACAGACTGAAAAATGGTGTAAAAGCAACTTGTAAAAACTCACCTACCCTTAAAGAAGAACCACTACATCATACAATAATGACAGCTATTAATAATGTAGTAGAAAATAATGGAGAGTTTATAGGAGCATTCAGAGAAAATATTATCAGAGTCATAGGGAACTATTCTACAAAGAATATTGCAACAGAATATGATGAAAAGATAGAGTATCTGCAAAAAGAAATGCTGTCATTAATCGAAGAAAACGCAAAACAAGGAGCTGTGGCAAGAGATTTTGATGATGAATACAAAAGGATATCCCAAGAGATAAATGAGCTTAAAAAGGCAAAAATAAGGCTTGTACAAGGGAAGGAACAGGATGAGATGTATGAACAGCGAATGATAGAAGCAGATAGCACCTTAAAGACTGTAAATCCAAAAGTAAGAGAGTTTGATGAGGACTTGGTACGAAAGTTAATTGAAACCATTAAAGTGAGTAAAGGTGAAAGACTTAAGATACAGTTTGAATCAGGAATAGTTATGGAACAGATAGTAGATTATTATGACTAGAAATATAGGAGCAGTAACTAGGGTAATAGAAAATAGTTACTAGCTTGATGATAATAATAGTCTGCTAAAAATAAAATCCCAGTAAAAATGCTGCGGATTTTATTTTTTTAGATTATTACTATATGATATATGGGACAAATTTATAATATTGGTAATGAAGGCAGAAAATATGGGGCGAGATAAACTATATGAAATGATAGAAGGAAACCCTGGATATGCTTATGTTTATAGAACAGAAAGTAATAATAGATATAAAGAATTTGTATTTGATATGTCACCTGAGAATATAGCAAATTTTAATGGTAAGAATGCTCATACTGCAGATAAAGTAATCTTGACAGATATATATGATCAAATTAATATTGGAATCAATCTACGGTGGTTTTATAATGAATCGTCCAGATCAAGAACTATGCAAACGGGTTATTACATATCTTGCTCCAATTCAGCAAGGTGAAGTAGAGGCAAAGGACTTTCTAGCTTTTACAAGAGATGAATTTGAAAAGTTGTGGGATCAGAAAGAGATAGAGGAACTAAAATCAGGGATAAAGCTTATATGAGGTATAGTAGGGATAAAAACTTATTGAATGTATTTATTGTTATCGCATCTCTGAATTCCTTTAGTAAAATATAAAATAAAGGTGGAAAGACTATGGAAAATAAAGATTTACAAAAAGAGTATATTGAACACTTAAATGAATTACTTATAACAGTAGATTTCTAACAGTAGATTTCAAAAAACTTGATATGTCTTGTAATTCGACAGATGATACCTATGCAAAAGATATATTAAAGAAGAAGATGCATGATATTTTTGTAGATGTTTATCAATCAGATTATCTTGATAGTTATACTTATGACTTTGTTGAAGTTCCTGCAATAATAAGGGGAAGGGATACTGGACATATAGGACTTGGAATTCTTTCACTTGATTTAGAATCTTCTGGTTAGCATTGGGGGACTTACTTTTTAACTCCAAGGGGAGTTATTATGCAAGGAGATGAGAATCTATCTGCTAGTAATAAAAAATATTTGGATCAGACTTATATACCTTATGATTATTGGTATACAGTAGTTTTAGAACGTGACTATCATGTGGATTTTGATAATGTACCAGATAAAGTAGAGGATATGCTTAATGTATGCCGTTCAAATCAGTTAGGAATGAAAATGGAATAGATAACATTATATATTAAGTAATATTACTTTTAAATCGTGGTTCTAAATTAAAGATAGAAATTAATATTTTAAAAAGAAAGTTGATACTAAGTGTTGGTATGGATATAATTGAATTAGAGAGATATTGAGAGAATCTGTATTTTAAATTAACCGTAAAGGGTATATTTTATGGGGAAAAATATACCAAGAGGATATGATTGGAGAGATGGAGAACTTCAGGTAAATGATGCTGAAGCAACAATTGTAAAATGGATATATAAAATGGTTATAGAATATTATGATAATCCACCAGACATTTTAATAAAAGATGCCATAGATAAGTACGAAGATGGAAAACTTTCTTATGAAGAAGCAAAAGAACATGTCACATTTACTATGGTTAAGAGATATTTAGTTGCAGAATTGAATCAAAGATTGGAGCAATATGAAGAGAATATCCAAGGGGATGTATCAAGTGAGTTAGAAGAGTTTCTAAAGAAACCGATGGATAAGGAACTCCTTACCATAGTAGAAGAGGAATATAAGTTCAGCCATGGAGTTGGATATGATGTAGAACTATTTAATCCAAAGAGAGTAAATAAATATTTTGGTAAAATAGAGAAAGTATTATCGGAGCAAGATTTTAAAACATATGGCGTTGAACCTCTTATTCCAATGGAACTTTACGAAAAGGCAGTTGAGAAAATAGAAAAATATAAAGATGAGACTTTGAATAAAGAGCAATATAATGATGCAATGATGAGGTTAGAGTAAGGATAATTTGAAAAAATGATCAAGTAATGTAGTCTTTATATATTAGATGGTATAAACTACTTCTTAGAATTTCTAAGGTATGATATAATTAAATTACAGAGGTTTGAATTTTAATATATAATTTTATTGAATAATCAGAAGTTTAGCACTTGAAAATTTTTCTGGGCGATAGCCCGTTGATTTATACGAATTTGAAGATAAGAATCACAAATATTATAAATTCCGATTTTTATTGGAAATTATAGAGAAAAAGTTTGCAAAATAAAAGCATCCTTTTTATAATAGTTTTGCCTAGAAACTAACCGAAAAAGGATGCTGATAAGATGAACAAAAGTTATTTAAAACAATTATTCACCTATATTAATAAGGTATATGATATAGGAGAAAAAATCAATACCTTAAAAGATAAAAGAGTAAAATCTCAAGTGAAAATTTCAACAGTTAGCTTTGTGGTGTTGTTTGGATTTATGCTTCAAATAAGAAGTTTCAATAGGTTAGACCATTGGTTTGAAAGAGGCAAATTTAAAAAAGTAGTGCCTAAAAAAACTAAAATACCACGGATTGATACCGTTAGACGATGCTTAAGTGATTTTGACTTAGATGGTTTAAAAAATATGCATAATCATATAGTAAAGACTGCTATAAAAAATAAAGTATTTAGAAATGGTACTATAGATGGATTAAAAGTAGCTGCTATAGATGGTGTAGAGCTCTTTGAAAGTACTAAAAAGTGCTGTGATAAATGTCTTTCCAGGGTTCATAAAGATGGAGTTACTCATTACTTTCATAGATCAGTAGTGTGTTCAACTGTAGGTTCTGACCCACATCTTATCTTAGGACAGGAAATGCTTGAACCTAAAAAAGATGGATCAAATAAGGATGAAGGTGAAATTACAGGTGGTAAAAGGCTAATTAAAAAATTGTATAAAGAGTTTCATCACTTTGCAGACATTATAGTAGCTGATGCCCTGTATTGTAATTCTATTTGGATCAAAGAAGTCATTTCCATAGGAATGGATGCAGTAGTTAGGGTTAAAGATGAAAGACTTAATATTGTAAAAGATGCATTAGCATTATTTAAATGCCGTCAGGCAGATAGAGAGTGGATCATTAAGAAAACAAACAATAATTATAGAATAATTAAAGTTTGGGATGAAGATGGTTTTGAAATGTCTGATTCATCTATTAAAGTAAGGTTCATAAAATTTGTAGAAGAAGTTCATAGTAAAGATAAAGTAGAGTTTAAAGAAGGATGGATTATAACTACAGACAAAGTTACTCCAGTAGAGACTTTATATAAGATAATGCATAAAAGATGGGATATTGAAAATAACGCATTTCATCAACTAAAAACAGAATGGCATTTAGACCATTGCTTCCTTCATAGCCCTACGGGTGTAGAAACTGTGTTAATGTTTATAGTAATAGCATTTAATCTGATGCAATTATACTTTTTTAGGTGTATAAGAGGTTTTAGAAAGAAGAAAATGCTTCAGATAAATATTATTGAAGATATAAGAGATGAACGATTTATTATAGAGGATAATTGGAATAATCCAATATTCGAAAAAACCTAATTTAAAAACAAAACTGGAAATTGATTATTAAGATTTCTTGGGGTAGGGGAAAGTGTACCTATTTTTAGGACCTATCGGTCTGTATCTCTACCAATTTTTCAAACAAGTGTAAAGAAATACAATTCCAGTAAAATTAAATTTTTTACTGGAAATTTGATGCGAAATCTCTGTTGAATAATTAAAAAAGTTGACGAATAAGATATTTTATGTTAATATATAATTAACCGTAGGAAGGCATGGGTCGTGCCTGTAACCAAATATTCCATTAGCGGGATTAAGAATGGTCTACCATTCTTTTTTTTATTTTAAGGGGATTACTATGAATACTGATAAGCCAATTGACTTAGATCACCAAGCGGAACTGATGAAAAAATATATAACTTTTAAAAGAAAAACTCGTGTGAAGAAATTAATGATTTACACGGGTTATTTTAGATTAAGCAGGTATGGAAAATACTTATTGTCACAGTCTAATGTTATCAAAGCAAAGCCAAATCAGGACTTATTGTTTGAATCATATGATTTTGATGTTAAATTACGTAAAATATTTTTTGATTATACAAAGAAAGCAGAGATACAGTTTAAGAGTCATCTTGCAAATGCAGTTTCATTAAAGACAGAAAATGCAGCTTTTTTATTTGGACAAGGATAATTATACTGCTACAAAAGGAGATAGAGATAAAAACAGGAGAAAGTCTAATCAAAAATTTTTTGATACTACTTTTTTTAAGAATTTGCAGATTCAGGAAAAAGAATTGCGTCAAAAAGTAAACAGATATCCAGAATTAAAAGACTATAGAAGTGGAGGTAGTCGTTCAAAAAGAAAGATTCCCTGTTGGGCAGCATTCTCATATTTTGAACTTGGGATCATAACAAATATATATGCTTTTCTTAGAGGTGACTTAAGAAAATCAGTTCTTATATATGGATATTCTAAAAAGAATTATGGTAAAGAAGTAACAAAACAAATGGATACATGGCTAGATGCAGTTAGAAATTTAAGAAATGTTTGTGCCCATCATAATAAGCTTATAGGGAAAACATCTTCGGTTGTTCTTCCTGTAGCTGATGAAAAGGATATTCTAGTTACTAATACTGATTTATTCTCTCGGATATATGCTTTGAAAAAAATACTTAGTGATAAGGACTCGAAACAGTTAGGTATAGAACTTGATAGACTTATTAAAAAATCTAAGTTTGATATATATCTGTTTGAGATTCTTCCAACCGATTGGAAAGAACGATATGACAGAATAAATATATTATAGTTGAATATAATAATAGTACCATTGGAAGGCATGGGTAATGCCTGTAACCAAATATTCCAAAATGGGAGGGGCAAAACTATATGTTTTGTCCCTTTATTAATTTAAAATATAAAAATATAGTTTGTAGTAAAAGAAATATTAGAGCAAGAGAATTGAAATGCATTTTTATCATTCTGATTGTTTCTTTTTTTATTTTGGAAAGTAAAACTAGTTAATAGGATAAAGAAAAAAGATTTTAAAGTATAAAGCTGTGATAGAAAGTGGCATCGGTTTCAGCTGAAAATCTGCTAAGACTAAAATCCTCAGTACACTGAGGGTTTTATTGTTGGCAGCTTTTAATTTACTAAATTAAATATCGAGAAATTACAGTTGTCATGCTATAATCTATGTAACTATTATATAAAACAAAGGTTGAGTGTTGGAATTATTGAAAATATAATCTAACACCAAGGGGGGACTATATATTTCCTGCATCAGAATTATCCCTTCAAGGCATGTGGAATCCATAATCCTGTTGCAACATAAAAATGGCTAAATTATAAGAGATGTCAAAGTAAATGAGGTAGAATTAAGGATGTGAGAGTGAGAGCTTTCATGTCCTTTTTTAATATAAAAATATAAGACGAACATTTCATATAGGAGTCGGTGAATTAATTATGAAAAAGATAATATTTATACCACCTAAATCTTTGGAATATAAAAAGCTAAGAGTTGCAGCATATTGCCGAGTGAGTATCTTAAACAAAATTCAAAGAAACAGCTTGCAATGGCAGATAGGATATTACACAAATATGATACAAGATAATCCGGATTGGATTTTTGCGGGTGTATTTTATGACGTTGGTAAAAGTGGATTAAGAAGAAAAGGAAGAATAGGCCTTGATAAGATGTTAAAGAAAGCAACTAAAGGCAAAATTGACTATATTTTAGTAAAATCCATTAGTAGACTATCTAGAGATACTGTGGAAGTTCTAAAAATCATCAGATATCTGAGAGAAAGGAGCATTAATATGCATTTTGAAAATGAAAATTTGGACTCTATTAGAGTGGACAAGGAATTTGAAATAACCTTAAGAAGCATGATTGCTCAAGATGAGAGTAAAAATACTAGTGAAAATATCCAATGGGGATTTCAACGTAAGTTTGAAAGAGGAGAAATCTTTACTAAATATAAGAACTTTATGGGATATACATGTGTAGATGGAGAATTAGTAATTGTACCTGAGCAAGCTGAAGTGGTTAGAAAGATATTTGAATTATACTTAAAGGGTTTATCATTTGGGCAGATAAAGGGGTATTTGGAATCAATGGATATTAAGACGGTTACAGGAAATGAACATTGGGATACAACTACCATTCAAAAAATGCTGAAGAATGAAAAATACAAGGGTGATACTATGCTACAAAAGACATATACAGAAGATTTCATGACAGGTAAGAAAGTGAAGAATACCGGACAAATGGATAGTTACTATATAAGTAATAGTCATACAGCTATTGTATCTGTTGAAGTTTTTGATAAGGTACAGGAGGAAATGATTAAAAGATCAAGAGTAGTTTGTAAAGAAGACGGTACAGTAGAGTCTAAGGGGAGAAGGTATAATAGTAAATATTTATTAGGAAACATACTGGAATGTGGATATTGTGGAGCATCTTATAGGAGAAGAACTGAAAGAGGCAAGGTTGTTTGGAGATGTGCAACGAGGATGGAGGAAGGGAGGAGTATGTGTGAAGATTCTACTACATTGAATGAAGAATGGATTAAGGAAATTGTTAGGAATAGAGTTGAAAAGATTTTGATTTTTAATGATTACGTGGACATTTGTTACAATAATGAAGAAAAATTAAATATTACACTTAAATATAAGTAATAAGCGCACGAGGACATCTATTTAAGAAACCTTTATATTTACTAAAATAAGGGGAATCTATTAAGACAAAACCTTAAGATTGGCTAAGGTTGTATTGTTGGAATAAAAATCTAAAAAAATATATTTGTTACTTATTGTATGTTGACTTATTGTATGCGTTTATATAAAATTAGTTTGAGGTGGTGTGTGATTATGGATATAATTAAAGTTTTTGCAAATAACGTAAAAGAATATCGTTTGCTAAGAGGTTTATCACAAGAAGCCTTTGCGGAAAAAGCCGGTTTACATAGAACATATATTAGTGCTGTGGAACGTGAAAAAAGAAGTATTTCATTAGATAATATTCAGAAAATTGCTGAAGCACTAGATGTAGAAACATATTTATTGTTTATAGAAAATCCAAATATAGATTGAAAATTTTTGGGAAAGTAGAGGTGATAAATAATGCCATGTGTTGCTGTAGATTTATTTTGTGGAATTGGTGGTTTAACTCATGGAGTCGAGTTGGCAGGTATAAATGTTGCTGCTGGGATAGATATAGATGAAACTTGTCGTTTTGCTTATGAAACTAATAATAATGCAAAATTTATTAACGAAGGGGTAGAAAATGTTACAGCACAATTTATTCAGTCACTTTATCCCAATAACAGCATTAAAATTTTGATGGGGTGTGCTCCTTGTCAACCCTTTTCTAATTATTCACTTAGATATAATAAGGATGGGAAAAAAGACGAAAAGTGGAAGTTATTATATTACTTTTCAAATATTGTGAGAGAGATGCAACCAGAAATTATTTCAATGGAAAATGTGCCACAGTTAGAAACTGAAAAGGTATTTTTGGACTTTGTAAAATCGCTAGAGGAATTAGGCTACAATGTTTCGTGGAGTGTTGTTAATTGTGCAGATTATGGAGTACCACAGTTGAGAAGACGATTGGTTTTGTTAGCATCTATCTATGGAAAAATCAATATTATTCCTCCATTATATAATGAAAAAAGTTATATAACTGTAGAGGACGCAATTAAAAAATTACCACATATTAATGATGGAGAAACTTGTAGAAGTGACTTGCTACATAGATCAAGCAGGTTATCAAAAAAGAATAAAGAGCGGATAAGACAATCTGTTCCAGGGGGAACATGGCAGGATTGGGATGAAGAGTTAATACTTCCATGTCATAAAAAAAAGTCTGGAAATGGATACAAGTCAGTATATGGAAGAATGTCATGGGATAAACCTTCACCAACAATAACGACTCAGTTTTATGGATATGGGAATGGGCGATTTGGACATCCAGAGCAAGATAGGGCTATATCAATGAGAGAAGGTGCTATTTTACAATCATTTCCTTCATATTACCAATTTATTGATCCTGATAACCAACAAACTAATAGACAAATTGGAATTCATATTGGAAATGCAGTTCCAGTTGAGCTTGGAAGGGCTGTTGGAATAAGTATTCTTCAGCACATTGAAGAAATGGAGGTGGAATGATGGGAGTAGTGAAATTGAACAATATTACTGAAAAACAAAAACAAGAGGCAGAAAATCAAATACGTGAATTGAGAAAAGAAATTGAATATAATACAAGAGATTATACTATTGATTTTTTGATTCAAAAATTTAGAGAAGAAGAATTCTATATTCCAGACGAATATCAAAGGCAATATATTTGGAAACTAGATGATAAAAATAGATTTATTGAATCAATTATATTAGGCTTACCTATTCCATTTATGTTTTTTTCGGATACTGAAGATGGTAGATGTGAAATTATAGATGGTGCTCAGCGTACTCAAGCGATGGAAGAATTTATGTCAGATGATCTTATATTAAGTGGATTGAAAAAATTAACAACTCTTGAAGGTTTTAGCTACAGCAATATTCCTCAATATTATAGAAAAAAATTTGATAAAACAAGTATGAGAATAATAGTTTTATCAGATGAAACCTCTTTGGATATTAGACAAGAAATATTTAATAGAATTAATACTACAGGCAGAGCAGCCACTCCAAGTGAAATAAGAAGGGGTAGTTACAGTGGAGCATTTATAGATTATCTAATGGAATGCACAAAAAATCCGTTATTTATTGAACTTTGTCCAATAAGTGAAACTATGAGAAAAAGATATGAAGAATTAGAGCTTGTTTTAAGATTTTTTGCATTTCTAAATAATTATAAAAATTTTGATCATAGAGTGGACAACTTTTTAGATGAATATGTAGAAAATAATAAAGATCAATTTGATAGTGATGGTATGAAGAATGAGTTTGAAAATATGCTAATGTTTGTAAAAAAATATTTTCCTAATGGTTTTGCTAAGTCTGCAAAAGCGAAGTCTACACCAAGAGTAAGATTTGAGGCAATCTCAGTAGGAGTTGCTTTAGCGTTAAGAGAAAACCCAAATCTAGTTCCTAAATCTATGGATTGGCTTGATTCAGATGAGTTTAAAAAACATACTACTACACATGCAAGTAACTCACCTGCAAGAGTTACTGGAAGAATTGAATTTGTTCGTGATGAATTATTGAAGGATAGAGAAGATGCAAGCAATATTTGATATGTTTGATGAAAGGATAGAAGAGATTAATACATATTATATCGCACTTGAAAAATTGCAGGAATTACAGCTTTCTATTGAGATTCATCATGAATATACTAGTGATGAATTTTTAAAAATACTTAAAGCTAATGCGTTATTAATGATTTACAATCTCGTAGAATCAACTGTAATGGGAGGAATTCTTGAAATATATGATAAGTTTAAACAAGAAGGACTTACATATAATACAGTAAGAAAAGAAATAAAAGATATTTGGTTTTCTTATAAATTTAAACAGGTATACAAGGAATCAGCACATTATTATTCATATAAAGATAAGGCTTTAGAAATTGTCAATGCAGTTATTTTAGGTGAAACTATTGAACTAGATCGAAAAGCAGCAGATATTAGTGGAAATTTAGATGCACAGCAAATTCGCAATGTATGCAAGGATCATGGCATCCGGTTTACTACAGAAGAAAGTTGCAATGGTGGAGCAGTATTGGAAGCTGTAAAAGATAGAAGAAATGATTTAGCACATGGAACCTTGTCATTCGCAGAGTGTGGAAGAGATTATACCCTCAATGATCTAGAAGAAATTAAAGATCAGACGGTTACATTCTTAAAAGGATTATTAGATGGAATGAAAATTTATTATGATGAAAGACAATATAAAATATAAATATTAAGTGAATTTTATTTCTTAATAGCAGGGGTGATTATTTACTTCTGCTATTTTGTTAATATTAGCAATCCAGATGTTTTATTGCTTACAATTTCAATACGAAAACATTAAAAATACAAGAAATACGAAAGTGGCTAAATAATACTCTCAAATAGAGAATAAACAAAGGAGTTGATGCTATGAGCAGTTATAAAAATATAATAGAATGGGATTATGAAGTTCTGTTAGATCTACCAAAAGAGGAATCAAGTGAACTTGAATATAAGTCGAGTAAGATTCCACTTGACATATTAAGAAACAAAATATCAATTGCTGCATCTTCATTTTGGAATTCTGGCGGTGGAGTTTTTATTACAGGTATCAGTGATAATGGAACTATCGATGGTGGTATTCCAATGAATAAAGGGAAACAAAGTATTAGGGACTGGGCAGATAATGCTATTAAACTCACAGAGCCGTTAGGTGAATATGAGATATATGTGATTGAACATGAAGCCGCTACTCCTAATATTGATGAGGATAGGGTGATTTTAGTCATCAGATTTTTAAAGAGCAATATAGTTCCGCATATGGCATATGATAGAAAATATTATATTCGTGCAGGAGCTCATTCTGATGGTGCAACTCATTTTCAAGTTGAAACATTAAGATCCTTAAGACAATTTACTAAACCTAACATACGTGGAGTTATGAGAAGTCATCCAAATAAACCTAGAATAGAAGAATTAGTAATTATCTCATTAAACGACACAGTTGCATTAGATGTTAAGCTGACATTTGATCCATTTCCATTAGCATTGAAAAATCATTTTATTGATGATTTCCCTTTAGAAATTCCAGCCATAGATAAAAACAATCCATTTAGAATGGATATATCTGGATTCGGTTTTAGGGAACAGGCATTTGGAAAGGATTCTGTCAAATTAATATTGGAATTTAAGGATGTCTTGGGAAATGAATATAGAGTAGAACAAATGATAAACCCTAATAAGAATCTTCAACCAATGGCTATAGGTGAAGACATAAATGAAAGGTTAGTTAAAGCAATTGAGAATTTAACAAAAAAAATCTAGATTATATAATCTAGTTACAGAATAAAGATACTTTAAAAAGATTAATATATGTTTGGGGATTTTGTTGTTTGCAATTGTAAAAATCACCTTCCACCAAGGGGATACAATCTCCCTACGACATCTTTCCGTCGATATAAATTATGAGTTTGAAGATTCTATCTTTATGAGATGGTGCTAATAAGTTAATACAAAATTATTAAATTTATATTAGGAGGGGTTTTTATAGAGTATTTACTAATGATATGGGTTGGGTTGGAAGGTGTACTGCTTTTACTTTCATTCCCTACTTTTAGAAACAAAATAAACAAACAATCGCATGAAGTCTGGAAGAGAACTATTGCAACAAATAAAAGCAGAGTAGAAGTGTTTTTGTCGAAGTTCAAAGAAATTATTATTTGTATAGTTATTGGGATATTTGCTTATTCTTTCCTCAACATCTTGTCAGATGCTGTGATTCAAGCTCTTATGCAATTTTGGCAAGTTGTTTTTGTAGTAGCCTTTTTACCTATAATAATGACATGGATTCAAGATAAAAACAGCAAAATAAAAACAAAATGGCATACACTTCTTCTATTAATTGGATTAGTTGTTAGTATTGTCAGCTATTTTATTGATATTGAGTCTATTGAAGATATTGAACATTATAAAATGTGTTTAGCGATATTATTGTCGGTATTTTTTGCAGTCTTAGTATTATCTCTATTTAAAGTAATCAGTAATAATCAAATAAAACCATTGAATAGACCGTTCAATAGTATTAGAAAAGATTTATTTTATAGGACAACAAATCTTGATATACGGAATATAGATAATATAGAATTATCAAAAATGTGTGAGCAATATTTTGATAGATATTTAGGATGTTATAAGAAGATAATACACATAGAGAGAATTGAATATGTAAGTTTATTGGGAAGATACAGAGGGTTATGGTATAAACGTGCTGAAATTATTATGAAAAATGTCTTTGTACTAAGCGCCTTGATATTGTTTATAAGGCTCTTAATTGGGTTTAAAATAACAAGTATAATAAATGTAGCAGTGATGTTACTTTTTTATGTGAATGTGATTATTCTAAAAAATATAGATAAGGAGTATTTATATAAAATTGGTATTACATATTTCTATAGTAAATGGGGATATTGTTTGTATTATCAGGACGATTGTAAATTTGTTGGAGATGTACAATTAATTGAAAATTCGAAATACCACAAATATGTACATTCTGTACTAGATATAGCAGCTCTATGCAGAGCAGCTGTGTATTATGACAAATACAATAAAACAGAAAAGATAAAAACTATTTCAAGGGACTTTTATGAATTGTTTGATAACTATGCAACAGATATAAATTCAAATTGGATAAAAATATTACCATTATGGATTATATCATTGTTTGAATTTAGTACATTTGGAGAATTATCTCAAGATATAATAATAAAATTGGGGCAATGCTGTAAAAGTAAAAGCGAGAGACAAGCAATAAATATGTTTTTGTTTAGTTGTTGGGTAGATATGACAAGGCAGATGCCAGGAGAAAAAGTAAATAACTTTATTTCTCATTTTATGAATAAAATAAAGTTTGAAATCTATTAATATCATAATATGATAAAGTAGGTTATGATATGTTTATTAAAAATATTGTAAAATGAAATAATATGATGCATCTTTTTAGACATGATTGAATCATGTTGCATCTGTAAGATGCTAAGTTATGAAATATGACTCAAGAAGTCATAGGGTATAGGGAAAACAAGAAAACAAGAATTCTGTATATAAGTATAATGCTTAGAAAAATGAAAATATCATTAGTTATTATGTTGAAGATGTTGGGAGGGGTAGATATATATAAGCGGCTAATTATAGTGGGGAATGGTTTTGATTTATTTCATGATATTAATTCCCAGTATTATGATTTTCAAAATTTTATTTACGAGAATGCTTCAAAAGATTTTATTGATTCTATTGAAAAATACATAGCACCAGAAGATTTATGGTATCAGTTTGAGGAAGCATTAGGTCATTTGGATTACGAAGAACTTCGTGATAACCATAGTGATTCATTAGTGAGTTATGGTGCGGATAATTGGAGCGATGCATATCATCACGAATATCAATATTTTGTTGATGCAGATTTGGCATTTGCAAAAGATATCCCTCGGTATTTAAGTAAATGGATTAATAGCATAGATACAGATGTGGATAGGAGATTAAAAAAGTTTTATCTCTCACCTAATTCATTATATTTAAGTTTTAATTATACAGATACTTTGGAGCATGTGTATGGAATTTCAAGAAGTCAAATTTTATACATTCATGGTAAGGCTGGAGAAAATTCAAATTTAATTGCTGGACATGGAAACAAATTACTTTTTCAAAAAAATGATATACCAGACAATTTATCTGAAGAAGAATATGACGAATATATGGAAAACATGGACGTTGGTGATGTAAGAGAAAATGAGGCTGAGGATATTATAAAAGGATATTTCAGGACAACTTATAAAGATGTTGAAAGGTTAATATCATTAAATGAAGGTTTTTTCAGTAGTTTAGGATGTATACAAGAAGTATTTGTTTTAGGCCATTCACTTTCAGATGTTGATATGGCATATTTTTATACGATTAAAAATATGGTTCCGCTTAATTGTCAATGGACCGTATCTTACTATGGAGAGGCGGAGCGGGATCACCACCAGCAACAATTGTTACAATTGGGAATATCTTCAATGAATATGAATTTTATAGATCTGCAACAGTGGACAAGAAAGAAATACATGAAATAAATTATGCGACTCATAGTTTAAGTTATTGATTTGTGATATCTATGAAACTTTTAAAACGAAAGGCTTCTGCAGGCTGAAGGTTTTAGTTTTAATTATTGAAAGATTTGAGAATTTATAATCAGCACATCATAAAACGAATTCTTAGATGATGCAGTATGAACAATAACTATTGTGTAATCTGGTATATTTTGCAACTTATTCTTGACAAAAGGTAACTTTTTCTCTAAAATATATTTAGAGATGTGGCTTTAACAAGATGCGAAATACGGAAACGCTGAGTTTAGTCATTACCAGTACAAATTCCTTAACACGAGGATTCCCTGTATGCGGCATGAGATTTTGAATTAATGCTGTGCATATCTGCCAGCTTTTTATCAGGACCTCCTTGTTGGAAGCCATTTCTCAATATTCCAACAAGGAGGTTTTTTCATATGAAAAAACGTGAAATTTCAAGATTAATGCCCGGAGAAGCATTAAAGCGCATCAAGTCTGCTCAAACGATTGTTGTCATTGGACCAACATCATCTGGAAAGAGTACCTTTATCTATGCACTTGTTAATCATCGCATTATAGGGTTTATAGTAGTTGGTATTGGAGACAAGAGTCAGACAACAATTATTCCATGTAATTTCCTTTTTGACGAACGAATAGAAAAGGATGAATACTTTTCAATGAGAATTAGAACTAAAGAATTCTCGGCAAAGGCAATTCATTTAGAGATTTTAGAAATGCTTGCTAAGGAATTCACAACAAATGGTATGTGTGCCGAGGATACATTGGATTCAATGGATGAGGTTGTATTCCAGAAAGTTCTTGAACCAGAGGATGCTTCATATCATTTAGGAAAAATAGCTGACAAACTATCGTTAGAAGTATTCAAAAATGTAGTTTCCGACGCATTAAATGAAATTGAAGAGGTATCACCATCATTCAATGAAAGAGTTAAGGCTAAGAAAAAGGAATTTGAAAAACAAAAGGTTGTAATGTCAACAATTAGAAGAATGGTATTCGAGGATATGTGGAATGAGTTGGAGCCAAAACTTCTAGATGATTACTATGATTGGCTAAATTCAATTGGTAAAGAAATTATGAATATGCTGAATCAATTGTTTGGAAATGGTAATGGGCTTGGGGAGATTAATGAGTATAGTGTAGAGCAGGATGATGATCTTCCATATGGAGGTTTAATTCTTCAGAATTTGTTTGATCCATACCAACCTTATAGTTTGGTAGTAGAAGATATAGTTCTGGCATGCAGACCACGTACGGAATTGATAGAAAAAGCGGATGAGGATATTCCTCTTCGTTTCTGTCTTAGAGATACCATGGGATTGAATCAGGTGGACATGGACGAAAACTCCATAAAGGACGCACTGGATATAGCATTGAATTGTAGTCCTGACAGCATTCTTCTTCTAATGAATCTTGAGGAGAGAGATGATGTGATTGCTGAATGCTGTGATGTGATTGGAGAGAAAATTGGTAAGGCTAAAAAGCTTGATGTGCCTGTTAATGTGATCTTCACAAAGGCAGACAGAATTATTGGGAACATAATCAATAAGGCTGAGAAAACTACTGTAGAGTTAACACAGGATGATTACAATAGACATATTGAGAGAGCTATCAATTCTATGGAAAGCTCAATAGACTGCTATCTCCAAAAGCTACCGCAGAACAGTGCAACATGGTTGTCAATTAGATATTTGGAAGAACGCATTGACCCAATACAGATTGCACTTAAAGAACTGAAATCAAATAAACTTGTGAAGTTTAAACCAGAAGGGTTATATCAAAAAATAGATGAAATTATTCGTGATACACAGATTCGTATTCTTCCAAAGGGTATGAAAGCACCACTTTTTGTAACAGCAATTGATGCTGAGAAGCCAGCTGTTAGCCTTAAAATAGATGGTACACTAATTTCGGATGTGTTTAATCAAATGCAGTTTACATTAACAGAAGATAAGGCTGTTGTTAATGGATATACCATAACAACGAATCATACTATTAACGGAAGGAGTGTTGTAACATACTACAACAAGTTACAGAGAGGTCAAGGGCATACCACCCGTGCTTATGTATACGGTAATTTCAGTATAAATATGAAAGCTATGCTGAATAAGGTTCTGTGCAATTCCATTCCTGACTTTGCGACTTTGTATGAATCTGAGGTTGTAGGTACGTTGGTTGATAATCTTGAGGAGTCCGAAATCGACCGTATGATAGAAGCTTTCGATGCAAACCGTGAAATCACAGAGTTTGCTTTTGCAGATATCAATCCTGCCATTTTTGCAGGATTATCTCCAAAGGTTAAGAAGAGTCAAAAACTTCATTGGATTTTTAAGCATTATTTCAATTCCTCTGAGAAGTACTATATGGTTATGGATAAGGTTGCCTTCAATCTTTCCTATGGAAACAAGCGCATTCAGAACACTATTGACAAGATATATACCAAGCCGATTAGTTATGATGCAACAATTAGAGAAATGCAAGATACATTCAAAAAAATCTTTGCGACGCAGGCTTTCACAGATATTATTGCAGAAGAAATTGGTGTGGCAATGACGGAATTAATTAATAAGATGTTCATTATCATTTAGAAAGTCAGATTGATACGGAAACCAATATTATAAGGTGGTTCATTCTCATTTATAGTTTTTTTGCTAAGATTAAAGTCCTCAGCATGCTGAGAGTTTTATTCTTAGCAGCTTTGGCTTTTCTTAATTAGGCATAGTCCTTGTATTGCCCTTATTAATGAGATAACTCTCCTTTAAAAGAATTTCAATCATTAATGAGATATTTTCAAGGAGAGTTAATAAATGACAAAGAAAAAAGAAATTAAAGTAATTCCTCCAGATCCGAAATATGACAAGCGTATTAGGGCAGTATAAGAAGTTAATTGTTGTTAAAAATAAGGATCTATCACTTCCCATGGGAAAGTTTTAAGAAGATATAAATTGTAATGAACAAAGCCTTCAAATTAGTATTTGAGGGTTATGTTGCTTACAATTTTGATACAAAAAATATTAGAATGTATTAGCAAATATTGAGATAATTCTTAGCTAAATATAATGGTAATATAGTTGGGAAGAATGAAAAGGTCAAAAAATATGTAGTTAAATTGATAGAATTTAAGAAATATACCTTACCACTAAGGGGGTACTAGATTCTTTTATCATCAGAATCGTCTCTTCAAGGCACGTTGAGACGTGCGTACTTTTGTCCCACAAAAATTCGTAAACATCTCCACCATCCTTATACACCGGAAAATTGAATAAAATTGACTTCAGAGGTAGCTCTGATTCATCACATGGGAAAATCTCTATTTCTTTAATTAGCGAAGAAATTAGAGATTTTTTCTCTTCATCGTTAATTTTGTCATATACCTTATCGAAGTTTGCCAACAGAGTGTAGATGTTCTCCAAGGTAATAGAATCTTGCTCCACAGCCTTGCTGCACACATAATAGTAAATCTCTTTATATGTACCGTCCTTGTTTGTCCATGCGTGTTTATTGGTGTACATCGGTCCGCCGCATTTAGGGCATTTTAAGATGCCACTTAGCAAATGTGCCCTATCTCGACCAATTTTAGAGGGAGATTTTACACCTGTTATTTCTCGTTTTTCATGTGCCTGTGTCCATAGTTCCTCACTGATGATAGCATCGTGCTGACCGTCTGCGAGAATGTAGTCATCTTGGTGGACTTGGCGATATTCATTCTTAGTGCCTTTGACCTTTTTTCTTGTGCGTCTACCGAAAGCAATTTTTCCATAGTATACAGGATTGTCGATTATCATTCTGATAAAATGGGTACTCCATTGGGTTAGTGTACCGTTATCCCGTTTAACCTTTTGAATACCTTGTAAATTAAGATAGTTGGCGATTTTATAAAATCCCATATTCCCATGTACATATTTATGAAAGATAATGCGTACCGCTTCAGCTTCATCTTCTTGGATAAAAAGCTGCTTATCTTTAAGATAGTAGCCATAGGGAGCAAAGCCACCATTCCAACCGCCTTGACGGGCTTTTTCCTTTCGTCCGTTCATAGTCTGCTCAATGATGTTTTCACGCTCTATTTCAGCAACAGCAGACAGTACAGAGATTAAGAGCTTTCCGCTTGTCTGTGATGAGTCAATTCCCTCATCAATGCAAATCAAATTCACACCAAAGGATTGAATATGCTCCAAAGAATTAAGAATGTCGGCGGCATTTCGTCCAAAGCGAGAGAGCTTGTAAACTAAAACATAATCAATGCCTAAGCCATATTCAATATCATTGA
Source organism: Tissierella carlieri (assembly GCF_018917285.1). NCBI lineage: Bacteria > Bacillati > Bacillota > Tissierellia > Tissierellales > Tissierellaceae > Tissierella > Tissierella carlieri. Next base: position 159,269 of record NZ_JAHLOH010000056.1, on the reverse strand, counting down.
GCATCTGCTTAAAGGCAGGTCTGCCCTCAATGGATTTGCCAGATTTACCTGCATCTTCATAAATATCAATAATTTCCATTTCTTCTCTATCTGCAAAACGAGTTAGGCTGTTTTTTTGACCATCTAAGCTGAAGCCGTCAACCTGCATTTCGGTACTTACACGAGGATAAAGTACACATTTTTTTCCACTCCTATTCATAGTCATACCTCCAATATTATTGGAAAACATCATCATTTAGCATGATTTAACTCATTTAAAACTTCTGAACCGTGCTTTTCAATAATCTGTGAAAGCACATTTATGAAATCTTGATATGCTTTAGTTTTAGCATACATTTCATTAGGCTGAGTAGTTTTCTCTGTGTTTTGCGATACTTTTTCGATATTTTCCATTTGCAATCACCTCCAAGTGAATTGCTTACATAAAGTATAAGCAATTTTGTTATTTATGAAAAGTTTGTCATCATATTAGAAATAGCATAATAAACGCACCGCAAATTTACATTGAATAAAAATGCGGTGCGATAAAATTCACCTGTTTGCCGTATTTGCCACGCACCCCGACAAAGGGGATATTTTGAGTTGCTGTTGGCACAGCCATCATAGTCCCACAGTACCATAGCTTGTCCTTTCAAAAGCCACGCATACTGCAGGAACTCCCTCCGTTTTAATCGTATTGAGGGCGAAACGTTACGAAGTATCATTATCCCTTATGTGGGTCATTGCGGACGAGTGTGCTAAACTCGGTCTAACAGTCCATTTTGTCGCTCGGGCAGTATTAAACTCACCTCCCTATACTGCTGTCTTGGCGATGTCTGTTAAGTCGCTTTGCCTTTCGGCTCACATAAGTAATGTACTCAAAATATCGTATATGAAATTGTCAAGGTACAGTAGGAGATAAGCACCCCTCTATATACCGTGACAAAAACAAGCGGTATTCGGAACGTGATTACAAATATTTTTTCAGATATTTTTCAATGCTATGTAATCCTCGTTCAATAGAAATCCTAATAGCTTTTTCACTTACTCCTTCAGCATTTGCAATGGCTGTCTTGCTCATACCAATAAAGTAGTGAGCGCAGATCCGCTTTGCCTGCTTGTCCGGCAGAGAGGCAATAGCAGCGTGAAGCTGTTGACTTGTGAGCTTACGCTCGTAAATCTCATAAGGAGAGAGCGAAACAAACAAGATTTCATGTTCAATCCCATCACCACGGTCAAGTGAGTAATGGGCATTATAGCGGTATTTCTTTCTTTCGTAGGCAGCCTCTGCCTTAGCAAAGTTCTCAAATATTATTGCTACTTCATCAGGTACTTCTAAAAATGTATCTCTGGTGTAATATGGGTAATAGTTTTTTAAATTTATTGTTTTCATGGTTTACCATCCTTTCAATTTTTGTGGGTAGCTAAAATTGAAAGGACGGTGGTGGAGAACGGCAATGAGGCTCTATAAACGAAAAAATGCCCGACTGAGAAAAACTCAATCGGGCATAGCAATATTCACATTCAATTAGATGATGTGTAAGTTCAGCTATATAGCCAGAAAATTCTATAAATGGAGATAGGCCTTTTTTAACGGATGGTAATATGATAATAAAGTTTGTATAAAATCAAACACAGCGACGCCTCCTAAGATACCGCTGTATACCTAAAAAAGGGCGACTTTAATACATCCACCATATATTACTTTTGGGAAAGGAAACGGCGGTTTTTATTATTGGTTTAAATCTGTTATTAATTTCTATTTTTGTTATTGGTAAATATAGTGTTAAATGTAATATTTTTTGGCAGTTAAAGCTAGAGGAACAATATCTATTAAATACAGATTATTGACTTTGCATCTTTTTATCTTCAAATATTTTCTCGTTAATTAATGCTATTAAGTTTTTGCACTTTAATAAGAATGTCTATTTGGGTATCCGTGAAAAATTGATTTATATTATTTAATGGAAATTTCCAAGGGTTTAAATATTCCTCAATAACATCAAATTGCTCATTGTCAGCGAGTTCATAGTTTGGCATTGCACAAACTATATCTTTTAGTTTTGATACTCTATCAAAAAATCCTATCGGAACTGTATAGGCAGCATATAACCCACCAGGAAAAATCTTTTTTACAAATGGTTCTGCAATTTCTATATTTTCTGGGACTGTTATTAGCCTCTCAAAAATATCTATATCCGCATTGCCGCACTTATCAAACTGTGGAACATAACCAAAATGTCGCATAAATGAAATCTCGTTGTCTAGTTTTATATCTCCCATAAAATCTATTATTGCTTTCAAACTGTCTTTTTCTGGTGACGTACTAATACATTGAATTGAAGCAACAGACATTGCAGGAATTTGTACAAATCTAATATCTTGTGTATTAATCATGGCGATTCTCCTTTTATCTTATAATTCATCTTTAAGCCCTGACACCGTGTCAATGTCAAGACTTATATTTTATATTTTGTGACTTGAAGTATAAAAAAACAAATCGTATACTAATAACGAAAGGGGTGAACAAATGCTAAAAATAGGTGATTTTTCAAAACTGACGCACGTTTCTGTAAGAATGCTGCGCTATTATGATAATCAAGGACTGCTTAAACCATCTTATATAGACCCGGTTACTGGCTATCGGATGTACTCTGCGGATCAGGTGCCGGAACTGCAAAAAATTGTACTGTTGCGAGACCTTAATTTTGGAGTAGCTGAAACTACGCAGTTGTTGCAAAATTGGAATAATTCATATCTAACACAAAGCCTTCATGACAAAATTAGGGATATTGAAGAAATTATTAAAATAGAGCAAAGGCGTATTGAGCAGATTCGTTCTGCTATCGTACATATTGCAGCAGATAAATTTGACCAATATTATAATGTAACAATAAAATCTATACCCTCGTACCCAGTTATATCTCTTCGACGTAAGGTGAGTAACCACTTTGATGAGGGAACACTTTGGAGCGAACTTATGGATTTTGTTCATCATGAGCATATTGAGTTTGATAGAAGCAGTCAAAACAATGTTGCAATTTATCACGGCGATGAACACCTGGACTCTGGTGTTGATATTGAAATATGTCTTATTGTAAAGCGGTTAGGCAAGAACAAAGGGGCTTTTACCTATCGTATGCTTGAAAATATTGATAAAATGGCTTGCATGATGGTTTATGGTCCATATGAAAATATTGCAGGTGCTTACTATTCTTTTGCAAATTGGCTTGACAAAAACCACCCATATACTATGGGAAGTCCGTCTCGTCAGGTCACAATTATTGACCATGAGGATACAGATAACCCAGAAGAATACCTAACAGAGATACAAATCCCGCTAATTGAAGTATGATTTGAAAAGATGGGCTGCCCCTTAGGGCAAGCCCTATTTTTCTTGCATTTTCTTTTGAACCCAAATGCCCAATAGGATTAGTGCAATACCGGGAATTACAAAAGGTAGAAGGATACTGATATTTGCTAAAGGGCCGAATACCATCATGCCAAGTGGTGTTGACAGTGAGGACAATAAATCTACATAGGAAAAGGTGCGCCCCATATAGGATTCCTCGGTATTCTCTTGTATGTGAGTGATTAGCGGTGTGTAATATAGAGGACTGCCAATTCCCATTAGGAACATCATTGCGGCAAACAGTAGAATACCACGTGCGGGCAGCAACAGGAGCAGCGTCATTCCAAAAACGATAGATGACAACCCAATGAGTTTGAAGTGAGGAATTTTTAGCTCTCTATATGCCATAAAAAGACTGACTGACAGTGCGCCGATTGAAAACGCTGTTTCTATTACGCTGAGTATCCAAACTTCACCGCCCACATTTTTAGATGCTAACAGTGGCGTAAGCTGTGAAGCCGGAACGACCAGAAACTGAAACACGGTATATAATAGAATTGCACTGCGTAATGCCCTAGAATTCATGATGTAACGAAAACCTTGCACTAGCTCCTCCCGCGTATTTTCATTTCTTTGCAGTATTTCACACGATGGCATGATAATGGTTGCTAAAATAATAATACTGATTACGGCAGTTAAAACATCAATTAGAAATACATACTCCATATCCATAAGGCTCATAACAAGACCGCCAAGCCCCGGCGATACCAATTGAATGACACTCCACACACCGGTATTGATACTGTTTGCTCTCATCAATTGTTCCTTTGGAACAATCTGTGGCAATATACTCTTTGAAGCAGGAAGTTGTATGCCTGTTCCAAAAGAACGTAAAGCATTAAAGAAGAACACCCAGCCTACATTATCTATACCGCTAAAAAAGAAAATTGCCAGTATTAAGGTAGAAAGTGCTATCATTGAGTCGCTTAAAATCACAATACGCTTAGGTGGATAACGGTCGGCGAGTATACCACCGTATAGCATTACCAAAGCTTGTGGCAGAAAAGTTGTAATGGTAACACCTGCAACCAAACTGCCAGAACCAGTTCCTAAAGTAACATACCAGATAATTGCTAACGATACGACGGATGAACCAAGCAGGGATATTCCTTGGCTCACTATATATGCCGCAAGTTTATACTGCCACGTTTCTTTCTTCAACATTCTCATTCGTTTCCTCCTTACAGATATCTGCCAGTAACGCTTGCAGAATTTCTTTTAATCTCCTCCGGACTTCCCGCGGCTACAATCTGCCCTCCGGCGATTCCGCCCTCCGGTCCAATATCAATAACCCAATCAGAGGCTCCGATAATTTCGGTGTTGTGTTCAATAATGTATAGCGAATGACCTGTGTCAACCAATTTACGGAAAATCAGCAGCAGCTTTTCAATATCCTGAAAGTGCAGCCCAGTTGTTGGTTCATCTAATATATAGACCATATGCTTTTTCTGCTTTCCGCTTAGTTCTTTGGCAAGTTTCAGTCTTTGTGCTTCACCTCCGCTGAGAGTAGCAGTGCTTTGCCCTAGTTTTAGGTAAGGCAGTCCCACTTCATCCATCAGGGACAGCTTTTGTACAATCTCTGTAACATCTTCAAAAAGAAATATTGCTTCGGATACATCCATATGCAAGACATCGGCAATACTTTTCCCTTTGTACAGAACCTCCAGAACACCCTCCTGATAGCGACTGCCCTTACATTCTGGGCAAGTAACGTAAGTATCTGCCATATACTGAAAAGCGACTTTAATTTGCCCTTGACCTTCACACACAGGGCATCCACCATCCTTTGAGTTGAAGCTGAAATGGCTTTCATTAAGACCAAGCTCATAAGCTCTGGGTTGTTTTGCAAACAAGCTGCGGATAGTGTCAAAAACGCCAATATAGGTTGCAGGGGTTGAGCGTGAGGACTTTCCAACTGGACTTTGATCCATCTGGACAAACCCATCAATATCCTCATATCCCTCAAAGGAGAGGTAGCTGGAATCGACACACCTTTGATGGTTAATCGCCTTGTTTAGTGCTGGTATCAAGGCACCAAAAATGAGTGAGCTTTTCCCGGAACCGCTTACTCCAGTAATACAGCACATTGAATGAAGTGGAAAACGGACGTTGATATTTTTGAGATTGTTGCCAGTACATCCGTTTAGAGTCATCCACTTGTGAGGATTTATTGTATTTTCTGGCTCACATATTTTGCTATTGCTAAGAAAACGTCCGGTAGCAGACAATGTATTTTTCATAATTTCATCCACAGTTCCTGCCGCCACAATTTCACCGCCAAAAGTTCCTGCACCAGGGCCGACATCAACGATATAATCAGCATTTAGCATTGTCTCTTTATCATGCTCTACAACGATAACAGTATTTCCCTTATCTCGTAAATGCTTGATAGTGTCAATCATCAGATGATGATCTCGTGGGTGCAACCCGATGGAGGGCTCGTCAAGGATATAGGTAAGACCAATTAGTTCACTGCCAAGCTGGCTAGACAACCGTACACGCTGTAATTCACCACCTGAAAGGGTTGGAGCGGTTCGACTCAAAGTTAAATATGGCAAACCAACTTGCAAAAGATTTACAATTCGATTTTGAATTTCGAGCAGGACTTCTTCGGCTTTGCTTTTCTGACTTTTTGAAAGCAATTCTTGCAAGCTACATACCCAATCCCAAAGCTTGTCAATGGGCATCTTTGTCAGCTCAGGCAAACGGTATCCCATAATTGTTGTATATCGGGCTTCATAACACAACAATTCTCCGTGACAGGTGGGGCAGGGAATCTCATGCATATATTCTTTTTGTGGATTATCATTTGACTTGGATTCTCGGAATAATCGCTGTATATGGCTTACTGCTCCAGCTGCGGGGCGATTGATTTCTGTATCACGTCCTCCAGAATTATATTTAAAGCTGTAAATTTTATCCCCTGTGCCGTAAAGAACTGCTTGTCTAAATTCATTCGGTAATTTATCCCAAGGTAAATCTAAATCCACATTCATATCGGCTGCTATTGCATATAATTCTCCAATCATCCAGTTCCCAGTTGGTTTTTTACCACGCAACTTTCCAAAGTAGGAAGTAGCTCCATCCAACACAGATAGGTTGCCGTTCACCACAATAGTATCCGGGTTAACCTCATATAAAATTCCAAGCCCATTGCAGGTATGGCATGCCCCTACATGAGCGTTGGCATTAAACGTCGATGTTGTTAGACCTTGAAACAGGCTGCCGCAAACAGGGCAACGATTTTTATTTTTGCTTTCTTTTTGAACAGGCACTCCGCAATAAGGGCAGTGGGGTATTCCGATTGCAACATATAGCATTCGCAGATGATCCAAAATACCTGTCAGCGTTCCAACGGTAGAACGTGGGTTTTGACTTCCTTTTTTCTGCTCAATAGCAATGGTAGGAGTGAGCCCTTGTATCGTATCAAAATCTGGTTTTTCTATCTGTTCCTGCATTTTGGCAGCATTGGACATATTATCAAGATATCGACGTTTTCCCTCTGCATAAATTGTGTCAAAAGCAAGAGAAGATTTTCCGCTTCCACTTACACCTGTAATAACCGTTAGCTTTTCTTTTGGAATGGTCACATTTACATTTTTTAAGTTGTTTTGACGACAACCTTTTAAAACCAATTGATGGTTATTATCTTTAACGGGAGTAACCACAGTTCGTTTTTTTGCTGATGGAATTATAGAAAACTTTTTCTCCAGCATATCGGGACTCAATGTTTCGCATTGTCCATCAATACCCAACAGTTTAAGTTTTGAATGGATAGCCTCCATGTACTCCGCAGGTAAGCGTTTTTGAAATGCTAAGAGTTCTTCTTCTGTAATGTTAGGATTTGTGGTAAGCATAGCCATCTCATCCAAAAGGTCCTTTTCCTGTCGGCTGAGATTATTATATTTTTTCGTACTAAGCTCCGTCCACAAATCCCAAGGTAAAAGTTCCATACCAAGTAGACTGTTGAAATCATGCAATAGATTTCCTTTGATGGAATGCCAACCCTTCCAGTTTTTATTGTAGCCAAAATCTTCAGGGTGGCGCTCTCCCAAACGGCATAGCGTCCACGCTTGCCCTCCAAGCAGATATCCTACATTTGACGGCATATTTTCCGTGTCAAAAGTCACTCCAAAATGAGCTTTCTGAATGTCATCAAGCTGTGCGTCTACACGCACCCAATGTTGTTTTTCTCTGTCGTAATATTCAATAAGCCAGTGATCCTCATACATTAGTTCACTTTCAAAGTAATTAGCAAAGCCAACACGCAGTCTGGCAGGAATACCTTTATACCGTAGAAAAGATAGGAAGAGCAGAGAGTAGTCTCTACACATCCCAATTAGACGCAAGTTTGCCGGTCTTTTTTTTGACAGGGAGCTTTGGTCGATTTGTAATAATTTTTCTAACATTTGTGGTACAGTGCGTAACAATTCTTCATCCATCTGTCTTTTGCTAAAAGTAGTGTTATACAACTTCCCTTGGTCACCATGAATGATTAATCCCTGCACTATTTTCAGCAATTCTTTTGGAGATGCTGGTAAATCCTCGTATTGGTCTATGAACTGCCGAGGATTGGTTATAATGGTTTGTCTGGAATAAATCTTAAAATCCATATATATTCCTCCTTTTAAACCAACCTTAAGCCTTGACATGGTGTCAGAGTCAAGTGGTTTTTTATCTGTTTAAGAAAACAGCATAAGTAAGTCCAAGTAGTGTAAATATACTGACATTTAATTTGATAAAATGCATAGCAAAGGCTTAATTATTTCAATTGATACGTCGTTGATGTTATAGAATGTTAAATCAGAAGAGAATATGAAAGATTCAGTGTCCTTTTTCTTTTATATTGTTTACGAACAAAAGTGGCAAGCAGGGCATAAGGGTGACCACCTTATGCTTTTGCTTGTTGGGGAGTATCCCCAATCCCCACTCAAACGATGATAAATCATCGTGCTACGCTCCCTTTGGGAGCTGATAAAATCACAGTTCAGCTGACCGCTGTTCCTGTGATTTTTCTTTTGCCTTTTGTTCCTGTTCCAGTCCCAAAATTCGGTCGATATTTGCCTTTGCAGTCAGAATATCCTGCATTTCTTTTCGTGCAATATGGTACTTGCTGTAAGCCTTATTTTTCTCGGAAAACAGCTCATCACATTCGGCTTGCAGTGCTTTAATTGTGGGGAGCTTTTTTACACCAAGTTCCTCAAAAGCTGTCTTTGCAGCCTTATGCAAAGTAAGCTCGTCACGGTGTTCCTCGTAAAACTTTTTGGAATAGCCTGCCTTGCGGTAATTGGTGTAAATAGCTTTGGTTTTGGCATAGTTGATGATGTGTTTTTTCAGCACTTGTATCTCTGCCATACGCTTTTCGGCGGTCTTAATTTGCGTGTTCAGTTCATCAAAAGTAGCGGTGCATTTCTTTGCTTTTTCCTCTAAATCAGCATAGGCAAGGAGCTTGTGTTTCTGCAAGAAATTGACGGTCTGAGCCATCTGTTTTAGGTTGAAAATCTTTGCCCACTGCTCGTAGTCTTTGCCCTTGCCTTGTTGTAATTTTGCCTGTATATCCACAAGGAGATTGACCGATTTTTCTTGCCTTTTCGGTTGTTTAGCAGTGGACTTTTTAACCTCTCTTTTTGGAACATTGTCATTAATGATTTCCTTGATTTCATCTTCTGAATATCCCGCACCCAGAGAACGCAAGCGGATAAATTTCTTCTGCTCTGCACTCTTAAAAGCGTAATGCTTACCGCTTTTTATTTCATAGCCTGCACTTTGCATGAACTGTAAAAACTCATCAAAGGTTTTCGGCTTTTGGACAAGCGCTTCATCTATGGTCTGCCTTAATTTATCGGAGTGAGAAAGGGGCTTATTATCACCAAGCCATTTGCCGTAATGCTCCTTAGAGCGTTTGGGATTTTCAATAATGGACAGTCCATTTTCAAGACAAATGCGGTCAGATATTTTGGCAATCGCCCGACCACTGCCAAGAAAATCTCGAAACTTTTTTGTACAGTCAAGAGAGGTGGAATTAAAGATAATGTGATTATGGATATGGGCTTTGTCTATATGGGTGGCAACGATAAAAGCGTGGTTGCCTTTGGTGAAGCTCATGCCCAATTCATAGCCGATTTTATTTGCAAGCTCGGGTGTTATTCCCCCCGGCTTAAAGGCTTGCCTTATCTGATAAGCAATGACATTGCTTGCTTGTTTTCTGCCTGTAATATCATCATATTGCCGCTTAGAGAGCATAAACTCGCCTTGTACTGTTCGAGGGTCACACTGATAAGAGGATAACAGTTCGTCGTCATTTGTTTTGTGGGGATTTTTCACATAATCGGTGCGGTCAGCAAGGCAAGCTGCAATGGTTTTTCCTTTGTTTTGGTGCATGGAAATGAGCCTTGTGGTAGCGATAATAACACCTCCTGTCATTAAACTCTCAATTGAAATAAATGGTTTTGGGGAGTATACTTAAATTAAAAAATTAACTTTTTGACTTAGATAGAGAAGGATACAATGCGATTGAATTTATTGGAAAATGCAATGGACTCACTGTCCGAAGCTATTGATTACTATGTGAATGGAAAAACCTATGTAGATGAAAGGTGCTATAAATTTTGCGTTATCATGTTATATCATAGTGCGAATTAATTTTAAAAGAAATTTTAGTACGAGAACACAAAACTTTAATATATGAGCAAATAGACGATTATAAAAATGGAAAAGGTACTAAAACAATAGGACTTAGGGTGGCTTTAATGCGTGTTCGTAATATTTGCGACATTGACTTATTGAAATACCATGGTGCTTTAGTAAATCTTGCTGATACAAGAAATAAAATTCAACATTACGAAGTAAATGAAGAAGCTGAGGTTCTTATTGCGACGATAATATCTGCTTTTTCTGCTATTGAACATTTGGTTTATCATGCACTAAATGAACGCTTTGAAAACTTCGAATCCATAATAGCTCCTGAACAAATTACAACACTTCACGAGGACAAAGAGGCTTACATAAAAAGAAAAAAAGATATTTCGGATGATATTTGCAGCCAAAATCTATCTAAAGTGTCCTTTTCATATTCAGCAAACAAAAACATAAGTATTCCATGTCCTAAATGTGCTGAAATTTTTTTAATTCAAACTCAAAACGATGCAGTAAAATTCTACTATTGTGGCACTCAATATCAAAACTTACAAGAAATATATCTTAAAGATAAAAATTGCATTATTTCAGATACAATGGAACGGGAGCTTGGGAAACGAAAAACTATTTTAAAGGAATTACTGGAATGTCCAGAGATCAATGCTTTTTAGCAAAATAATATGACACCAAGGGGGTACCAGCTTCAAATGGCATCATTTTTGTCTACTCAAGGCACATTGAAGCCGTAACACTACTTACAAAGTAAGTAGATGTACGTCTCATGTCATGAATGTCCAAGAGAATAAGTGTAACGAAATTCGATTGGGAACATTCTACGGCAGAAGTCAAGCATAGCGAAGGCTGATTGGAAGAAAGCGACTACTGAGAGTATTGCATTTATAAAAAAGAAAACTATATAGAAATCCTAAGATTTAAGCAGTTTTATGACCATTTTGCATTCGCAGAAGATGAGAATAATTTCAAGAAGAAAGTATATGTTTAATTTTTATAGATGTTGGTGCTATTTTTTAAAACTGCCTTGACATAGGCACCATTATGCCTTATTATTCATATAGTATGTTCTCTAGTTTTTTAGTTGGTACTATAATTACACTGATTCACACTAAACAAGCATATTAATTTTAGATTGGTTATATAATTAAAATTTAAAGTTGTAACTGGAATTAGAAATATGCAAGAAAATAAAAAAGTTTTTGGTTTTTAAATTTTAAAATATATGTAATAAATGTTCTATGATTACTATATACTTCAGAAGTGATATAACTATTAAAAATAATTTTTACATATAGAAAACAATTATAAGAAATTAATTTAGCAAAAAGGAAAACGAGATAAAATACTTATTCTTATGTTCCAATAATATGAGAGGATTTTTTTATGATATTTTTATTATTTATTATACTAGGTATTTGTGCTTATAAAATGAAATATTCAACAAAAGATAATTATCATTTAGATTATATGTCAGTTGAAAAAACTACATCAATAAAAGGAATATTTGTTTTACTTGTATTTTTAAGTCATTTTGTTCAGTATGTAGAATTGAATAGTCCTTTTGATATGCCATATTTAGCAATACGTAGTTTTTTAGGACAACTAGTAGTAACTATGTTTCTTTTTTATTCTGGTTATGGAATATTAGAGTCTATAAAAAAGAAAAAAATGAAATATGTCAATGAGATTCCTAAGAAACGTATTTTAAGAGTATTATTTGATTTTGATATAGCTATATTATTATTTTTAATTGTACGTTTTATACTTGGATATAAATATGATATTAAAACTATTGTTTTGTCATTTATAGGTTGGACATCTGTCGGCAACAGTAATTGGTATATACTTGTAATATTAATAACTTATTTATTTACATTTATTTCTTTTAAAATATTTAGGAATAAATATTTTATGGCGATAAGTTGTGTTACTGTTCTTTCTGGTATTTATGTTTTGGCTGTGAGTAATTTTAAGCCATCTTACTCATATAATACAATTTTCTGCTATGCAGCAGGGATGTGGTTTTCTCTTTATAGAGAGAAGATAGAAAATATAGTATTAGCAAATAATACTAGTTATTTACTATCGTTAACAATATCATTAACTTTATTTGGATTTACATACTTATTTAATAATAAAGTAATAATTTATCAAATAAAGTCATTACTATTTGTTTGTTTAATTATTTTAGTTACTATGAAAGTTTCGTTTAATAATTTTATATTAAATTGGACTGGTAAGCATGTATTTAGTATATATATCCTGCAAAGAATTCCTATGATGATATTTAAAAAAAGCAATATAATCTCTAATAATACTTATCTATATTTAGTATTATGTTTATTGGTTACTATAGTAATTTCTCATGTTTTTGACATGGCAACTAGAAAAATTTATAATAAAATTTTATTGAAGACATCTCAGATAGCTACTTAGAAGCATAGGAAATATCTATATTCAATGAATTTAATTTAAAAGAAAAGAATAAAAATCAAAGTTCTATAATTAATGTTGAAGGAATAAATTCCCTTCAATATTTTTTGTCAAAATAAAACCACTTGCTATGCAGATGGTTCAAAAAAGCTTTAGTGATCTAACAAAAAATCCTCCTTTGATATAATAAGTTTACGGTCTGGAAACTTTAAAATAGTATCGAAGGAGCTAATATCTATGGTATACATTAGTAAAATTTTAATAAATATAAAATGGAACTGCAAATATCACATAGTTTCTACACCAAGAAAATAAATAATTTAAGAAAAGATAAAAATAGATATAGGAAAAATATTATATTGTATGTACCTTAGTAGCCACTATGGTGCATTTTTGAATGACTAAATATATAGAATTTAGCAAGTTACAACATAGAAGTATTAAAGAAGATACAATCACTGCATCGATCAAAAATGTTAGTACTAGAATCTGTGCGAGTTCTCAGAGAAATAGATAGAACTCTAAATATTATTTTAGCAGAAATTGGAGATGTAAGACGATTTAAAAACCGGAAATCATTAGTAGCTTATGCAGGAATTGATGCTCCACTGTATGAATCAGGAAACTTTAAAGGAACACAAAGAAAAATATCAAAACGAGGACCAGCTATTCTTAGAAAAATAGGCTATGAAGTTATGAAATGCATCAAGAGTAACAAAGCAAGTGAAGATTTGGTGTATCAATTTATGATGAAAAAAGAAGCGGAAGGCAAGCCATTAAAGGTGGCAAAAATAGCAGCCCTTAATAAACTTTTACGAATTTACTATGCAAGAATAAAAGAAGTCTATACTGTTTAAATCTTTAACAGATATAAGTATGAAACGGGTTAAACAGAGAGATCGGTTTAGTCTATTTTGTATGTTCAAAAATTAAATAGATAAAAAATTTGAAAACCTGCTAAAAAATACTTGATTTTTATTAGCAGGTTTTCATGCAAAAAAGGTGCTGATTTTTTTATCATCAACATCAAATATTATAAAACCATTATTTCCAGTTTCTAGGCAGATCAATTGCATCCGTAAGAACATAGATTAATTAAATTATCCATATCTAAAACTTCAATACCATTCCTAGATGTACTTACAATACCCATAGTGCGTAATTTTTTCAATACACGAGCTACTTCTAATCGTGTTTCTCCGATAATTTCACCTATTTCAGATTGAGTAAGTCTGATTCCTTTTCCCTGCAAATAGCTAGTATAAATATAAAGAAAATTACAGGTTTTAATAAAGGCCGTATTGTAGGATAGATTAATTGATTCAAACATAAAAAGATTAGAGTGACGAATGCAGTAGTCAGTCATAGCCATATGAAAATCAGGATTTTCTAACATTGCTTTATGGAATACTCTCGGAATTATTCTAATAGCTAGTACATCTGTTATGGCAGTTAGAACCAAAGCATCAGATTCGATTTTATACTCATTATCAGTGGGCCTACATAAGGAATATGGAAGAATAGAATTCTTACCATGAAAACAAATGGTTTTTATAGCCCCTTCCTCATGAGTAAGTGATAGCTTAAAAATACCATTAAGCGTAAAATAAAGATATAAGTTTGGATTAATTGATGTGATCTCATATCCTTTTTTTAAATTACATTTTTCGCCCAAGCTGCGTAATAGTGATTCAAATTTACTGAAATGATTTTCAAAATAATATTGTGGAAATCTCATCTTTGGAACCTCCCGATTAGATTATATAATTGGAATAATGCAAGTTTTAAAGCAATGTATATTTATGAAACATACCAATAATTAGGTGATTTCAATACTTATATTTATGAGACCTATAATATCATCAGAAGATTTTTTCGTCAAATAAGATTTTTATATACTGTGTATCATTTGATATAGATAGCATTTTTAATATTCAATATAATTTAGCTATAAAGTTACTTTATTATATCCAACAAATAAGAGTCTCAGTAAGGCTGAGGAGAAAAATTATGATATTTCTTTTAGGCTTAAGAAACTTTTAGCACCAGGTGCAAGCAAAAATTAAGGACTTAGTTTTAATTTTAGAGGAGTTTAAACTGAGGAACAAATTATAAGGAGTGATTTTCTTAATGGCAGGTATCTCGTTATTAGTATTAGTGGGAGCTATAGCATTAGGTGTTGCTTTTGGAAAGAATATAGGTATTATCTCTCTAGCAGCAGCCATGGTATTAGGATTTTTTGGAGGAGTTACAGGTAGTGCAATTGTTGCTGGTTTTCCAACAGGACTATTTTTAAATTTAACAGGAATGTTTTTCTTTTTCTCAATTGCCCAAAGTAATGGTTCATTAGAATTATTTTCTAAAAAGATGTTTCAAAAGATTTCATCTTTAGCAAAGTTTTATCCTCTTATGGTATTCTTAGTGTGTTTGTGTATAACCATAGTTGACCCAGGTGGACTGACGGTTTATACAGTTATGCCTTTAATCACAATGAGTATTGGATCTTATATGGGATATAACCCTGTTATGATTGGTATCCTTGCAATCGTTGGAGCAAATGCAGGTATGATGACACCTGTAGGTGTATTTGGTAATACTGCCAATATTATTGTTTCAAATGCTGGATATCCAGATTATACATTCCCTATATTATTTAATGGAATGATTATGCATACCATTGTATCTATAGTGATTTATGTATTATATAAAGGGTGGAAAATCAAGGATAATGGACTTAATAATACTTCAACTAACAATGTTTTTGAAGATATAAAGCCATTTAATACTAAGCAAAAAATTACCTTAGTAGTTCTTGTTTGTATGATATTAAGCATCATGTTATTAAAAACCCATGCAGGACTTACTGCCTTCGTATTTAGTTTAGCATTACTTATAGCAAACTGTGCCGATGAAAAAGCAGCCTTTGCAGGTACACCTTGGGAGGCGATATTCCTATGTGTTGGTATCGGATGTTTACTGAATGTAGTTGATATTTTAGGTGGCTTAACATTAATGGCAGACTTATTTGCATCGATCGCTACAAGATGGACTGCGGCACCTATTTTAGGATTTACGTCTTCAGTAATGTCATTTTTCTCTTTAGCTATTGCGGGACCTATACCTACACTAATTCCTACAGTTGCTCAGGTAAATGCAAGTATCGGAAATGTATTCCATCCATTAGAATTAATTAGTGCAATTATAAATGGTGGATATACTGCTACTATAAGTCCTTTATCCATGGGTGGAGCTATGATTTTAGCAGCTTACGACCAACTTTTTAAGCCTGATGTTTCAGAGAAAAACAAAGTCTTTAAAACATTACTTTTATCTGCTATTACTATTTCAATTATCGCTGCAATATTAGCGAATACAGGTATATATAGAATTCTAATAAACGAATAGTACTAGAATCAAAGGAGGAATTTATTATGGATAGAAAAATTTTAGAAGGAATCATTGATATGCACGTTCACTGCGGACCATCTATAGCTAATAGAGAGCTAGATGCAGCAGATATGCTAAAAGAAGCTGAAGCAGCAGGATATGCAGGATTTTTAGTAAAGGATCATTACTTTCCAAGTATGCTTGGAACTAAAATGGTAGAAAAGCATTTAGGAAATGGAACATGTAAGGTATATGGAAGTATGTGCTTAAATAACTCCATAGGACTTTTCAACCTAAAGGCATTAGATACTGCAAGACAAATGGATGCAAAAATAGTATACTTCCCAACGGTTTCAACAAAGAAACACATAGATGACCACCAAAGTAAGGGATTTGTAGGTGGTGGAAAATCAAAGATTGATGAAGAACCAGTTTCTTACGTTGATGAAAATGGAAATATGGATCCAGCTGCTATTGAATGTTTAAAATATATGGCAGAACATGATATGGTTTTAGGAACAGGTCATGGTACACTTTGGGAAGTTGACCACTTAGTTAAAAAAGCAGTGGAATTAGGAGTTAAGAGAATCTTAGTAAATCATCCACATTATAATGTTGGTGCATCCTATGAGGATATGAAGAGATGGACAGATTTAGGTGCTTATATTGAATTAAACGTATGTGTTTTTGTTGGTGGTTCAAAGATTGGAAATGTTGAGGATGCTGTTTTTAAAAAAATTATGGATACTGTAGGCGTTGACCGTATTATTATGGATACAGATTTAGGACAAGTTAACAATGGTTCTCCAGTAGAAGGTATGTTTAATTATATTAATCTATTAGAAAGAGAATTTGGTGTTACAGAAGAAGAAATTAATACAATGACAAAGGTTAATCCAGTTAAACTATTTAATCTTTAATATTAATATAGAGACTTTTATTTTTAAATAGATATTAGTTAGTAGTACAGGCGACAAGCTTTAGATATGTAGATTCATTATTTTTAATATAAAATACATTTAATTAATGGAGGTAATGAAAATGGCAAGAGTAGAATCAGGAAATTGGAACAATTTACCTTGGCAAGAGGTAAGAGAAGGAATAACAAGAGTAGTTTTTGGTATGGGTGCAGACAATATTAACTGCACACTTAACAGAGTTGAAAATGGAAATGAAGTAAATCCACATTCACATCCAGACAATGAACAAGTTGCATTACTTTTAGAAGGAGAATGTGACTACTATGTTGATGGAGTAGCATATAGATTAACACCTGGTTCATGGGTAACTGTTCCAAAGGGAGTAGAACACTACATTCATGTGTATGATAGCCCCGTTCCATGTATGCAAATGGATATTTTCTATCCAATAAGACCAGAGTACATTGAATCTTATAGCAAATATTTAGAAGAAAATAAATAATAATTCAATGTTGCTGAGCTGGTTTTATAATTAGCTCAGCAATATTAATAATAAGCAGACTTTAGATAATATACTATATAAAGAGATAGGAGCTATTTTATGAAAATGCGTAACTTAGTTAAGGAAAAACTAGAAGATAAAGGATATGTTCTAGGAGCCTTTGTTGCATCTGGTTCACCTACCAATGCAGAAATCCTAGGAATTAATAATTTTGATTTCATTTTAATTGATATGGAACACGCACAAACAAATATGGAAACTATGGTGGATATGATTAGAGCATCTGAACTATACGAAATGGCACCTTTAGTTCGTGTTTATGATCCAGCCGATGGACCAATGATGGCACGGATGTTAGATGTAGGTGTACATGGTTTAATGATTCCCATGGTTGAAACTCCAGAACATGCAAAATATATTATAGATAATGTTAAGATTGCACCCCTTGGAAAAAGAGGCATAGGGGTAGGTCGTGGTCCTCGTTGGGGATGGTACCAAGATTATAACAAGGGAGAATGTAATGAGAATACTTATGTTATAATGCAATGTGAAACAAGAAAAGGTGTTGAAAATATTGATGAAATATGTGCAACACCGGGTCTCGACTGTATATTTATAGGAACAGCTGACTTATCCCAGGATATGGGATGTTTTGGAGATATGAAAAATCCTGAATTTACAGAAGCTATAGATAGGGTATTGGAAAGTTGCGAAAAACACAATATTGTCCTTGGTATCGTTACAGGTTCACAAGAAGAAGCAACAATGAGAATTAAACAAGGATTTAAATTTGTAACTATTATGAATGATCTTGGATTTTTTAGAGCGCAAAGTAAAAATCTAATTGATAATGTTAGAAAAAGTATTTCTGAATAAACGTATTTTAAGCAGTATGAATATAATTTTGTAGAAGATAGATAATAGGTTTAAATAATTTTAATAAAGGACATCTGACAATATGGTTAGGTGTCTTTTATTGAATGTATATAAGTTACCTCAGTATTATTTAGGATAAGCTTTTTCAATAAGATTTTGATAGGTTGATTGACAACATAAAAAATGATGAGGTATAATGTTACGATTAAAGTGAAATTACATTAGGGGGAAGGAAGTATGGAAAATGAACAATCAAAAATTTTTGATGAGTATAGAAATCAAATAGGTGTTGCTACCCGTAAAGATATACATAGATTTGGATATTGGCACGAGACATTTAACTGTTGGTTTATTAGTAAAGAAAATGAAACGGATTATCTCTATTTGCAACTCCGTAGTAATATAAAAAAGGATTATCCTAATCTTTTGGATACTACTGTTGCTGGGCATTTACTGGCGAATGAAACAGTTCAAGATGGTGTAAGAGAGATTACGGAAGAGATTGGAATTGATATATCCTTTCAGGAATTAATACCCTTGGGAATAATAGCCCACTGTATAGTAAGCGAAGATCTTATAGATAAGGAAATAGCAAACATATTTTTGTATAAAAGTGAAAAGTCCTTTGATAACTTTACGCTTCAGGAAGAAGAAGTTTCGGGAATTGTCAAAACAAAATTTAAACATTTTGCTGAACTTTGGCTGGATGAAAGAGAGACAATTAAGATAAAAGGATTTCTAATAAAGAAAGATGGAGAAAAGGTTTTAATTGATGAGAATGTAGGAAAGAATAAGTTTGTACCTTACCAGATTAAATTTTATAAGACGTTAATCGAAAAGATTAAAGAAAAGATTTAATTTGATTTAATCTTATTCAGCTATAGGAAGATGGTCGGATGCTCTATGTCTAAAAATATAGATACTACATTAGCTATAAAGGCCTTAAATAATGTCTATAAACTTCAAAAACCTAATGAAGGTTTGATTCTTCATAGTGATTTAGGAAGTCAATATACAAGCTATGAATTTGGAGAAAAGGTTAAAAATAAACAACAGGAGAAAAGCCTATGAATAAAATAATAGAAGATATAAGATATGAATTTTCTCTAATCAATAAAAAGAAATTATTCTTAAAATTTGTGCCATATATTTTTATTTACTATACTTTTAACAAATTGAGAGAAATGTATAGGTGGTTGTAATCAGATAATTTCTTTATTACTATTTATCAGATGTTGCTTTACATAGGACAATTATTCAAACCGCCATTTCCAAGTTTTTATTATAAAGATATAGATTTTGGAATAACAGAGGTATTTGGAATATACTTAGTAGTTTATTCCAAAGGAAAGAATGCAAAAAAATATAGAAAGGGAGAAGATTATGGTTCAGCTAGATGGGGAAATTCAAAAGATATTAAACCATATATAGATACAATTTATGAAGAAAACATTATCTTAACGAAAACTGAAAGATTAATGATGAATGGAAGGGAAATACGAGATGGGAAAGGGAAAATTATTTATTAAAGAGATAAAAAAGGAAAGAGAATATACGAGCCATATAGAATCAAAGTATTAAATACTATTAACTTTAAAAAGTCTATGCATTATAACCCTTTTGGGTATATTAACTCCGAAAGAGACATATTGAAGCTAGTAAATACTATAATTGCCAATACCAAGGGAGAAGGTGAAAAAGCAGGAGAAGACTTTTGGGTAAAGGCAGAAAAACTATATTACACAGCCCTAATAGGATATATTTTCTATAAAGCTCCAAAGGAAGAACAAGAGCGGTATATTGAATTGGCTGATGGAGGGTTATCGGCTGATGCTGGAAACGAGGATGGATGCGCTGTCGCGTGAGGCAAATCCGCATGGGGACGATACCGGCGAGAAATTTCCGCTGGATTAAGATTTGTGGAGCCGATCGAATTTATCTATCATAAGTATCATATGTGTCATGTTCGTGGCAAAATATATAGGTCATCCTGCGCGGGTATATGATACATATGAGAGATATGATACATGGTTTGGTGCGACTCCGCATTTTTCTTCGCTGCTTGTGAAGGGGGGTGGATAGTGGCGATAATGAAGGGGTATGGCAGTTTGGGGGGGAGTTGTGTTATGCTTATTAGGAACGACACCTAACTGCAAACTTAATATTTTGGTATGTATAACCGCATAAAAAGATAACCGTCCTCCATATCGTCTGTCATTTCAAATCCTACGCTACTCCATAACCTTTGTGCTGCTATATTTTCCGGCTCAACTGGTAAAGAAATTTTACTTGCGTTGTACTCTTTACACAAATATTCAACACAAAGCCTAGCTGCTGCCACTCCATAGCCTCTTTTCTGAAAACGGCTATCTATCATGAAATTTATGATTTGATGGTTCTCTTCGCCAATATACATTAAAACATAACCCACCATCAGATCATCGGCATAAATTGCAAAGGGGCGCGAATCATCATAAAACACCCACGCCTCAGCCAAAGACCATGCGACAGGGTCTACAAAGTCTGCATTGGCAACAGATGCACTCAGATTCAAACACTCTTCATAATTATCTTCGTTAATCGTTCTTAATTCTACCAAAAGAATCCTCCTTTCTTAAATATAGCCAAGGTTGTTTAATATAAATAATACCGCACTACGCCTATTTCCTTCGTGTTCGTATAAAAGAATGGTACAATATAGCTCACAAACAGTATAGCAAAGCCCGATGCGAATTGCTATGTCTTTTTATTTGCAGAGCCGATCAGGTTTATTTATCATAAGTATCATATATCCGCGCGGGTCATCATACGCGAGTATATTATACTTATGAGAGATATGATACATGGTTTGGTGCAGCTTCAATAAAAAGAAGGTACATAGATTATGTAAAGAATTAAATGTGCTAAGACTCCAAAGGATTGTTAAACCTAAGTATCCAAGGAAAATAGTTCAAAATAGAGACATTACAAACTCTAATTCCCTTTGGGAAGTAGATATTAAATATGGTTACATCCATGGTGAAGATAGATTTTTTTATATAGCCTCTTTTCTAGATGTATATGATAGAAACATAGTAGAATACCATTTAAAACCCCAAATAAAAATGCCCGTATAGAATCTTTCCATAGATTGCTAGAGGATAAATATTTATGTATAATAAAAGAAGCGAGAAACATTAAAATATAGATAATCTAAGAAAAAGAAAGTATTCGTCAGTTTTTGTCCAATATTAATGGGTCAATCCGCAACAATTGATAGGGGAATCAAAAATTATGAGCTAAAACTTCGAAAAGTAGATTTGAATAAATCTCGCCTAGAAAATGAAACTTGGTACTTTTCTATAGTGGATGTTATATCAATATTAACAGATAGCAATGAGCCTAGAAGATATTGGAGTGATTTGAAAATTAAGTTAAAAAATGAAGGAAATGAACTGTACGATAAAATCGTACAGTTGAAAATGACAGCATCAGATGGTAAAAAAAGAATGACGGATGTTGCTGATACAGAAGAACTTTTGCGAATCATACAATCAATTCCATCCCCGAAAGCAGAGTCTTTTAAAATGTGGCTTGCTAGGGTGGGCAGTGAAAGAATTGATGAGACTATTGATCCTGAACTTACCATTAACAGAGCACTGGAAACATATCTTAAAAAAGAATAGATAAATCAAAGATTACAAGCCATTCAAGTACGTAAAGAATTAACTGATGAATGGAATAATTGAGGTGTAAAACAAGGAATTGAATATGCAATACATACTGATGAAATTACAAAAGCATGGGCAGGATTAAGTACAGGACAATATAAGAAGCTTAAAGGATTAAAAAGGGAGAACTTAAGAGATAATATGTCTACATTGGAGCTTGTACTAAATATGCTAGCTGAAGCAACTACTACAGAATTATCAAAGACCACTGAACCTAAAAACTTTGATGAAAATAGAGGAGTGGCAATAAAAGGTGGAAGTATTGCAGGAAATGCTCGGAAGGAAATTAAAAACACTACTGGTAAACCTGTTCTCACAGAAAAAAGTGCTGTTGATTTTACTAGAGTTATTGCAGATATTATTATTGATAGGGAAGACAATAAAAAATAAAAGCAAATAATGCAAGTAATCAGAAATATATAATTCCACCAAGGGGATACTATCTCCCTACGACATCTTTATTGTATTCTCAAGGCATGTGGAGTGTGTGGTGTTTGGTGTCAAGGGCAAAAGAAAACACGTTGAAATAAAGGCTTTTCAGTCTTAACGGATAGAAAAAAGCTGCTTGAAAATTAAAATATATCGCTCTGCGGGAATAAGTCCAGACAAGCGCTTTTCCTTGTGACAAAACGATTTAGATATTTTTCCGATTCTGTCAGGGTTGTGTGGGCAAGTTGGATGTGGCGGAAGTATTGGGCCAGTTCAGGATTTTTATCTAAAAACATTTATTTACCCTTTGACTCTGCCGTTGGGTAACAGTTTATACTATAATTAGACCAACGATAAGGAGGATTTATATATGAATGAAACTAATTAAAATTAGATATGTATTAACCCAAATCAGCCCGTGTACTTCGCTACTATGAGGATATGGGCTTGATTAACAGCACTCGTAGCGATGATTATGCTTATAGAATGTATGATGAAGAAGTGATAAAACGGTTGGAACAAATACTGATTTTGCGTAAATTGAATATCAGCATTAAGGATATACAACGTATTTTTTGTACTCATGGCTCTGATGTGGTATTAGAGGTGCTTGGCAAAAAGGTTGACGATATAGACGGCGAAGTCTCTCTTTTACACGAACTAAAAGAAATTGTGCTTGAGTTTATCAAGCAAGTAGAAAATGCTGATTTCGGCAAAGATTCCGATGTGAAACTTCTTTATGAAAAGGCAAGAGAAATTGAAAATCAACTTGAAATTTATGTGCCAATTAAATTGAAGGGGGAAAAGTAAAATGGCAAGAGTTTATGGAATTAAAAAGAAGTTGTTGCTAAATAATGTTGATGAAAAAATAATAAAAGAAATCATCGGCAACGAAGATTTGGTAGATGTTATTGTGCGAATGGAGAAATTGCTTGATCCCGATATGATGCATGAGATTTTAGATTCATGCGCTTGTGGAGGCGGACAGGAATTTTTAAAACAATGTAAAAAGATTGGAAAAGACCTGACTGGTAAATCATTAGATGAAAAGGTAAATCATCTGAATAACAACATTTTTGATTCAGAAAAAATTATTCTCAACGGGAACAATTTATTGACAGGAACTCTTTCATACAAAGGAAATGAAAAATACAAATGCGTCTGTTCCGCCGCCGTAAAAAAGGGCATGACGGTTTCTGATCTCACAGGCGATGCTGATGATCGCGCTATGCCGCTTTCTTATTGCTTTTGTTGTGCCGGCTCATTTAGGCGTCACTTACAACTACAACTGAGTGTTGAGCTGAAAACAAAAGAAGTTGTTTCATCTCCGATTAACAGCAAGGGGCAAAAACCTTGTGAGTTTATTTTTGAGATAATATAAAATAATAAAGCGTAATGTGTATAAATGAAAATTGATGACTCGCCACGCACACTCGTGACTTCAGTCGTGGGTTAGTGGCGAACTGCATATGTTACCATGAATATCATAATTAATTCTGTAATATACTAGATTTCTTCAATTACATATGCTAATCTGGATTAAGAAGGTTATCATATGTCAAAAGTAACACATGGAAGAGGCTATGTATATTCAATTAAGTATCATATAGTATTGTGTACGAAGTATAGACATAAAACTTTACAAGGTAAGATAGACGATAAATTAAAAGAGATAATAAACGAGATAGCAAGCCCTATGTAGTAGGATAGTTTTACCATAGAGGAAATAGAGTCGGATTTAGACCATATACACTTATTAATAAATTGTAGTCCACAACACTATATCCCAAACATTATAAAAGCTCTAAAAGGTGTAAGTGCTAGATTGTTATTTAAGGAATTTCCAGAGTTAAAAAAGAAATTATGGGGTGGGCACTTATGGAATCCTAGTTACTTTGTTGCTACTGTATCTGAAAATACAGAAGAACAAATAAAAGAATATATAAAAAGTCAAAAATCAAAATAGAAAAGAGGTGAATTTATCTATAAAGAAAATAATTAAAGGTTATAAATATACGATATATCCAACAGAGGAACAAAAATTGCAAATAAATAAGACTTTTGGATGTTGTAGATTTGTTTATAATTATTTTTTAGCTATAAGGATTGAATTATATAAAACAGAACAAAAGTCGTTGTTCTATAATAAATGTTCAGACATATTAACCCAATTAAAGAAAGAAAAAGAATGGTTAAAAGAGTCAGATAAGTTTGCTTTACAGAATAGTTTAAAAGATTTAGACTCAGCCTATAAGAATTTCTTTAAGGAAATTAAAAAAGGCAATAGCAATCAAGGATTTCCTAAGTTTAAATCTAAAAGAAACAACTATAAATCATACAAGACAAACTTTACAAACAACAATATAGAATTAGACTTTGCCAACAACGAAATTAAATTACCTAAATTAAGATGGGTTAAATGCAAACTTCATAGAAAGTTCACTGGAAAAATATTGTCAGCAACAATTAGTTACGTACCAAGTGGTAAATATTTTGTTAGCTTCAACGTAGAGCGTGAACATAAAGAATTACCTAAGAATAGTAATACAATAGGACTAGATTTAGGTGTATCAAATTTGCTTATTACAAGTAATGGAGAAACTTTTGAAAATAACAAACTAACATATAAATATGAAAAGAAATTAGCAAAACTACAAAGGAAATTAGTCAAGAAACAAAAAGATAGTAAGAACTTTCATAAACAAAGAATCAAAGTAGCTAAATTGCATGAAAAAATAACCAATATCAGAAAAGACAAACTACATAAGATTTCTTCACAAATAGTTAAAGAAAACCAATTTATCTTTAGTGAAGATTTAAATGTAAAAGGTATGGTTAAAAATCATAAACTAGCAAAATCAATACATGATGCGTCGTGGTACGAACTAACAAGACAATTACAATATAAAGCTGAGTGGAACGGCAGGATATATCATAAAGTAGATAGGTTTTTTGCTAGTAGCCAAATATGTTCTAATTGTGGATATATAAATAAAAATATAAAAGACTTATCAATCAGGACATGGACATGCCCTAATTGTTCTACTAAGCATAATAGAGACATAAATGCCAGTATAAATATCCTAAATCAAGGAATTAAGGATTTAGAATTAGCGGTGTAAAAAAATGTAGGGTAGGAACTATGCGAATTAACGCCTGTGGAGATAGTAGGTTGCCAGGTCGAAGAATCAGGAAGGTCTAGTAGCGATGCTAGAAGCACGTGACTTTAGTCATGTGAGGTTCACTATTCAAAGTGTTCCTTATAGGATATCTGAACATTTTATAGAAAAGAAATTAGTTATTATATGCCCCAATTGGGGCATATTAAAATTTAAGCTTAAATTAAAGGAGGATTTATCTATGAACAAGTTTATTTTCATGAGCCTCAGGGAAAAATCGCCAAGCGGATGCTTTTCAAAAGTGATAATGTAATTGCCTTTGTTCTAAACATTGCAAAGAGGGAAATACTACCGGGACGCACCTGGAATCAACCATTTTCCTGCAGGTCATGGAGGGTAATGCCAAGGTTATCACGGATGGCAATGAAACCTCGTTGCAGGTGGGTGAGTTAATGCAGGTTGATCGGAAGGAAAGTATGCAGGTTTATAAACATAGGCGAAGATGTCTCACGCCTTTACGTCACAATTTCACCAATGGGTTCAGAGGCCTTTGCAACAGGTGCAAATTTTTAATGACTTTTTTCACCATTTATACTACTATATAAAGTTGATAGATAGAAGGTGAGATAAGCATACAGTACCTCTGCTTACAAGGAGTGACGAGTTGTAAGTAGAGGTACGTCTCATGCCATGATTGTCCAAGAAGTCGAGCATGGTGAAGGCTGATTGGGAGCAAGCTACGACTGAGAGTATAATCCTGATGAGAAGTTAATATTTGACAACATCAATCGAGAAGTATTTAATAGATTCCAGAAAAAATTATTGTATCTAATGATGATAATAGTAAAACTTATTACAAATTTAATGATACTGAAAAGTTAATGAAAGACTTATGGGGTAGGAAGGATACAAAGAGTCTTGATAAAACAAGGCTTTTTTGATATTAAAATCGTAACTCTATTATTCTGTGTGAGCATGGGCAAAGCAACAGATTTGATAGTAAGTGATCAGATTGGATGTCATAGTCCTGACCTATACACAATGGTGTATGAGTACATAATTAATTTATCTACTCATACACCATTAAAAATTTATTTATTTAAGTATTTAAAACTGAGATCTGCTTCGAGGAATCGCTTTAATTCACTAGATCTTCGAAAGGGCTCAGTGATATCAATGAACAGTAGGTGTACGGCCTCCCAAGTAAAAACCCATCCGCCAATCAATAAACTTTCAAGGAAAACCCTTGAAATAATACCGTTTTCCTTAATATTGATTAACGCCCCATATACAGATAATAGTATGAGTGATATAAAAAGCAAATGGATTGAATTTCTAACGAGTCTTTTTGTTTTTCTATTCTCTAACCGTTTTAAAGAATTATA
The DNA here is from genome assembly GCF_018917285.1 of Tissierella carlieri. NCBI lineage: Bacteria > Bacillati > Bacillota > Tissierellia > Tissierellales > Tissierellaceae > Tissierella > Tissierella carlieri. The sequence goes on along the minus strand of NZ_JAHLOH010000056.1, from coordinate 132,466 downwards.
GTAATATCGATAACTCGTGCGGATTAGCTCTTCTTTTTCTTTACTGATTTCAACTGTATTCAAAGAAAAGACGATTTCCAACTTTTTTCTCAAAGGAATATCTTCTGAACATAAGTCAAGAAATTGTGCTAGCTCAGCATGTATGTCACGCTTCTTAAAAGCAGAATTATCCCATTCATGAAAAAAATCAATATAATCTTCAAGAGCAATATCTATAATGACACGACCTGTATCAAAGTTTCTCCTATATAGTATTTGGTAATTATTGGTTTTTTTCATTAAATCACCTTCAGGAATCATTAAAATTTTAGACAATTAATAGTATATATTACCTTTAAATACATTATTCGATACTGAACAAATTATGGGTATTATTAACTTTAATACATAAGATAATGACTGCAAATTATTAGTAATGTTATCTATTCTAAATTTCAATATATTAGACTCCTTAAAGGAATGCTTGTAAGGGGAGAAATAATAAAGGAAGTTATGGTATAATAGGAATAATTTAAGAGCTATAAAAACTACATGTGTTAATATATCAAAATACCATTAATGAACTAATATCATTTGAGGGTGAAATATGTTAAAGAAATGCAGAAGATATAATGAAAGATTAAAATATCAGAGAAGAATAAAAAGAATTAATAATGAGAGGGATAATATGTGTACAGGTATAAAAATGAAATACGATAATAGTTGTGTTATGGGGAGGACCATGGATTTCTAGATTCCCTTAAATTATAATGCAATATATTTACCTAGAAGTTATAATTTTTGTAATGATTTAATGGGAAATTCATTATATTAGAAAAATAAGACATTAGTAATATGTTTTGAAAATCAAGATCCATTGAAAGATGGAGTAAAAGAACATGGATACCAAACTGGATTTTCTGGATGTTCTATTTCCAGGGTCTGAACAGTTGCCAGAAGAATGTCATATAAAAACAGTTTTAAAATAGACCGCTAAAAAGTGGTCATAAATTTATAAGGTACGAATGTTTAACCGTATACGTTTTTAATTACTGAAAAGATGATATCGGGGGTGTAATATAACCCTGATGGTGTAACAAAAAGCCCGAATAAATTAAGGCTAAAAAACCAATTGTTTTAGAAATATACTCTTCCACCAAGGAGGTACTAGATACTTACGACATCATTATTGTACTCTCAAGGCACATAGAGTGCGTGGTAGGAATACAGAAAATATAGAAACAGAATATAATATGCTGAACGGCTTGATTCAGCATAAACACAGAACTATTCATGAATTTACCCACTATCAAAAACATACTACTTTCAATAGAAATGAGAATGATTTTAATAAAAAATTCATCAATGAAGAAATCAAAGTCATAATAGGAATCATGAGATAAGAGCAATTTACAGAAAATAAAAATCTAATGCCGTTGATGGTGTAATGATATCTTGAATAATAATATTAATGTTAAAGTCAATTAGGATTAGCAAGGTTAATCTTGATTGGCTTTTGTATTTTTATAAGAACAAAATCAATAGTATGGCAAGTAAAGCTTAATAACTGTATAATGTAAATAATAGGATAATTTTTGATGGAATATAGAATCAGGGGATAGGTTTTAATGAGAACAAATGATACTAATGAAATAATATATACTATTGATAGAGCAATAAAAGAAGCATGGGTTAATGAAATAAGAGCGGATTTGGATAAGAGTTATATTTTATATGAAGACACATTAAAAAATGCTTTCTATTTTCATCTAAGAAATAAGTTAAAGGAATTGCTCGAAAATAATAATATTAGGATATTTACCGAATTCCATGATGGAGAATTATCTAGCAAAGGTGTAATAGCGGACATTGCAATTGTAAAAATTGGAGACAATGAAGAAGGACATATTAAAGATAATATTGAAAAGATATATGCTATCATAGAGCTAAAGCATAAGGGTGCACAAGTACATATAGATCCTTTTATTTCTGATGTTGAAAAGTCAATAAAATACATAAAAGATAAAGAACTTGAGGAATGCCAGTTTTATTTAGGATTCATTCATGAGGGAGAATTTGATATAAAAGAAATATCGTGGCTTCAAAACAAGAAACAAGAGAGATTAGCACAAGGGAGATTAACAGAACTTTCAGCATGTTATTATACAGGTCGAGATGAAATGGTATATACAATTGTCTCATATAATGATATGAATAAAGATTTAGATATTTATGTAAACCAAAAGAGGTGAGGATAATGTCAAGATATAAATGCCCTGCTTGTGGGTCCAGGGATACAGTAAGAATCTTATATGGTGAGCCAACCTATGAAGCTTACCTAGCATCGGAACAAGGAGAACTCATATTAGGTGGATCTGTTTTTCGGATAGTAGCCCAACCAAGCACTGTAAATCTTGTGGACAAGACTTTAGTAGCAAGAATTTATTTCCTTTACTTATAAATGACATCTTTTGAATTCTTAGCTGGAGGGTATTTTGGCACATCCTATTTTGTTTATATTGATGGAAAACGAGAAAATCAATTGATGAGATATGTAAAAACCCCCTGGGGTATGTATATTGACTTAAGGAATCCCTAAAATGAAATAAACTTTCAACCAGATATTTTGATTAAAGAAATACCCCTAACATCGGAACAATGGTTTGCATTTATAAAAGAACTAATTTTTTTGGAGATAGTTAATTGGAAAGATAAATACATTGATAAGGATGTTTGTGATGGTACACAATGGGAGATTTTAATTAGATTTCCTAAACGCAATAAAATAAAAAAGCATGGCAGTAATGAATATCCTCCTTATTGGAGTAAATTTATAAAAACTAAGAAGGCTTATATAGGAGAGGATATAGATTGAGATTATAATTATACATGGAGGTAAGTCAAATGACTATAGATATTAATGCAATACAAAAATGGAGTAAAATTCCTAAAAATATACAGGAGAAACTATTAGAGAATGTATTTTGTTCTACATGTGGGACAACTACTATTGTTGATTATTCTATGCATAATGATAAGGCAGGGATTTTATTTAAAGGAAAATGTAAAAAGTGCAATAAGGCGGTAGCAAGATTAATTGAGGATTGATAAAAAAGCTATTTATAAGATTACATAAATATAGAATTATTTGTGAATTGACTCGCTATCAAATCTACATTGTATTATTCGTTATAATGATGTAATATGGGAGTAAGATTATTTAATAAAGAAGAAAGGGATTGCTTATGGATTATGTTACAGCAAAAGACAAAGCTAAGGAATGGGGAATATCTTTACGGAGAGTACAGACTTTTTGCGAGACCAATCGTATTGAAGGCGTGATAAAGTTTGGAAAGGTATGGGCAATACCAAAAAAAGCTAAGAGACCTATTGATGGCAGAAGAGCAAATAAAGGTATATAACTTACTTCGAAGAAATAAAAGTCAGGGGTGAATATATGGCCGTTAATAAAATAGAAGTTGAAACAACTGGTATAAAGAGAGCACTAAAAAAATTTAATACATTTAGTGCAATATCACAATATATTTGGAATGGTTTTGATGCGAATGCTACTACTGTTAAAGTAGATTTCATTAAAAATCAATTTAACGGAATCAGTGGGTTGGTAGTAAAAGATAATGGATATGGTATTAATAGCAAAAAACTACAATATAAATTTAAAAACATATTTGAATCTAATAAAACTGTTAAAAAAAGAGCTAATAAAAACAGTTCTCACATTCGTGGGGAAAATGGTATTGGCCGTTTCACATTTTTCACATTCTCAAGTAGAGCAGAATGGACTACCATTTATGAAGATGATGGAGTAAATTATAAATATAAAATTATAATGGATGCTTCAAATTTGGATGAATATATTGATACAGAACCAGAAGTAACAACAGAAACAGTAGGAACAACTGTAGAGTTTATGAATTTTCAAGATCCAAAGTTTGACTTTGATGAATATTATGAGTATATGATGTTAGAATTCGCATGGTATTTAGAGTTAAATAGTGAAAATAACTATCAATTGATTTTAGATGGCACAGCTATAAACTATTCTTCGATTCTCGAAAATAAGCAGAAAAAAACATATTACTTTGAAGAAACACAATCCTGTTTTGATGTTGTTTTTTGTATTTGGAATAAAAAGTTGCATGAAGAATATTCGAAGTATTATTACATTAATTCGAAAAACATAGAACAATTTAAGGAAAATACAACTTTAAATAATAAAGGAGATAAGTTCTTTCACAGCGTCTATATCAAATCTAAAATATTTGATGATTTTAGATTTGAAGATGACGCTGAACAAATATCATTTATAAATGGAAAGGATTCCGAGGAATACAAGTTTATTATAAGAAAAGTTGATTCACATTTGAAAAACATGAGGAATCCATATATAAAAGAATATACAAAAACATATATATCTAGTTTAAAAAAGAACGGAGCATATCCAAAGCTAGATAACAAAAATGCATTGGATAGATTTAGGGAAGAAAGCCTTGATAAAATGATAGAAACGATATATTCAGCACAGCCTAAAATTTTTACGGGCTTAAATATTCCACAACAGAAGACATTGGTAAGATTATTTGATATGACTCTTCAATCAGGAGAAATTGATAGCCTTTATAAAATTATTGAAGGGGTTTTAGACATGCAAGTACAAGAACGTGATGAGCTAGCTAATCTTCTAGAGTATACTAAGATGTCACACATTACCAAGGCCATTACGCTTATAAAAGATAGACTACAAGCTATAGCTGACCTCAAGCAATTAGTTTTAAATAAAGACTTAAAAGCAAATGAACGTGATCACTTACAGAAATTAATTGAACAACACTATTGGATTTTTGGTGAGGAATATCATCTTGTTACTGCAGAAGAACCTGATTTTGAAGAAGCATTGAGAAGATTTATATATGTGCTAAGGGGAGAAAAACATTCTAAAGGAAGCATAAAAATTGATGACAAAAACAAGCAAAGAGAAATGGATATTTTTGCTGTTCAAAGAAAATTGGATGGGAAAATAAAGAAATCAATTATAGTAGAGTTAAAGCACCCTGCTATAACTTTAGGTTCAAAAGAGCTACAACAAGTTAAGGATTATTTTAATGTTATTGATAAGGAAGATAGATTCAAAGGAGATAATATTGAATGGATATTTTATCTTGTAGGAAACAAGTTTAATAGTGAGATAAGTGGAGAAATTGAAAATGCCAAATCACATGGAGAGCGATCTTTAGCCTATAATGTTAATAGAAAAAAGATTTATGTAAAAACATGGAGTGAAATTTTTACTGAACAGGAGATTAATTATAATTTTTTGCAAGAAAAATTAATGTTGCAACAAGAGATATTTATAAAAAGAAGTAGCAATAAAACAGCAAATGAAATAACTACTGAACAAAAAGATAATACTGCAATACGGCCAAAAGAAATTGTAATATAATGGAGGACAATCAATGCCGACTTTAAATTGGATAGGAAAAGAAAAGGTAATCAACCATCATCTAGATGTACCATATAGAGTCTTAGATCATAAATATAGCTTTGATGAAAATGGACAACATGATGGTGATAATGAGAGTGATAATAAAATTATTCGTGGAGATAATTTGGAGGCATTAAAGGCACTCTTACCACAATATGAAGGGAAAATAAAATGTATTTACATAGATCCACCATATAATACCGGTAATGAAAAATGGGTATACAATGATAATGTAAATGATCCAAAGATGAAAAAATGGCTGGGTGAAGTAGTAGGAAAAGAGGGTGAAGATTTATCTAGGCATGATAAATGGCTATGCATGATGTATCCAAGATTAAAGTTATTGCAAAGACTTCTTGCTGATGATGGAGCTATTTTTATTAGTATTGATGATAATGAACAAGCTCATCTGAGGTTAATCTGTGATGAAATATTTGGATACAACAATTTTATTAATAATGTTATTTGGCAGAAGAAATATAGTCCTCAAAATGATGCGAAATATTTTTCAGATATGCATGATTTTGTAATGGTATATTCAAAAAATAAAATCAATTGGGATAGAAATTTATTACCAAGAAGTGATGAACAGAATAAGCGATATAAAAATATGGATAATGACCCAAGGGGGCCATGGAAATCAAGTGATTTATCAGTTAAGACTTATTCACCTGATTATGATTATCCAATAGAAACACCTAGTGGCAGAATAGTTAATCCACCTCAAGGCAGGTGTTGGCGTACTTCAAAGGAAAACTTTGAAAAGTTAGTTGAAGACAATAGAATTTGGTTTGGAGTTAATGGAAATAATGTTCCATCAATAAAAAGATTTTTAAGTGAAGTTCAAGATGGACAAGTTCCAGTTACATTATGGCTTAGGGCAGATGTGGGTGATAATCAAGAAGCACGTCAAGAATTAAAAAAGATATTTTTTGATTCAGCATTCCCTTTTGATACACCAAAGCCACCTAGATTAATTGAACGAATATTACAAATAGCAACAGATAAAAACTCAATTATACTAGATTCCTTCGCAGGTTCAGGTACAACTGCCCATGCTGTTTTAAATATGAACAAAGAAGATGGAGGAAATAGGAAGTTTATACTTGTAGAAATGGAAGACTATGCAGAAAGCATTACTTCAGAAAGAGTAAAAAGAGTTATCAATGGATATGACGATATAGGTGGTACAGGAGGCAGTTTTAGCTTTTACGATTTAGGAGAGCCTTTGATTCTTGAAAATCAATATCTAAATGAAAATATTTCAATTGATAAAATTAGAGAATATGTTTATTTTATGGAGACTAAAGAGGTTTTATCTAAAAACCGTGACAGTTATTATCTGGATACTCATAATAACACTGCTTATTATTTTACTATGAAAAAGAAAAGATAACCACGCTAAACTATAATTTTTTAAAAACAATGAAAGAAAAAGCAGAAAACTATATTATCTATGCAGATAATTGTACTTTAAGTGAAGAAGAACTACTAAAATACCATATCACGTTTAAGAAAATTCCCCGTGATATTAAAAGATTGTAGGTGATAAGATGGAACTAAAAAAATACCAAAAACAAGTATTAAAAGATCTTTCAAACTATTTAAAGATATTGAATGAAACTAATAATATAAAAACAGCCTATACAAAGCATTGGAATGATAAAGATGTTAGAGTAGGCTATGGTGGTATGCCTGAATATAGAGATACCATAACGGGTACACCTCATGTTTGTTTTAAAGTACCAACAGGAGGTGGAAAAACTTTTATAGCATGTGCATCACTGAAGTCGTTTTTTGAACAGATGCCTTTATCTAAAACAAAAGTAGTTGCATGGCTTGTACCATCAAATGCAATTTTAGAGCAGACAATCCGAACTTTAAGCGATGTAGATCATCCCTATAGACAGAGAATAGATATGGATTTTGGTGGTAGAGTAGAAGTGCTTACAAAAGAACAGTTACTCAATGGGCAAGGATTTAATCCTACTTCTGTTAAAGAACAACTTACAATTTGTGTTTTAAGTTTTGACTCCATTCGATCCAATAAAAAGGACGGAAGAAAGGTTTATCAGCAAAACAGTCAACTGGCACAGTTTGAGCCATTCTATGAAAATCCTGAAACTTTGATTGAAGATGTAGATAATACTGCACTTATTCAAGTGTTAAATCAGCTTTCACCTGTTGTGGTTGTTGATGAAAGTCATAATGCCCAGTCAGATTTAAGTGTAGAAATGCTTAATAATCTTAATCCATCATTTGTTTTTGATTTGACTGCAACTCCAAAGGAAAATAGCAATATTATTTCATATGTAGATACTAGAGAACTTAAAAAAGAAAATATGGTTAAATTGCCTGTTGTAGTATATAACCGTAATAGTAAACAAGAAGTCGTTATAGACGCAATTCAGCTTCGTGGTAATCTTGAAAAACAAGCTATAGAAGAAGAAAAGACAACAGGGAAATATATTCGACCTATTGTACTATTTCAGGCCCAGCCAAAAGGCAGGGAAGATAATGCAACTTTTGAAAAACTAAAGGAAGAATTAATTGGTCTAGGTATACCAAGGGAACAAATTGCAATTAAAACTTCCAATGTTAACGAGATTAAAGGTATTAATCTAATGAGCAAAGACTGTGAAATACGGTATATTATTACGGTGAATGCTCTGAAAGAAGGTTGGGACTGTCCTTTTGCATATATTCTTGCAACACTTGCTAATAAAACCTCAAAGGTAGATGTAGAACAAATACTTGGAAGAGTACTCCGTCTACCTTATGCCAAAAAACATAAAAATGCTGGTCTTAATTTGTCCTATACATTAACTTGTTCTAATGATTTCAGAGATACTCTTGAAAATATTGTAAAGGGTCTTAATAAAGCAGGATTTAGCAAGAAAGACTATCGAATAGGTGAGACATCTGAGCCTATGGATAACAAACCATTTCATATAGAAGAAAAGGTACAGCTAGAGATAGAAGAGGATAATAAAGAAAAAGAAGAATTTTTAGATATTGACTTTGATGAAATAAGACAAAGTCTTGAAAATATCAATGAAAATAAGGAAATGGATAAATCTGATACTATTTCCGATATGTTAGAAGTAGCCATGAAGCAAAATGAAGAATATGAAACTGAAATAAGAGAAACAGAAGAGATTGGCCTTCTTGGAGGCGAGATTGGTGATATGATGAATCAATATAAGATAATTAGTAGCTATGAAAAATCAATAAATCCTATTCCTCAATTTGTTCATAAAGAAATAGTTCCACTTTTAGGGATTGATGAACAAGTCTTACTTACTAAAGAGTTTTTAAATGATGGCTTTACCCTTGCTGATAAGGATACACAAATTAATTTTATACTATCATCAAATGATGTGTATAAAGTAGATATAGCTGTAGATGGTGAAGCTGTTCCTAAATATCAAAAAGTAGCTGAAAAAGAGAGTAAATATTTCAAAGAGTATTTTGATGCCTTACCAAGCGAAAAGAAAGTTAAGGTGTGTAAAGAAATGCTGTATAATCAGCTTAACAAATCCGATAGTATGGTTTCAATAGATTTAATGGAATATGTTGATAGGATAGTAGACAATATGACAAGAGATGAATTATCCACTCTTGAGACTTCTATTCCCTCATATGCAAGAAAGATAAGAGAAAAAATCGAACAATTACAACTTGAGTATAGGGAAAAGGTATTCAAGACCATGCTTGTTACTGGTGAAATTACTTGTGAGCCCTACTATAACTTACCTATGTTTATTTCACCTATTGACAGTGTTGATTCTATACCAAAGTCTTTATATGAGGCTGAAACCAATATGAATGATTTTGAACATAAGGTAATAACAGAGATTGCAAGTCTTGATAACACCTTATGGTGGCATAGGATTATTGATAGAAAAGGATTTTGTCTCAATGGTTTTATAAATCATTATGCAGATTTTATGGTTATGACTAAAAATGGTAATCTAGTATTGGTAGAAACTAAAGGTGATCATCTAGCAAATGATGAGAGCAAACAAAAGCTTTCTATAGGGAGGTTATGGGAAGCTAAAGCAGGGAATAATTATAGATACCTTATGGTATTTAATAACAAAGATTTAAAACTGGATGGTGCTTATACCTTAGATGAATTCATGGGAGTTATGAGAAAGTTATAGGAGGTGTATTTTTGGATATAAATCAAAAAGGTGAAATCCTTATCTATCAAACTGAAAAAGGTGAAACTAAAATAGATGTTTATTTGGAAGATGACACCATATGGCTTAATCAGGCTAACATAGCTTTGCTTTATCAAACAACAACGCAAAATATAACGAAGCACATAAGGAATATTTACAAAGAAGGAGAATTAGATGAAAATCGAACTTGTAACTATTACTTACAAGTTCAAAATGAAGGTGGACGCGAGGTTGCAAGAAAGATAAAATTCTACAATCTTGATATGATCCTTGCCATAGGCTATCGTGTTCGCTCTAATGTTGGGGTACAGTTTCGAAACTGGACAAGTAAAGTCCTTAAAGAATATATGCAAAAAGGATTTGTAATGAATGATGAGCGATTAAAAAACCCTAAAAAATTTGGTGACGATTATTTTGATGAACTTTTAGAACGTATTCGTGATATTAGAGCTTCAGAAAAAAGGTTCTATCAAAAGATTAAGGATATTTATAGCTTGTCTGTTGATTATAATCCTGCTCTTGAAAGTACAAAAGATTTCTTTGCAACTGTTCAAAATAAATTACTTTATGCCGTCACAGGGCAAACGGCAGCAGAGCTTATTTCTGAAAGAGTAGACAGTTCTAAAGACAATATGGGACTTACTTCTTTTAAAGGTGCTGTAGTCCGTAAAGGGGATATAAATATATCTAAAAACTATTTATATGAGGATGAGATAACTGATCTTAACCGTATCGTTACTATGTTTCTTGATCATGCAGAAGATATGGCTAGAGATAAAACTCCTATGACGATGAATGATTGGGAGAATTCCCTTAATGAGTTTCTAAAGTTTAGACGAAGAGAAATCTTAGAAGGAAAAGGAAAGGTTTCCCGTGAGGAAATAGAACGAAAGGTATTAAAGGAATATGCAATTTATAACACTCGGAGACTAAAGACTCAACCAGAAGATGAAATAGTAGCTGAACTACCAACAATTGAAGAATAAATTTTAAGATGACCTTGATAAAAAAATCAGGGTTATTTTTTGTGTCTATTTTTAAAACTAGACTTCGTAAATTACCCTCTAAATGTGGAAACATATAGAGGGATATTTTTATTTAAAATAATTTTTAAATTAGACTTGAAAATCACGGTTTTAATGTGGAAACAGATAGAAGGATAATTTTTATTTTAAGATATTTTTCCAATCAGACTTAAAAAAACGAGTTCAAATGTGGAAACAAGTGAGGAGGTGAATTTTAAATGACAAAAAGATTTAATACCATTGATGGTGAAACATTAATGACCATGCCATTTAAACCAATAAATTTTATAATTCAAAATCTATTATCAGAAGGACTTCATATTCTGGCAGGAACACCAAAGGTAGGAAAGTCATGGCTTGCTCTATGGTTATCAGTAGCAGTAGCTAAAGGAGAGGAGGTTTGGGGAAACAAAGTAAAACGAGGAGATACTTTATATCTCTGTTTTGAGGATAGTCAAATAAGAATTCAAAATAGACTATTTGATATTACAGATGAAGCAACAGATAAGGTAAACTTCTGTACTGAAAATGCAATGCTAGGTGGAGAGTTAGAAGAAAGGATAGTAAATTTTATAAAAGAACATCCAGACACAGTTTTAATTATTATTGATACTCTACAGATGATAAGAAATACAACTAAAGATAATAATTATGCCAATGATTATAGTGACTTAACTATTCTAAAAAAAGTTAGCAGATGAATATGGAATAGCTATTTTACTAATTCATCACTTAAGAAAGGAATATGATAAAGATCCCTTCAATCGAATTTCTGGTACTACAGGAATACAAGGTGCTGTGGATAGTAGTTTTATATTAGTAGAGGAAACAAGAGGAATTAAAGTGGCAACTTTATCTTGTGTAGGTAGAGATATTGATTATAGAGAATTTAAATTAGAAAGAGATGAAGATAATATTTGGCAAGTAGTAACAGATAGTTTTGTAAATAAAGATGTACTACTAGATGATATTGTTATCCTTCTTTCTGATTTTATGGAAGATAAAGAATATCATAAATCTACACCTACAGAATTAGCAGAAAAATTATCTGAAAATAGGGACGATAAAATGAGTACCCCTTAAGTCTCCAAACTAATGTCCCTGTTGACCCTGAAAGTGTAGCCACAGTTTCCCTTGTGTTGCATTTGAATAGGGATAATAAGGTAATTGATCGAAGAAAAGAAGTAAAGGAAAATTTGGGGCAATGTAGGGGAATGTTGAAACCTTGATAGTAACTGATGTTAGAGACATTAATAATAAGAATATTAATTTTAAAAGGTCAATATCTAGGTGAACCCCCCTATTGATTTTGGTGCAGGATAAAGGAAGGTGGTCAAAAGATTCCACCTTCCAGCCACATCCCCCGGCAGTGCCGTGGGTTTAAAGATTAAAAACAGGTGGTCAGATTTACACTTTTGTGTCAGCTTAGGTGGTCGTAAATAATATAAAGCCCTCTAAATAGGCATTTCTAGGTGTCACATATAGGAGGTCAAAAGAAATTTCAAGAAAATCACATATAGAATAAAGACAAGACTGGAGGTTTTCAATGAAAGAAAAACTAAAACAATTTTGGCATAAATTTAAGTTAATTATAAGAGATATAAAAGGGGAAGGTGATATTGAAACAGTAGCAAATATCCTATTTACTCCAGTTGGATATAAATTCTTAAAAAATAATATAGAAAAATATAGCCTACAAATAGGAATGTTAAATCAGCTATTTAAAGAAGAACTAATTTCAGAAAGAGAACATTTATCTATAAAGAATAATTTGAAAAGGAAATATGAAATAAAGGAATAAAGATATTTTATTTTTCTGTGCTTGTTCTATAAATTCTATAGGACAAGCATAGGTTATAAATCTTTACAAACATTGATAATTAGCTTGACTATAGAAAGGCTTCTATCTATAATCCTTGTAATCCTCAATAGGAATATCAAAGAAATAGAAAATTGTATAAAAGAAAGGCTGGTGAGAAAATGAGTAAAGTACAAATAATTGAAGCACAGAAAGAAAAAATTGATAGATCAACAGGTAATATTATTAATAAAATGCGTGTAGCAGCCTACTGTAGGGTAAGTACTGATTCTGATGAGCAGATTAATAGCTATAATGCACAGGTTACAAATTATAAAAACCTTATCAAGTAGAATAAAGAGTGGACATTTGTAGATATTTATGCTGATTCAGGGATCTCAGGTACACAGTCTGATAATCGTGATGAATTTCAAAGGATGATATCAGATGCAAGAAGTGGGCTAATAGATATTATCATTACAAAAAGTATATCCAGATTTGCTCGCAATACCATGGACACTTTGAAATATGTAAGAATGCTAAAAGAAGATAATGTGGCAATTATCTTTGAGAAAGAGAATATCAATACCTTAACCATGAATGGGGAAGTGCTTCTTACAATCTTAAGTTCTCTAGCACAACAAGAAAGTGAATCTCTTTCTGCCAATACAAAGATGGGTCTAAGAATGAAGATGAAACGAGGGGAAATAGTAGGAAATCAGAGATGTTTGGGTTATGATTATGATAAAGAAACTAAAATGATTTATATTAATGAAGAAGAAGCCAAAACGGTTCGTTATATATTTGACCGCTATACTAGTGGTACAGGATGCTTTGTAATTGCTCAGGAACTTACTGCAATGGGTGCAATGACAAAGAAAGGTAATACTCAGAGGGTAGACACTTCCGTTAGGGGGATTATTACTAACGAAAAATATAAAGGGGATCTTCTTATGGGAAAGACCTTTACAGTAGATCCAATAAGTAAAAGAAGGCTAGATAATTTCGGAGAAGAGGAAAAATATTATATTAAAAATCACCATGAACCCATTATATGAAGAGAACAATTTGATAAAGCACAGGAGATACTAGCTAACAGAAGTAAGAACTTTAACCAAGGGCGAATGAAGAAATATAGTCTAAAATATGCCTTTAGTAGTATGATGAAATGTGCTTATTGTGGAGGAAATATTACTAGAAGAAGATGGCATAGTGGATCAAATAAACAAAAAGATGTCTGGTTCTGTGTTACTGCCATTAGAAAATCAAAGAAAAGCTGTCCTGAATGTAAAGCAGTAGAGGAAAAGATAATAGAAAATGCATTTGTTAAAGCCTTTAATATCCTCTGTACTGATAATAAAACTGTAGTAGAGGAATTTTTAGAAAATGTAGAGCAGGGATTAAAGACGAAAGATAATAGAAAACTTATTAATAAAAAGGACTCTGAAATTAGAAATACAGAAATGAAAATTAACAAACTACTAGATTTGCACCTAGAAGATAAAGTTGATAAAATTACTTATGAAGAAAAATATAGTAAGTTAAGAGAAGAACTAAAGATATTAAGAAGAGAAAGATTGGAGCTAGATGCAATTCAAGATGAAGAAAATAATATTAAAGATAGGCTCACATCCTTTAGAAAATTATTTGAAAGCAAAGAACCACTAACAGAATTTGATGGAGATGTATTTAAAACTGTAGTAGAGGAAGTTATTATAGGTGGGTATAAAAAAGATGGAACAATAGATCCTTATATGTTAACTTTCATATTTAAAACAGGATTAACCAGTAAAATAGATGGACATAAACAAGTTGATAAACCCCAGGAAAATACGGCTTTACAAAAATGCACCTATCAAGAAGACAACCCTCGTTGAGAGTATAATTCTGATGACATCTTGTACTGATGGGCCAAAAAGGAGGGTTTGATACAATATGTAGCAGATGAAGGGCAATTTTGGGGCGGAAAAGCAGTGGAAAAATACTGTTTTTTGCCCCTTGTTTTTGGTGAGATTTAGAGATGACACATGGTATTTTGAGTCATAATAACCTGAAAATCATAAATTGTAACATGGTGAAAACTAAGGTATACGAAATCATAGATTTATTTTAAAGCATTAAAATATTATAAAGATTCAGTATCAATTTATGTGATAAAATAGAAACTATAAAATCTTAATAATTATGTCTAAGTTTATTCAAGTCTTTTATCTGGCAAATTATATAACAGAAGTTTTACTTCACTCATATGATCTTTACTAATGATATAATTCAATGTTAAACCTTTATAAATTTTTCTTCAAGGAATTTTTATTACAATGGATAGATTGATAAAACAATATGAAAAGAGGTGGTATTCTTTATGCTAATTATATATTTATCTATGCTTGATACAGAAGAAAATAAAGATATATTCATGAAACTTCATGATGAGTATAGCACAATAATGTATAAAAAAGCATATGCCATATTAAAAGATTGTTCCTTAGCAGAAGATGTAGTACAGGAAAGCTTTATACGCATTTTGAAAAATTTCGAAAAAGTTATAAAGAAAAAGTGTCCACAAACCCGAAAATATTTCGTTAATATAGTTAGGAGCATTTCTATTGATGTATATAGGAAAAGGAAAAAACAGCAAACCCTTTCCTTTGATGAACTTGAAGGAACGATGATTGAAGAATTTGCAAATACAGAAGACATATTAGAAGGAAAAGAGTTTGAAAGCTATCTTCTTCAATTACCCAAATCTTACTATATCATCTTGTCCCTAAAATATGACGATGAGTATACATATAAGGAAATATCCAGTATATTGGACATAACTGAAGAAAATGTAAAGAAAAGACTTATGCGTGCCAGAAATAAATTAAGAGAAATATTAGTTGAGCAGGAGGTTAAAATTTAATGCAAAATAAAGTATTAACAGATGAGGCTTTAGATAGATTGTTAAATGAGTATATGCCAAAAGCTAATATATTGTTAGATCAATTGGAGGAAGAGAGAGAGAAAGATATAATTCCACATGTTTTTTCAGAGAGCTATAAAAGAAAGATGAAAAAAATAATAAAAGAATACAATAAAACTCCAGTACAAAGAAAACCTATTAGTTTGCGTAAATTTGCGGCAGCTATATTAGTTTTATTTATTTTAACAAATGGCATATTACTTGTCACGGCACAGGCATACAGAGAAAGATTTTTTGAAATAATAAATACTGTTTATAAAAAGTTTACATCTATTGTAATAGAAGTAGAAAAACCATCTAATGAAGGATTGAGTTTTACTCAACCATCATATATTCCAGATGGTTTTGAGATTATAAGTGATATACAAACTGATATAACAAGAAAAATTGATTATATGGATAATGATAAAATAATAGTGTTTAAACAAAGTATCATAACAAGTGGAGAAACAAAAATTGATACAGAAGACACATCAACTAAAGAAATAGAAATAAATAAATACATAATAAAATATTCTTTTAATAAAGATATTTATAATGCATATTGGAATGATAATGAATTTAAATATATCATCAATGCTGAAGCATCTTTTGAAGAATTTGTAAAGATTATTGAAGGGATTATAAAAAGTAAAAATTAAATTTAGAAATAGTGTCCACAAAAGCCTCTTAAATTTCGTTATATATAGTAAGAGAAGAAATACTAATATAACATTTAGGAGGCTTTTAATCATGAAGAAAAAGTTTATTACCCTTTTGTTAGTAATGATACTAGTAAGTTCCTTTTCTATGTCTGTTTTAGCAAATATAACTGAACTAAATGATGAAGTTGTAATATCTCCAATGTTTACCTATATTTCTATGGCAGAAGCAGAGATATTTATTAATTCCAGTGGAAAAGCAACAGTAGAAACTTACTTAACTGGAAACAGCAAAGTAACAAGTACTAAGGCAACAATTAAATTACAACAGTATAGAGGCGGGAGTTGGACAACAATTAAAACATGGGATGAAAGTAGCAATTCGAGGATACTAAATTTCAGCAGCACATATTATGTTTCGAGTGGTTATGAATATAGGGTACAATCAATTGTGACAGCATATAGCGGTACGCAATCAGAGAGTACTACCTTAACAAGTAGTTCACAAGGTTACTAGACTTAGATGATATTATTGTAAAATGAAAAAATAAAAATTTATATATGAATCGTTATAGATTTTACCCAAACTATAAAAAGGGTGTTTTATGCATTAATTATATGATTTTAGAGTAACAAATTAATGGAAAGACAAAATGTAAAATAACTATTGATAATTCTCAGTCCTTTCTAGTATTAACTATTGCTCCAAATATGATAATTAAGAATCAGTATATAGTTGAACATGATTTAATTGAGTAGATTAGTATTCAAATAGTAGTTTGACTTTAAAGTTAAATAACAAAGTAGATTTAAATAAATCCAAGGAGGTGCATTATTATTGCAAGTAAGAATTAAAAGATTTAATACCTACTCTTTTCTAATCCTAACTCATACAATTCTGTCTGTTAGTTGTCAGCTGGTTTCAGGATATAAAGGTATATTACTGAAATCCCTTCCAGAAAGTAGTGGGAAATTAACTGAAGAACTTTTGCCTATATGGAACAAGGTAATGCTTATGGATAATATAAACAATCACATTGTTTTAATATTAAGTATTACAGGACTTACTTGTTTACTTTGTTTCATGTACATTTTAGGAACTAAAGATGATTCCAATATAAAACACTCTTTATTATTAACTGCTTTTTATCTAGTATTGAACATTGTACTTGGGACTATCGCACATATAACAGATCTTACTCTTTATGGAAATACACTTTTATGGTTTAGGAAGAGCATAGGATATATAGTTCTAATTATTGTAATTGGTATAATCAGGCAGACTTATTTTAAATTAAAAGAAAGGGGTATTGCAAATGAGTAAAATGTTTAAAGTAACTAAAGTAGGTGTAGTCTTATTAATTATTATGATGATTTTCAGTTTAGGAAATACAACTTCTTATGCTAATAATGGTGGAGAAAATACTGAGGTCAGCATTTTCTTCAAGAACTTTATTAATGAAGCCTTTAGTGATATCAATAAACTTAGAGTAAAGAATCATGATGGAGAAGATGTTACTGATTATTTTTTAAATAAAACAATTACATTGTTTGAAAAAGAAGATTACAAGGCAATTCGTGAAATAATAATTAATGAAGAATTAGTTCCATCTATAAGAAAAATTACTGATATTGAAAATAATATTGATTTAATGAGAGCTTCTAGGACTCAAACTTTCTCCGACTATGAGTATAAAAACGAAGCAGCTAGGAATGGGTTCGGTAGACTAGAATGGACGACATTACTTACTGGAACAGTTACTTATGACCCTAATACTGGGCAGATTCTCTCTGCGCCTAATCCTAGCATACATTTACACTATACTGGTGGTGGATGGGATTTGCCAGGTGAAATGTCAAATGTTTCTACCTCTAGAAGAATCTACAGTAGCTATGTTAATTTTAGTGGAAGATATAAAATGACTGTAGATATAGAAATTATTGATGTTAACGGAGTTACGTGGTTAACTGTATTAGATTTTGGAACACATGTCCATTCTTTTGATGCATATCCGGATTTTTAAATTAAAGAAAGGGGTAGACAAATGAGAAAGATAAGTAATATAAGTAAAATAAGTTTAGCTTTGCTAATTATCGCATTATTTATTTTTAGTATGGATAATACAATCTCTTATGCAAATAGCATTAAAGTAAATGACGAAGTCAGTTCTCTCTTTATAGATTTTATGAATGAAGCCTTTAGTAATATCAATAAACTTTATGTTACAAATCAAGATGGAGAAGATGTTACTGATTATTTTAAGAAAGAAGTAGAAATCTTATTAGATAGAAGAGATTACAAGGCAATCCAAAAATTAATAATTAGTGAAAATTTAGTTCCTTATATAGAGAGTACTATTGATACTAAAAATAATGATGGTTTGATGTGGGCTTCTAGAACACAGCTTTGTTCAGATATAATAATTCACAGTTACAATTTACAAGGAGAGATTCAAACTTGGGAAGTTCTTCTTACTGGAACAATGACCTATAATCCTAATACTGGAGAGATTTACACTGCAAGTAGTCCATCATTAAGTTTATATGATGATTCAGGGATACACTATAACCTAAGAGCTCGTATTTTGGATGTTCAAACTGATAAAATCATACTATCAAGCAGGGTACAATTTTATGCGACATACCGTATGGAGGCAAGAGTTAATGGATATGTTCCAGGTACGGATTTAGGTCCTTATCAAATTGTAGATTTTGGAATATACAGGCCACAATTTTATGCATACCCAGAATAGGGATGTAATGTAAGCGGTCAATAATCCCACGGATTTAAAAGTTTTAGAGATTATGAGATATATACTCTATAAAGCGTTTTTAATATTAACAAAGTAACTTTGTTAGAATTAAAAGCATACATGGATACTATGAAAGGATCTCGTCATGAAATACTAAAAGAACAATGGCGGGAAATAATTAAAAGGTATAATGAGAGTGAATTACCTGTTAGATAATGATGTGAAGAAAATCATATTTCAACAACTCAATACTATTACTGGCTAAGAGTCATACGTCAAGAATTTCTTATTCAAGTAGGAAGACTAGCTGTAGCAGGATAAATCCAGTTTGCAGAGATTAAGTCAAGTACAGAATGATTTAAATCTTATCATCAGGGAATTTGCGCTGTTTTTTGTTGATTATCAAGTTAAACTAGGAAATTTTCTTACATTTGGTAAAGTCTTCGTAAATCTTTATACTGGAGTTGTTGCAGAACAAGAAAAAGTATCATTTGAAAATTATGTCTCAAATGAAAATCTACTTGAATTCGTAAATAAAATGTTAGAATTAGAGTAAAAGAAAGAGTTAAAGGGTGGAATTGGTGTGATTTTCGGTTTGGAAAATGAATTTAAGGGAGTAGAGTTCAAGAATCTCAATGAAAATCTTTGCTACTTAAGTTTATATTTTTCTAACCAAGGAGCTGGAATGAGTTGCAAAATGCTAAATCAATCTGAAAAGAAGTCATTAAAAATTGTTGATTTATATTTTGGAAATAGGGATGGTATAGATACTATTGTAACGGGTCATCACAAGGTTAGAAAACTTGATAATCCAAAGTTATGGGATGACCAAGAATGAATTGATGGTGTTTTTGAAAAGCTTGTGAAATATGAGTCTGAACTCTTAGACATGTAAAAAACGAGCAATACTATCAAATATCCTTAAAACCATATTGTCAAGTAAG
Organism: Tissierella carlieri; assembly: GCF_018917285.1. Classification (NCBI taxonomy): domain Bacteria; kingdom Bacillati; phylum Bacillota; class Tissierellia; order Tissierellales; family Tissierellaceae; genus Tissierella; species Tissierella carlieri. The sequence continues at coordinate 112,671 of NZ_JAHLOH010000056.1, read as the reverse complement.
ATACAAAATAACTAATTTCAAAAGAAATAGATGAGAATGATGTTGTTGGAAGAATTATATTATAAGAAAGAGGTGGTGATGTGTATGGAAGTGTTCTTTAGATAAGGTATTAAAATGTTGAAAAGATTATATAAAAACTATTTTGAAAGGAGTAAAAAGATGAAAAAAACCATGAAAAAGATTATTACGGCGATTATTTTTGTCACAACGATAATTTTTGGTGCCTCCTCCGCCTATGCGAACTTGAGCGCAGTTAATGAGGCTAGGTCCATTCAGCTTCAAGCTGACTCTTTGGTTGCGGCAGTTGATGAAAACTCTTTGATGTTGGATGCTATGGAGAATGTCATTGACTATTCCGTTCCTCTTTCAGTTAGAGAGAGTATTGTTGTCAGCGCAGATTTCAGCCCAATGGTTGGTGTTGCACAAGATGCAATCGAGCTCGAAGTGAACTCAACAGTTCAAAAAGTTGGAGAAATTGTTCGTAAAAACGGCGATATAGCAAATATGTATGTGGCTGTCGTTGCCGCTTCAGAAGTAAAAGTAGATGATCAATACAAAGGGCAGCATGGAATTAAGGCATGGGCCTATGTTTATTGGATTGATAACCTGGGCACAAAAAACGAGTTATATGCTGCTGCAGCTGACTGGGACCCGAAAGACAAGGTCGTCAATAATCGCCAAGTGAGATATGGTACGACAGACGTTGCTTGGTTGTTATGGCTTGATGGTCCTACAATTAAGTATCCAACGGAAAATTATGCTTACTATGAAGATTCAAGTTATTCTGGCTTGACACTTAGATGTCAGACGAAGATTGATGTTGTAAATGTTGGTACTGTTACATGTAATGTTGGCAGTAGAGTTGTCACCAGATGAGAAATATAATGAGGAAACATCATATGGATTATTTGGCGCGAAGATTATTGCTCGCTTTTCTTACATCAGTTTGCCAGTATACTTTATTCGGACCCATATTTATCATATATATGGTTTTCATTCCCTGGCCGCCCATAGCGTGGGTTCTGATTGTGCCGTATATCGTAATCCCTATACTCAGCGCTTTCGGTTGTTGCTTTTTAATGCACCGAGGCAATTTTCATTTTGATTCACGAAATATGATTTCTAAAGCTTCTGCTTACAGATTGGCTATTCGGCTTCTGTCTGTGTTTTGTTTTCTTTTGATTGGGTACATTGTAAGCAAAGAACAGTTTGTGCCAATCTTTGTTTCTGATTTGTTAAATAATTTTGGAGAGCATGCCGGCACATTTGAATCACTCCTAACTAACCCCTTCTTCTATCTTCTAGTTGCCATATTCCCGATCGTATTCGCGCTCGTTGAATATCTATTTGTCGCAGAAAATAGTGATTATAATGCAGATAGCTAAAACAGCAACACTTCGAAGTGAGAGGGGTCTGGAAATAAAGTCAAGAAGGATGAGCAGCAAAAGACGGCATAGGCGTCTGAACCGGCCCCTAAAAGATGGGGGGCGATTTTAATTGGCAAAATATAGTTTTGAAGATAAGATGGAAGTAGTAAAAGCGTATATAAATGGAGAAGGCGGATACGGATATCTTGCTAATAAATTTAATATACCATTAACTAGTATTGAAAATTGTGTTATTAGCTATAGAAAGTTTGGAAGCCATGGGTAATGCTTGTAACCAAATATTCCAAAACGAGAGGGATAAGACTGTAGGTCTTGTCCCTTTATTACTTTACAAGCATGGAAGGTATTAGAACGATACATTAAAGAGAATTATCGGAAGAAATCGAATTCAAAAGTCCATCATGGTAAAATTCAAATAAGTGATATTATGTAGATATTCCATAGAATAGCAGTAACAAAATATAATTATACTGAATAAAATTTTTAAGTTAAGCATAATTATTTGAAGGTTTTATTGGGTGCAATTTATCTCACAGGTAAATATTACACAACTATTAATTTTGTTCCATATTAGGATAATAGCTTTCATTATAATTTTATGAAATGATCGCTGAAAAGATAGGATACTTCCGAAGGCCTTTTCGAAATATACCCTGCCACCAAGTGAGTAATATCAACCTACGACATCATTATTGTCCTCCCAAGGCATGCTGAAGTCGTAACACTACTTGTGAAGGAGTAGAACGACTGAAGAAGCATATGTAAGTCTCATGTCAGGAATGTCCCAAAATACGAGGTGAGCGAAGTGTGATTGGGAACATTCTACCATGTAGAGTATGATTCTGATGACGTATTGTGGTGAGTAGGGTTTGACCACAACATATAGTGGTGTTTAAGGGCAAGAGTTGGTCGAAAATCGGTGAAAAAACACCGTTTTTTACCCTTTAATAGTAGGCTAAAATATGGATGGCATTTATGTTATTGATCATCTTATTTAGATTTAATATCATATAGTTTGTGCATGCACATAATTTCTCTTTTTAAATTATCAACTAGCTCCGAAGGTTCAATTACTTTTGCATTTGTTCCAAGCTTTAAAAGGATTTTTGTATAAAAAGGAATTTCACTCAAATCAATTGTTTTTTCAAGCGTATAGTAATTATCATTAATGCACTTTAAATCATTTTGTAAAAAATAGATGTCAGTACATTCTAAATAAGCAACCTTATTTAACTGGACATATAAATTTACAGGATTGTTAATTGGATAGTTATAGAACCATTCCTTTAAAGACATAAGGTTTTCATACGTATCCATGCTATTTTTAAAGTCTATTATTCTATCTACACGATATAATCTGTATTCCATTAATTCTATATCAAGAGCAGGAGAATACCATTTGCCATCATATGCATAAACGCCTATTGGAACAATTCTCTTATCTGTTTTTGATTTGGAGGAATTATATTGAATCAGTACTATGTTCTTATTTATAGCAGCAGTTATTATTTCTTTTAAAAAAGGTGTATTACGTTCAAATCGATATTCATTAATGTGTAGGGAATCATCCAATTCCTTAAACTCCTTCAAAGTATCTTTAGGTAAAAGTGAATATATTTTTTCTTTAACTGAGGTAATACTTAAACTAAAAGGTAAATTGTTATAATTGCCAAGATAATTAAAAGAGAAAAGAATTGCAAAGATCTCATCTTTTGAAAATAATATAGGAGGGTATACTTGATTATCTAGTACTTTATAACCTCCATTTTTACCTTGTTTCGAGTATATAGGTATTCCCATATCTGAAAGATCTGTTATATATCTGTGAGCTGTTCTTATGGATACATTGAACTCATTTGCAACTTCTCTTGCTGTAAATTCCTTTTTTGAATTAACAAACCAAATTAAATCGAATAATATTGTAGCTTTATTCATATTTCCTCCTTAAAGTGACAATTATTGTCATGTTTATATTATACACTTATTGTATTAAAAGTTGAAGGGTGATGTTATGAAAGATGCAATTATAGTAAAAGGAGCAAGGGAAAAAAATCTAAAAAATATTGATGTATGTATTCCAAAGAAAGAAATCACAGTAGTAGTTGGTCCATCTGGCTCAGGTAAATCTGCTTTAGTATTTGATACTATTGCAGCAGAATCACAAAGGCAGATGAATGAAAGTTACTCCAGCTTTATTAGAACAAGATTAGGAAAATTCCCACAACCAAAATGTGACGAGATTAAAAGATTATCACCATCAATTGTTATGAATCAAAAAAAGATCGGAGATAATAATAGGTCTACAGTAGGAACGGTAACTGATATATATTCAAAACTTAGGTTATTATTTTCTAGATTTGGAAAGCCTTTTGTGGGATATTCGGATAGTTTTTCTTTTAATAATCCAAAAGGTATGTGTGAAGCTTGTGAGGGAATTGGTAAGATAAGAGATATTGATATAGAAAAGATTATAGATAAAAATAGATCATTAAATGAGGGGGCAATATTATTTCCCACATTTCAAGTAGGAGGATTTAGATGGAGTAGGTATATAGAATCTGGCTTATTTGGTAATGATAAGAAAATTAGTGATTATAATAAAGAGGAACTTTATTTGTTATTATATGCAGATGAAATAAAGTTGGAAAATCCAAGTGATAAATATCCAAAATCAGCAATTTATGATGGGGTAATACCAAGAATAAAAAAAGCTTTTTTTAAGAAGGATAGCAGGGAAGTTAGAATCCATAAACATGAGATAGATAAATATGCAAAAAAAATTATCTGTCCAAAATGTAATGGGAGCAGATTAAAGGAAGATATTTTAAAATGTAAAATAAATAATAAAAACATTTATGATTATTGTAGAATGAGTATAGAGAATTTAATAATGGAGCTAGAGAGTATAAATATAAGAAACACAAAAGAATTGGTAGATTCAATTTTAAAAGATTTATATAATTTTAGACTAGTTGGGCTTGATTATTTAAGTCTAAATAGAAATACTGGAAATCTTTCAGGAGGAGAGTCTCAAAGAATAAAAATTATAAAACAGCTTGGAAATAGTCTTATAGATTTATTATATATATTAGACGAGCCTAGTGTAGGACTGCATCCAGAGGATATATTAAGGATAAATAGATTACTAATAGATTTAAAGAAGAAAGGAAATACAATACTAATTGTTGAACATGATATTGATGTAATAGAGATTGCTGATAATATTATAGAATTAGGGGCAGAATCAGGTAAAAGAGGAGGAGGATTAATTTTTTCAGGCAGATATGAAGATTTTATAGCTTCAAAAACATTGACATCTGAGGAATTTAAAAAGAAGAATAAATTAAACAATGAAATAAAACCTTTTAAAGAATGGTTAGAAGTTAATAAAGCAAAGGCAAACAATTTAAAGAACATAGATGTAAAAATACCTAAAAATGCAATTACTGTAGTAACTGGAGTTGCAGGATCAGGAAAGTCATCACTTATGAGTATTGAATTTAAGGTAAAGTATCCTGAAGGTATTTTTATTGATCAAAAAAAGATATATACAAGCGTTAGATCAACAGTTTCAAGTTATATAGGAGTATTTGATAATATCAGAAATATCTTTGCCGAAACAAATAATGTATCTCCATCTTATTTTAGTTTTAATTCTAAAGGAGCTTGTCCAGAATGTGGAGGCAAAGGTTATATAAAACTAGACTTAGCATTTATGGATGATATAGTTAGTGAATGTGAAGCATGTAATGGGAAAAGGTACAATGTAAAGGCACTTAAATATAAGGTAAATGGCTTGGATATAAGTCAAGTATTGGATTTATCAATTGAAGATGCTTTGCACTATTTTGAAGACTTTAATAATATTAGTATAATATTACAGACGCTGATAGATGTGGGGATTGGGTATTTAACCTTAGGACAGAGTCTAGATACATTATCTGGAGGAGAACTTCAGAGATTAAAGTTATCTATCAATCTAAATTCTAATGGAAATATTTATGTTTTTGATGAGCCGACAACAGGACTACACGCTAAGGATGTTTATAGACTGATAAAGATATTTAAAAAGTTATCCAAAAATAACACAATAATAATTATTGAACATAATTTAGAGATAATGAGTATAGCTGATTGGATTATAGATTTAGGACCATATGCTGGAGAAAAAGGTGGATATTTATTATATCAAGGAGGGATTGAAGGAATATTGGAATCCCAAAAATCAATTACGGGAAGACATTTAAAGAAATATTTAGAGAAATAATCGTTTTTGAAGATAAAGGATATAGAGTGAATTAAATTACTTGTTAATCTATCTTTGCCTGGGGTAGTGAAAGTATTACAGGTAGAATTTATGAATTACAATTCCTAGCTATAGATTATTCTCTTATGGAAAAATCATAGCATGCAGAATAAACCTAATAATAAAAGATTAGAATATTTTTTGTATTCGTAATGAACACCACGAATACCAGTATAAGATTTTGGAGTCATAGAACCATTATAAACTTGGCAATCAGGTTGTGGCGGAATAGATGGATCAAGTCCATCTAAAGATAAAGTTTAGAAGAACGAATGTATTTTTTAGCATAAAGACCATAATAGCGAATCATCCTAAATTGGTCATAAGGAATATGTATAATGAGACGCTTAATAAACTGAAAGATTTGTAAGACTAAATTAGACTGCAAAGTAAAAAGGGGTCTAATTTAGTTTTACAATTAACTATATTATATTTTTTATATTATTTTTAAGATTTTGTTGACATTACTAGAATAGTATGATACCATGATATAAATTTACCAAGAGGAGGATTATTATGAATATTAAAATAAATATATCTGTTTCAAAATTGAATAATCTACTCTTATTAGCTAACTTAAGATAGCGATTGTATATATAGATACGTTACATACTACTATAGGTGCAATCGCCAAAACAGGCATTTTGCATCTATGGTGGCTAATTATTTGTATCGAAATAAATGGAGTCCCATAGATAAACTATGGGACTTTTGTAATATCCTAGGTAAAAAGGTCTCATAGTATAAACTGTGGGGCTTTTTTATTTATAAATATCAACATTTGCAAAATTCAGACAAAATATTTAGGAGGAATAAAAATGAAAAAATCCAGAGAGCAATGGGGGACAAAAGCAGGGTTTCTACTTGCAGCTATTGGTTCTGCTGTAGGGCTAGGTAATATATGGAGATTTCCTTATGTGGCTTATTCAAATGGAGGTGGAGCTTTCTTAATTCCATATTTTTTTGCCATATTCACAGCAGGAATACCTTTATTAATTCTTGAATATGGAATGGGTCATAAATTTAGAGGTTCAACACCACTTGCAATATCAAGGGCAAATAAAAAATGGGAATGGCTTGGTTGGTGGCCTATAATTAGCGCAGTCATAATTTTATCCTATTATTCAATGATTTTGAGCTTGGCTATAAAGTATTTAACATTAAGCTTTAAAAAAGTATGGGGAAATGACACCAACAGTTATTTTTATAATGAAGTATTAAATTTATCATCATCACCCTTCGATTTTGGAGGTATAGTTGTTCCAATATTAATAGGAATAACTTTGGTTTGGTTAATTAACTGTTTTATATGTTATAAAGGAATAAAAGCTGGAATTGAAAAATTAAGTAAAATACTATTACCAGCTCTATTAATAATAATGATAATTATAGTAATAAAAGGGGTAACTTTAGAAGGTGCTTCTTTAGGCTTAAACACACTGTTTACACCTGATTGGCAAAAAGTTAAAGATCCTAAAGTTTGGATTGCAGCATATGGACAAGTATTTTTTTCATTAAGTATAGCTACAGGAATTATGATGACTTATTCCAGTTACCTTCCTGAAAAAATAGATATAAATAATAGTGCATTTATGACTGCTTTTGCCAATTGTGGCTTTGAATTTTTATCTGCAATAGGGGTTTTTGCAATACTTGGATTTATGGCAACAAATCAAGGAGTATCTGTTGATAAAGTTGCATCTGATGGTATAGGACTTGCATTTATAGCATTTCCTAAAGTATTTTCAGTAATGGGCAGCTGGGGAAACATACTATCTGTATTATTTTTTACTTGCTTAATATTTGCGGGATTAACATCAGCAGTATCCTTAGTTGAAGCGATTTCTTCAGCCATAATAGATAAAACAGGATGGGAACGTAAAAAAGTAGTAACAGGAATTTTGCTAGTTGGATTTGTTATAAGTATCTCCTTTGCAACTAGAGCGGGATTATACTTATTAGATATTATGGATAACTTTATTAATAACTATGGAATAGTTGTAGTTGGATTACTGGAAACTATCTTAGTAGGATGGATTGTAAAACCTAAGACAATTCGTGACCATACAAATTCAGTATCTTATTATAGAATAGGAAAATGGTGGGATGTATTTATTAAATGTATAAATCCAATTGTTTTAACTTTCATCTTAGTACAAAGTCTTATTACAGAAATGCATACACCTTATGGTGGATATGATTTGCAAGCATTGTTTGTTTATGGATGGGGAATTATTTTAATAGGAATTACCGGAGCGGTCTTAATAAGTAAACAACCTTGGAGAGATAATATTAATTTAAAAAATGAATAAAGGTGTGGTGATAAAAATGACGTTAAGTGCAACGATATTCTTTGGTATAGGTGCAACAGTACTTTGGGGAGGATTATTGACTACTATAATAATCTCAATGAAAAAAGATAGCTATTCAGATTAATATCACAGAAAAAATTGATTTTCTAAATAATGAAATAAGGAAAATTAGATGTTTAGAAGATGAGAATGGTAATAAGAATTCCCTTATAGTCATAGGAAATAAAGGACAGCTTAAGATAGTTCCTTTATATGAAGATTCAAAAGTTATAAAAGCGGAATTGAATGATTTAAAAGGAATTTTGTTTGATGTTCAATATAAGAATTCATGCAATAGCTGAAATTACACCTTTTTTGACCAGTACAAACAATACAATCAAGCATGGTGCAGAATTTGCTATAAGTATGCTGAGTAAGAAATTTGATAGTTCATATATAGTGAACAGCGTCCACTGCATTAAAGGTTTTGCACTTTTTAATGATTACTCCGACTATGGAAGCTATAATGAATTATGGATGATTAAGAATGATAAGCTATCAAAGCTTTATTCTTTTACAGAGTCGCAAACATATATTGATACGACTGAAGCAATTAAAGTTTCCCCAGGTAATGATAAAATAGCAGTACAAACATCTACCAGGAGAATCAACTCACTCAATATTATTGATTTAAACAATGAATAAGCCAGTCCTGAAATCATGAAATTATCCATAGAAAAAGTAGTGATGGCTAACGAAAATTACAGTAATACCTATCCAGATGGACAATATAGCTGGTGTGGCAACCTAAAATGGATTGACAATAATACAGTAGAGTTTGAGGCAGGCCTTGCTTATAATTATATGGGAATAATTGAACACGTAATTGTAAAATATAATGTTTTAGATAATTCTTTAGAATGTATAAGCCAGTAGATATATGATTACTAGAAGGAATTATATATATGTTCTGCAACTACATTTGCATTTAATAAGTACACTGCAAAAATGATGAAATAGGGAGCCGAGGAAATCTTACATATGATTGTTGGGCTGCCGCGAATAAATAAGAAGTTTCAACTTTTAAGAGCAAATAGATATGATATTGATTGAGAATGATAATAATACTACTATAGTTTATACTTCTAAAGAATTCCAACCTATGTCAGAAACATTTTATGATAAGTATGCTTTTGTAGGACCATTAGTGAGGGATTTGAAGGCATTTATGGAGAGGGGATATAAGGTAGATAAGGCAAAGTTAATGGACATGTTGAAGTTATAATCCTGTTGCAAAAAAATTGTCCTAGTATAATTAAGTCTTGCTTTTTGTAATAAACATTTGCTTTTATTAAAAAGATTGAATGAGTGATTGAAAAAAGTGAAAATGATGATTGATTAAAAGCAAAACTTTACTATAATTTTAATAAAGTCTTGCTTTTTTTATTTGGGAGTAAATGGGAAAAATAAGTGGAAAAAAGCAAATTACTATTATATAATGGAACGAAGGAATGAGGGGTGTGGGGTGAGAAAAAGTAAGAGTCTATTTCAAAAATACAAAATTAAGAAAAGTGGATATAACAGGATAAAACCCCATTAGATAATTTTAAAATCAGGGAGTATAGTTTTTAGATAATAAATTATAGTAGTGGAGGCGGAAAAATGATAGAGGAAATGATTAAGCTAGACCATATAGGGATTAATGTACGATATTCATTAAACGATAAATCAGTTGTTTTATTCCTTCACTTTAGTGGAGGAAATTTGAATATGTGGGAAGGTATTTTACCCCAATTTGAAAATGAATATAGCATCATTGTTCCTGATTTTAGAGGACATGGTAAATCCGATAAACCCTTAGCAGGGTATCATATAGACGATATGGCAAACGATATTTATCTATTGTTGGAGAGACTAAACGTAGAGTGCTGCCATATCGTAGGTAGTTCAATGGGGGCTGAGATTGGACTTAGTTTAGCTGCATCACATCCAGAGCTCATCCTATCTCTCATATGTGAAGGGGCTTTATATAATGAGTTTGGAGAATACGGGTTATTTAATGGAACGGAGGAGGAAATTGAACATAAAAAAGAAGTCATGCGGACTGTACTGGCTGAAAGGGAGGAACGTGTATTTAAAACGAAAGAAGAGTATATTGAGGAACAACGAGCGGAATTAATACAACAAGGATTATGGAATGAATATTTCTTAGCCTTCTTTGAACACAATCTGCAACAGATGCAAAACGGTAATTTTACATATTGCTATTTAAACCATGTTAGAACAGAATATATTCAGAAATACTGGGATGTGAAATTTGAGCAATATTATAAGAAGGTAAAATGTCCTATTCTATTCCTTCCAAGCGAAGAAGAGTGGGAAGATAAGAAAATCAGAAGCATCCTATCTGCGTTCACTAGTCTACTGCATACATATGAAATTGAGCATATAGAAAATTCCATCCATGCTTATGTATGGATGCAACATCCGATTGAAGCAGGCAAAGCAGTAAAGAGATTCATAAGCAAACATGATGAATAAATGAACTTGACACAGTCCAGTACTAGTATTGTCTTTTTTTATTATACAACTTAAAAGGAACTGTAATTTTGGTAGTTAATGATTAATGACTGCATGAAAGTGCTGCAATATTTTTGATCTTGTTTTACTTACATGGGCTAATATAGAAATCGGACACTCGAAATAATTCAAACTTAAAAGAGCAGATTTTACAGAAATACCTCTCCGCTTAGTTAGGTCTTATGGATGATTAGAAACACGCTAGATTCATCCACTTCTTGCACCTGATAGGGGTATCCCAACTCTTCGCCAATTTTTTCAAGATCCTCGGATGAATGGATCGTCGCCTTAAAGCCCCCCTTGCAGATAATCACACCGTTTTTGGTTTTAGTATAGTCAATTTTCCCCAAAAGCCCTTTGGAGGCCTGCTCCTCAAACCATTTCAGACGAAAATCCCAAAATCTAGTGCTGTAACTGCTGAAATAAGCCGTTCCACCTGGTGCCACTTTATCAAGAATTTTGTGAATGACAGTGGAATCAGCACGCATGGCAGACAATCCGTTTTGCAGGCACAAAATAACATCAAAGGGCTTAGGGAATTTTATCTGGTGAACATCCATGGCAACTATACTCGCGTTGGGATAGTCTTTGAGGTACTCTTTGCCTAACTCAACGCTTTCCAGCGAGATATCTATCCCGACAATAGATCGGCAGTAGGGAGCCAATTCCCTAATAATTCGACCGTATCCGGCTCCAAGCTCCAAAACACTTTGTGTGTTTGATAGATTTCCCTTGACAAAATCTATCTCCGCTTGTAAATACTGCTTGATACGTGGAATTTGGGTATCGTACGCCTGAAACAACTTTTTGGAATTTAATTTTTCGGCATAGTAATTGTCCATATTCTTTATCCTTTCTCCTCATGGTAAATTAGAGCTAAATAGATATAATTCTTTGAGCTAAAAATGAACTGCGATTATCTCAGAGATAACAATCTGCAACTTTTGTGATTTAGTTTATTATCAATGAATTATGTTGAAATAAAGTTTTATAAATCCTAACAAAAAACAAATATAGTTTCAAAGGTTGCTTAATATAGTATAATCATGTTAATTTTAGTTGTTCATATTAGTATAATGTAAATTATATAAAGTTTTTATAAATATTACAATAGTTGTTTAAGGAAGTTAGATGGAAGGGGTTTTGTTGTATGAGAGTTATCAACGTTTTCAAAAGGTTCGGCATGAATTATTAACCCGCAATTAGGCCGTTCTTTTCCATAAGCTTAAGTAAATGCTTCAATCACAAGGGTATCTTTCATTCTACTTCCCATCGGTCATCCAACTACCTTCGAGAAAACATATCAATAAATATTGCAAGATAGAGGGTTCCTTTCCTAGTTGGTACATATGTAACATCACCTACCCCAATTTTATTTTTTGTATCTGTAACAAACATTTGATTAAGTAAATTAGGTCTTTCTTCACCTCTATTTTTTTAATTATATTTCTTATAATTATATTTGGTTCCTTTAGGACATAGATTCACTTCACGCATTAATCTAGATATTTGCTTACGATTTACATGAATTCCACGTTGCTCTGGTACTTTTCCTATACGAATAGATCCATATCTACCTTTTTAAATACATTATATATTTGGAATACACCTTCAGAGGCATAACTTTTAAATATCATAGAGAATAAAATATTTAATAATATATAGTTTAATGAACTAATATCACAAAAAACATGTTTAAGAGAAATGTAATTTTAAAAAGATGTTATGCAAAATAATTTTATCAATGGATTTAGCAGAAATTAAAAAGATAATTTTTATATAGAGTGTTAATAAGTGAGGAGGAATTAATATTAAAATATAAATAAATTATATAGCTCGGTAATGTACTTCTTAGAGGAAAGTTCAGATTCGAATAAATTAGCTTTTGAAAGTATTGCAAATGTATCAAAGGTTTTAAGCTTTATGTTTGTAGAGCAATATATAATTTATGATGCAAGAGTAACCTATGAATTGGATATTTGTGAAGACTAATTCGTCAAAAGTATTTTTCACAATGTCAGAAAGTAGGAACTCAAAATTAAATACATTAGATATATCCACATTAAGTAGAATATCTAATGCTAAAGGGTATATAAATAATATAGGAATAAATAAAAGGGTTAGTAATTCTGATAAGAATATATTTATTAAAAGCTAATGTCATATATAACTTTATGTAATTTAATTAGTGAGATTAATATGAAATTATGAGATTATATATTTTATGATTCTGTCATAGCTAACGCTATCTTAGATAGGATTTTACATCATACTCATGTAATTCCTATCAACGGAAAATCATATCATTTAAAAAATATCTTAAAGAAGATGAGTAAAAAGTTACATTCTAATATTGACATTTATACTTATTTTCGTCAGATAAAATTTGAGCAAGAATTATCAAGAATTAATTTATGGTTGAGTATATAATATATGGTATATTCTTGGAAAGTCTAGCGGTTAGAAGAAAACACACAGCCAAGGGAGACTGATTTTCGGAGAATAAACTCGAAATCGATAGAACTTTCCTTAATGATTTCTACCATTATTAAACCATAGGAATTGTTATTGATTTATACAAAGAGACAAAAAAAGAGACAATAGATTACAAGGCTATTATCTCTATAAAGATATATAATATTTCCTTGCAAATACTATTATACGAGGAGGATGCATATGGATTATCACTCAAAAGTGCGTGATTCACTTGAGTATATTGAAAAAAATCTGGGGAATAAGATTAAACTTGATGATCTTGCTCAAAAAGCTTATCTGTCAAAATATCATTATCATAGACTTTTTCACAAAATAACAGGTGAATCCGTCACCAAATATATTACTAAGAGGCGGATGGAGAAGGCTGCAGAAGAGCTTGTTCAAACAGAACAGCCGATTATTGATATCGCACTGAAGTATCAATATGCTTCCCAGGAATCCTTTTCTAGAGCCTTTATGAGAATTTATGATTTGACGCCTGGAAAATATCGGAGAGTATATAGAAGTGGTAAATTCAATAATGTTATCGAATTCAGTTCCGACTTCAACAGAATCACGAATATGGCTGCATAAGCAGCGTAAGGAGGTTAATATGAGCAATCTTATACCAATGGTAATTGAACAGACATCTCGAGGAGAACGTTCTTACGATATCTTTTCGAGGTTGTTAAATGATAGGATTATCATGCTTAACGGCATGGTAACGAATGAATCTGCGAGCTTAATTATTGCGCAAATGCTTTTCTTGGAATCCGCCGATTGTGACAAGGACATTCATTTCTATATAAACAGCCCAGGTGGTTCCGTAACGGACGGCTTCGCTATTATGGATACAATGAATTATATCAAATGCGATGTTTCTACCATCAGTGTAGGCCAATCAGGGAGCGCAGCTTCATTACTTCTGGCGTCGGGGAAGAAAGGTAAACGTTTTGCCTTGAAAAACAGTGAAGTGCTGATTCATCAGCCATCAATATCCGGCGGACTTCAGGGGCAGGCCACAGATATTAAAATTCATAGTGATTGGCTTGAAAAAACAAAAGAAACTCTAAATGAAATATATAGTAGGCTTACAGGTCAGCCGATTCAAAAGATTAAAGAGGATATGGAAAGAGATTGTTATATGACGGCTGAGCAAGCGAAAGAATATGGGTTAATTGATAAGATTTTATTATGTCGTACGTAACATTACATTTAAAAACGGGGTTAAAGCGAAGCTTTAGATTGGATATCCGTATTTGATAGGTTAATTAAAATCTTATTTTTAAAAATTTAGATGCTAATGCTATAAAAACAAATAGCACTAAAAGGATTGTTCCAAATTGATTACTGCAATTCTCCAACCCCTATAGCTAAATAATTGTAACGAATGAAGTTCATTTGCAAAGAGCATTTGAGAGTTTTATTGCTTACAATTTTTGATTTACGGGATCAAAAGAGCTAAGCTATACACATACAATTGATGATGATAAAGAAATCTCTGATGTGAGATTAAAAAAAGATACCGCATTGTGCTCAAAAAAACTGGATCTGAGGGTTGATTTTTATTCCGCAAGGCTCCACTAGACTCAAGCGGCATCTTTTTTGTATCTTCAAAGCATTGTACGGTTCTAAAGAAGCGCGCCCCAATGTTGAGTTAGTAACCTATATTGAATCTACAATTGAAATTCTTTTGCTATATACTTACTTTATCAAATATAAAAAAGGAGTGTTAATTATGAAGAAAATACAAGTCTATCATGTAGATGCATTTACGGATCAAATTTTCGGTGGAAATGCCGCAGGTGTAGTTCCCGAAGCAGTAGGGTTAAATGAGCACGACATGCAGAAGATAGCAAGAGAATTAAATCTTTCAGAGACCGCATTTTTATTTCCTTCTAATGACAGAAATTATGATTATGTGGTGCGTTATTTTACACCAAGTAGAGAGATCGATTTTTGCGGTCATGCTACGGTAGGCCTGTCATGGGTTATGGCAATGGAGTATGGCTGGATGGAAAAAGCCTCACAAATTAGATTGAAAACAAATATTGGTATTGTTCCAGTTGAATGGTCTATGCAAGAAAAAAAATTAAATAGTGTTGTGATGACTCAAGTTGCACCTAAAACAAAACAATTTGAGGTGGATAAGGAAGAAATCTGTCGTGTAGTCGGGATTAATCCAATGGACATCGATGATAAATATCCGATCAAGTTAGCATATACAGGAAATTGGCACTTATTAATTCCAGTAAAGAACAGTAAAGCAATCGACGCATCAGTACCGATATTTGAAGAATTAAAAGATTTAAATCTTAAATTGGATGTTGTTACTACACATTTGTTTAGTTTTAATAGTTTTGATGAACGATATAAAATATATACAAGAGATTTTGCACCAGCAATCGGAATTGCTGAGGATCCGGTTACAGGAGCAGCGAATGGTGCGTTAGCAGGATACTTAGTATTGGAAAATATTTTAGACCCCAAAATAGACCATGAATTTACAATTGGCCAAGGACATGCAGCTGGAAGACCAGGAGAACTTACGATAAAGATTATTGCAGGAAAAACTAATCCGACTATCAAAGTTGGGGGGAAAGCGATTATTTCAATTAATGGAACTATAAATCTTTAATGAAACAATTGAATAAATTTTTCATTATACTAATTATTAGAATTAATTAATTCTTTGAAAATATGCTAGGGGATACCAGCTTCAAGTGAAATCATTATCGTTCTCTCAAGGCATGTTGGTAGTATAATTCTGATGACATATTGTGGTTTAGATAAGGAATAATAGAGCTTGACCACAACATATAGTGGTTTAGAGATGAAATTCGGGCCAAAAATTGGTCAAAAAACACCGTTTTTGATCCTTATTTTTGGGGTGATTTATAGATGACATAGGGTAATTTGAGTGATGACCCCCTAAAATGTAAATTGTATATAGAAAGATCTAAGAGATTAAGATAAGAATCTTGATGTCTATTTTTTGAGTATAAAAATGATTGTAATAGCTATCTCGGAAATATTAGTCTAACCTTAGACATACATGAATCATAAATATGTCCTGATTCATTATGCTATAAAAGAATATGAAAAATCAGGATATGGCTGAGGAGGCAGTACATAATGCTTTTATATCTATCATACAGAAAAAAATATTTAATTTTGGGCTGTAGGGATTTCCGTCGCTCGACCATTATTATAGTGAGAAGCAAATTCATTGATATATGCAGAAAGCAAAAACCTTATGCTAATAAATGAATAGAGGAATTAGAAATATTTCTTGAGTCAGTGAGGAACCTGTTGACGAGGTTATTTTTCAGTCTTAATATGAATTTATTAGAAAGTATCTAATTAAATTGATGAAATAAGCAAGCAAGTTCTGATTAGGAAGTATATCCATTGACACTAAGTAAAAGTAAGTAAAAAATGCAAATTTATAAAAAAGTTTCAGGAAAAAATATTAATTAAAACACGATGTTAAAATGTTTCGCTGTTATTCATGATATAATAAAAAAGTGAATATGGGTTCTCTCAATACACTGAGGGCAAACTTATTGCTATTGGACTATTACTTTGTTAAATATTATCAGAAGTTGCATCTTGAAGTACAACATATGATTCCCAATTACAAATTAAAAGGAGTGGCCTATGAAAAAAAGAAAAACGTAAATTGTAGAACCATAACAGCTCTTATGCTTATTTTTGTGTTACTAATGTGTACAGCTTGTACAAAAAAACAAAATGAGCCTAAAACACCAGTTGATGACATTCTCTCAGAAGAAGGTACGAAAAACACATCATCAGCACCAGACACCGTTCAACTAAATTTTTCCACCCAGGATTTTTCTGATATACCTCTTAATTTATTGAATGATATTCAGATAGAAAGTATTGTTAACTCAACAAAAATTGATGATATGGTCACATATGTTGAATATATCCCCAAAGAGTTCAATGAAGAAAATCCTGAAGGTTATATCTATTCATATATTGAGGTTTCTGGGATAAAATATGCTTTATCACGTTCTCTTGGCGAGACTTGGTATGATTTGACAAAAACAGTATTAGCTGAAACTGAAACAGTTTATATAACAAATGAGGTGCGTGGTGCGAGCTACGGAGTCACAATATTTTTTGTGATAAAGGAAAAGACACCATATATTATATCGGAGATCGACGGATTTACTCAAATTAGTGATATAGATGAAAATGGCACAAATGAAGTGGTCTCTACTGTAGGCACAGTACCCGATACTTCAATTTGTTTTTTCGATTTTGATAAACAAACAGTTAGTATCTCGAATATTAACGAGCAATCAGGTGCCAAGTATTCAATGTATGATTCCATAACGAACACTTTCAGCTTAGCTATTGGGCAAAATCAAAATCTAGTGACTTACGTTTATGAAACAAATGAGCTGTTACAAGTTAAATAAACAGAAAGCAGAGAGCAAAGCTCTCTGCTTTCTGTTTATTTAATAATTAGTTTGCCATTAGTTCGATTTTTACAGAGTTTGCACCTGATGGTTTGCCAATGGAAACCCACGCCCTATAGGATAATTCTATACCCCTATTTGCTGGAGCTGTATCAGTTACTTTGACAACGATACTTTTTGAAGTATTTGACAAATTTGTCACCTTAACAAATTTATTTCTATAGGTGGTATTCCAACTATTAGTGGAGGTCATTGCCGCAGTTAAACCTTGAGGATGAAAAACTTCACCGTTTGCAGTCATTGCGCTAAGAATGTTCTGTGCAGGAAATCCTATTTCGGGACATGTTGATGTCTTACCTGGTTGAGTACCCTGACATGGTAGACCATAATAATCGCATGTAGCACTGGTAGAAATTGTACTTGCAACTGTTCCACCTTGGTTTGCCGGCATAACAAGGTTTGTGCAAGTTGAGCTTCCCTTAGCATCATTGAAGTTCAAATTGACAAGAGAACGAATCTTATTCGAAATAAATAGCGCATCATACCAAGGCATTGTGTTATTTATCCCTATTTGGTAAAGCAAAGTTTGAGCGGATGTGCGAGGATCGGTATTATTTGTTGCCTCATAAAGCTTCTCACCATAATAGTTGGATGATGGGTTTGAGGATGTGTCATAAAAATAAGTTTTCTCTCCAATGTTCTTTCTCACCAGTGGGCATGAAACAATATATCGAGAGCCATCGTGTGAGGGTGTTATAAAGTCCAAATCACGGTTCGAATCAGAAAATAATGCATTAAGACGATCTCTTAGCGTATTTGCACCTGATTGCGTTTCCATGTAGATACCAGATTTCCCGTTGATATCAACGCGATAAGCTTGAATAATATTATCATAGACTGTTGTTGCAGTATTTGCCATAATCAATTACCTTCCTTTGTTTTTATTTTTTGACTAACTTGTAAAATGGCGCGCACACTTTAGAAGCTTCGTCTACAAAGTAAAGAGAGGGAGGCAATCAAAAAGTAAACATCTCTTTCAAAAAAATTGACTATACCGTCACCACTATAACTAGTAAGATTAAGTGGATAGCTGGTGGAGAACCTAATCTTGACAATAGTATCATAATTCAAGGCATAGGGTACTTCAAAGTCCATCTGAAGGATTTTTTCAATGAAGAAATCGTCGGAAACCCAGCACTCATAGAATCCATAATTCAGGACTTATATAAGTTAAGCAGTGAACAATTATATATATATTATCCCGTATGAAGGATTTGAGAAAAAAACAATAAAAGCGTCGGGATAAAATTGATATCCCGGTGCTTTTATTTATACTGGACTTCTAAGTGCAAATTCAGTAATACCATATCAAAACAAACCCATACAAATTAGGAAAGGTTTGTAGGGGTTTTATCTTCACATACGTTATTTATATATAACGGTGTTTAGTGAGGCGTATGATTCCATGGGGTTAGGTGTTGATGACAGCCCCATGGTAAAGCGTATCAATCGATATGCAATTAATACCAAAATTAATATAGGGTTTTCTTTTGTTTATAGAAAGGCAGATTAAAATTGAAAACTTGTTATACCAAAAGATAATTCGCACTATCGAGTTTCGATAAATAAAAAGTGAAGCAGGTATTATGGCTGAATTGCCTTAATACCTACATTTTAATTTATAGAAGGTGACGATGATGCCGAAAAATTAGATTTTTCTTGCTTATATTTTTACAAAAACAAGCATCCCATCTCTCTACCATTTGAAAGGTAGTGGGATGCATTATGACTATTGATATTATTGTAAGATCACAAGGCGGGGATGGTGATGCCACCCTATTGCTTATCGAAAAGTTCAATCCGTTGCTGAAGAAGTACGCTTATAAGCTGTCTTATGATGATGCCTATAATGATCTTCTTCTCAATTTTATCGAACTACTACATAACATGTAAATCGAAAATATTCATAACAAAAGTGAAGGAAGCGTGATTTCCTACATATGTACTTCAGTTCACAGCAGTTATGTAAAAAGATTGATAGAAGTCAAACGGTTTCGAAACCTTCTACTTTATTCAGACTTAAACGATAATGAGCTATATTATGTTGAATCCATATCCGCAACTAATGATGTATATCAAGAATATGAATTATCGTTTATTAAAAATATATTAACAAAACAAGAACTGACCGTTATAAGTATGATTTATTTTACTGGTTATATAGTAACAGAGATTGCAAGTTTTTATGGTACTTCAAGACAAGCAGTTAATCAGATGAAAAATAGAGCGCTAAAAAAATTGCGTAATGCTTTTTCGGGCAAGCTTTAGGAGGATAAGATTATGGACTCAGTGTTGGATAGGGCTAAAATAATCTTTACGCTCTTGGGGGGAATTTTAGGATGGATTTTTGGCAGATTTTAGAATTGTATCTTAAAAATATTAGCATAACCGTATATAGTGTATTATAATAAAAATAACTATAAAGACATACTAAAACCAATCTCCTAAGATGAAAGGTGGGATAATATTGCTTACTATTTATTTATCCATGCTTGATACAGAGCAGGAACGAAAAAAGATGACTGATATATATGAGGAGCATAAATATGCCCTGCTTAATTATGCTATGACGATTATTAGAAATTAAGATATGGCTGAGGATGCACTACATAATGCTTTTAGATCTATAATACAGAAAAAAGAAAAATATTTAAATTTGAACTGTATGGATTTCCGTCGCTCAGCCGTTATTATAGTGAGAAACAAATGCATTGACATATTAAGAAAGCAAAAACCTTTTGCTAATAAATCAATTGAGGAATTAGAAATATTTCTTGAATCAGGCGAGGTGCCTGTTGATGAGCAGGTTGTTTTTGAGTCTGAGTATGAACTTATCCGTAAGTATATCAATTCAATTGATGAAATAAGTAAGCAAGTTCTACTTATGAAATATATCTTAAATATGTCATATAAAGAAATCGGAGAGGAACTTGGTATGACTCCAAAACATGTTGATACACGAATTATGAGAGCGGAGGAAAAAGTTCGTAAACTAATAGAGAAAGAGGTGAAGTATAATGAATAAAGATCAATTGAATGATGTGGTTTTTAAGGCGCTATTCCGTCAGGCAGTCATTGATGATTTTAATGAAGAGATTGCTTCTATTCCAACAAATGAACAACTCGCCAAGATATATACATTTTCTCTGGAATTTGAAATACGAATAAAAGAACTTTTTATAAAAGACCGTAGAAAAGGTTTGCTTAAAAAGACCATGCTTTACAGTAGAAGGGTAGCATCAATTCTTGTTATTGTATTAGGTTTGCTGTTTGGTACATTGCTTTTTAATACTGAAGTTCGTGCAGCAGTAGGAAAAGTTCTTGTTGAATGGTATGAAAAATTCACCTCATTTACATTTAGAGATGAAGAGATAATTGTTGAGAAGAAAGAGTGGACTTTGGAATATTTGCCTAAAGGATATCTACTAAAAAATTATGAAGTGCTAGGAAATGTCATAAATATGGAGTTTATAAATAACCAAGGTGATAAAATTAGATTTTCTTATCGTCCAGAAAATAGTATTACAAATATATCTGTTGATAATGAAAATCATAAAATAGATAGCCATGTAGTATTGGATAATGAAGCATTCTCTATAACTGCAGTAGATGATAGGTTTGACAATGGAGTCATATGGAATATGGATGGTTATACTTTTAGTCTCTGGGGAAAAATATCTATAAATGAATTAAACAAAATAGCAGAATCTATATCAGAAAAGTAAAAAATACCAAGTAGTTTTTTAAAACATTAAAATTTTTTTGTAGGGAAAATATCCTTTCAAACGTTATATAAGTAAGAGCATGAAAAGCTCTATAATACGAAAGGCTGTGATACTAATGAAAATCAAAAAGGTTGTGACATTTCTCGTAATAGGAATGCTATTTCTTAATCAAGGTATTCCAGTATTTGCAGAAGTGTCGTCAAATGTAGTTCAAGGTGTTGATACGGATGTCCCAATTACTCCACAGTGGGAAAATACTAATGATGTGAATCTTGATTTGTATTTTACAAATGGCAAAGCAGAATGTGTCGGTATAATTAACGGAATTTCTGGTACTTCAAGTATATCTGCAACATTTAAGTTGGAGCGTAAGGGATTGTCGGGTTGGTCACTTGAAAACTCTTGGAGAAAAAGTTCAAAAGGAGAATCGCTATCATTTTTTGAAACTGAGGCTGTTGAAAAAGGCTATACATATCGCCTTAGTGTAATTGCAAAAGTGACAAGAAATGGAGTGACGGAAACAGTGAATACTTCAGTAGAAGGAAAGTACTAATTATGAAACAAAATATATGTTAAAGAATTATCAGTAGGAGGATGATAGATTTAAGCTATGTTCAATAAAAAGTTTATAATTGCCGTAGATAAATTAACATTAGGAATAGTATTATTAGTACTTTTTGCTCTTGTGGGTTGTTCACAGAAAGTGAACAACCCAAATAAAACTCAAATAAAAGAAAATCCGATAGAATCTATACCAAATAAAGAAGCTTCTTTTAAACCGCCAAAGAAATCAGTAGCAGAAATATTAAGTGATTTGGCTAATCAAAAATTTTTGATCAAAGGTAAGCGTCAAATCCACCTCACATTTTAAAGAAATGCTTTCTATGAGATAATACCTTTAAACATCACCAATAAAGGGACAAAGAGTGAAAGTCCGTATAAATAAAAAACGCAAAGATTATGTTGAAGGAAATATCATAGAGATAATGGAAAAGTCTCCGTTAGAAATAGAAGCAAAATGTCCTCATTTTGGTGGTTGCGGTGGATATACTTATCAATCTATTCCCTATGAAGAAGAATTAAAAATAAAGGAAAATCAAGTGAAACGGTTATTTGTTGAAGAAGGAATAGAAGATTTCAATTTTTTAGGGGTTGAAAGGAGCCCAAGTTTAGAAGAATACAGAAACAAGATGGAATATACTTTTGGAGATGAACATAGGGATGGACCATTGTCATTGGGACTTCATAAAAAGGGAAGATTTTATGAAGTAGTCAGTGTGGGAAAATGCAATATTGTAGATAGAGATTTTGCAATTATATTAGGGGAAGTTATAAATTATTTTAGGAATACGGATATACCTTGTTATAACAAGAAAATTCATGTAGGAGTATTGAGACATTTTGTTATAAGAAAGGCCTTGTCTACTGGAGAAATACTCTTAAATCTTGTGACTAGTTCTCAAGGAGAAGTACCACTTGATGAATTGATAGAAAGACTAAAAAAATTAGAATTGGATGGAGAAATAAAAGGTTTCATTCATACTATAAATGACAATGTAGCTGATGCTATAAAAGTAGATAGATCGGATTTGGTATATGGTAGAGATTATATTATAGAGGAGATTTTAGGACTTAAATTTAAAATATCTCCATTTTCTTTTTTTCAAACCAATACTTTTGGAGCAGAAAAGCTCTATTCTATAGTTAGAGATTTTGCAGGAGATATTGATGATAAAATTGTAGAAGAAGCTGTAGAGAAGGCTTACGAAAACTCAAAATTGAATAGGTTAGATAATGTAGAGTTTATTGCAGGAGATGTTTTAGAAGAAGTAGAAAAGCTGGTTGAAAAGCCAGACTTAATCATATTAGATCCTCCTAGAGAAGGTATCAACCCAAAAGCACTACAGAAGATCATAGATTTTTCTCCAGAAAAATTCGTATATGTATCTTGCAACCCAGTTACATTGGTTAGGGATTTAAAAGAGTTTATAGATAGAGGATATAGAATCGAAAAAGTAAAATGTATGGATATGTTTCCGAGGACGGGGCATGTTGAAGTCGTAACACGGATTGTGAGTGAAACGACTGAAGAATCTGATGTACGCCTCATGCTAGTCTTGCCCAAGAACACGAGTAAAGCGAGATGTGATTGGCAGCAAGCTACGGCAGAAAGTATAATAATGGTGATATCCTGTGGTAAAAAGGAGAAAAGATAGGGTTTGACCACAATATGTAGTGGTTTGGGAATAAGAAATTAGAAAAAAGAGGTCAAAAAGTACAATTTATGGCCTCTTTTTTTGAGCAATTTTATAGATGATATAGTAAATTTAGAGGAATGGGAACATAGAATCACGATTTTTTTCATGGAGAGATAGAAAGGCATTTCGGTAGAAATTTACAATATGGTTTGACTTGCTAAATGATATTTGCTATAATTTTTTTGTGTGAAAAACCATTCTATCATCAAGTCAGGCGAAACCATTCTATAAATTAACAATCAATCGCAAAATGTATTCCGTTTTTTCCATTAATATCAAAGGTTGTACAACTTAACTTTTTAATCAAAAGTCGCACTAGTTACTATTTTTAAGAGGTGTTTTATGAGACGATATATTTTAACGGGTACACCAGGAAGTGGAAAAACTTCAATTATTAGATTATTAGAAACAATGGGTTATTTGGTAGTGGAAGAAGCTGCAACTGATATAATTGCTTTAGAACAAGTGCAAGGTAAAGCTGAACCATGGAAGGATGCGTCCTTTATTAATAAAATTGTGGCATTGCAAAAACAAAGACAAGTACAGCTTTCAGTTCTTCCGTCTGAAGTTCAAATTTATGACCGCTCAGTTTTTTGTACATATGCTCTAAGTGAATATCTTGGATATCAGCCATCTAAAGATATTATTGAAGAAATAAATAGAATTGAGAATGAACAAATATATCAGAAGACGATATTTTTTATTGAGAATTTGGGTTTTTGCCAACCCTCAGAGGCAAGAAAGATTAGCTTTGAGGAAGCTTTATGTTTTGAGCATATTCATGAAAAAACGTATGAGTCCTTTGGATATACGTGTATAAAAATTTCACCCGGAAGTGTAATTGAGCGAGCATACAAAATTATAAGCATGTTATAAAATTTATTTTCGCCTTGCCTTTATTTTGTTTTTATCAAAATTTATAATTGAAAAGTAGGTTTGACGAAGTACAAAACAAAATTCTCGCCAAAGTATTTTGGAATTTGTCTGCGGGGAACGTTCAATAAATGTTTTCTGTGTTTTGCTTAGAGTGTTCCGAGACAAGAAAAAATTCACTTTATAGATAAATAGAAATATAAATCAAGAATTTCAAAGTGGGTGTTATATATGAGGTGTCCGTATTGCAATAATGAAATGGAGCAGGGACTGTTACAAGGAATGCGAAGGGTAGCTTGGGTAAAAAGACAGCATAAGGTCTCTTTACTTCCAAAACATGGAGAAATTTTACTAGAGAACAATACCTTTAGAGATTTCTTACTACAGGCGAAAATATGTAAAAGCTGCAAAAAGATAGTGGTTGATTACTCGAATAAAGACATCCAAGAAGGATAATCAACCGATAGCATAGCATAAAGATGTATCCAAATATATTTTAAGAATTGTACATCTTTTATTTAGAAGGCATTATTTGAAAATTACAGATGAAGAATATGTGGATTTATGCTGCCAATTGTAATAACAGCAGTCTATGCTTTTTTAACCATACAATTTGAGGACACAAGTATATTGAATTTTATTCGGTATGCTTGTGCCCTTTTTCTTTTCAAGCAGCAAATTTTTGAATGGAGGTTATAAGTTTGAGTATAAAACAAGAGCAAAAATAAAAGCAAAAACAATCTACAAGGTAACTAATTGGCATCGATGAAATCACAAATTACAGTATACAAACGGAATGTAATAACAGAAAAGTATGAAGATTATGATAGGGAAAGATAGGTAATTTTCAATGACTAAATAAAGCAGAGATAGAAAATATAGTTTATTTGATAAATGGTATATGGTACAATGGGTACAATTAAAAGGTCGTGAAGATTAGATTGCATCTATATAAAAATATCTATAAAAGGGAATGAACTGGTGGAAAACTTTAAAAAAATGGATTTATATCAAAATACAATTAATGAATTAAGACCATTTGAAGGAGAATTATTAAAACAAATAAAAGATTTTTATAGGGTTGGATTGACATGGACATCTAACGCATTAGATGGCGATTCTTCGACTGAAAGTGAAACAAAGGTTTTAATAGAACATAGATTAACCGTTGGAGGCAGACTTCTAAGAGATATGTTTGAAGCCGTAAGTCATGCAAAAGCATATGACTATATGTTTACTTTACTTAGAAATAAAGAAATTGCAGAAAAAGATATTCCTTATCTGCATAAATTGGTGCGCCCAGCATGGGCGTAAATTAGTAGGTAAAAGTTTACGTTCTTACGATAATAAGAATGGAATGAGGATGGAATAATAAGATATTTAATGAATAAAAGTAGTAAAAGTCGTAACTAATATTAAAATAGGGGGTATTTTGGTGAAGAAAATTATTATGTTATTGATTACAATTTTATTAGTATTTTCTTTAGTAGCTTGTAATCAAGAAGCTATTAATGAAGAAATAACGACGGATATTGTGGATTCTACTGAATTTACTGAAGACGAGCTAGGTGAAGTAATAAATGTAGTAGAATATTACTTTGAACCAAGTGTTTCTACAATTGAAGGCACATTAATTACAAGAATGTACTATGGACCTCCAGGATACGGAGAGAATCCTGATACTGATATTCAAGAATATCCATTTATATTGCAATTAGATGATCCAATTGATGTTCTTGTGCAAGAAGGTGATCTCCATAATTCAGATAAATTTGAAGTATAAGAACAACATAGGAAAAAATGAATAGAAAACCAGAGGAAAATTTCATATGGCATTTAGATGTGATGGTGCTGATGTTATGTAAATCCTACCTAAAAAAATGAGCATTTTGTTCTAGTCAATCAAGAGACAGGCGAAAGCATACTGCCTGGTTTATTGAAGAATTTTAAGGATTTTTCTACTAACAGAGAAATAGACAGTTTTGGACAAGTTTATGAATGTTTCTTGGGTGGGTTCGTCTTGAAGGAGGGGATTGGATGAAGGTTTTAATTATAGAAGATGATAAGGAGATTAATTTATTACTTGGTAAAATTTTAAATAGAGAAAATTATGAGGTTACATCTGCATACACAGGTATAGAAGGTAAACTTTTCACTGATGTTGAGGACTTTGATCTAATTCTTTTAGATTTAATGCTTCCTGGAATATCAGGAGAAGAAGTAATAGAGTATATCAGAAAAAAGAAAAAGGAAATGCCGATTTTAGTCATATCTGCTAAGATAGATAAGGAGACAAAGCTTAATGTGCTAAGGATTGGTGCCGATGATTTCATAATGAAGCCTTTTGATGCAGATGAGGTAATGGCTAGAGTAGATGCAAATTTAAGACGGTATAAACAATTTTCTAGCCCTAGTGTTCCTTGTGAGATTTTAACATATAAAGATTTAGAGATGGATTTAGAAGAAATTAAAATTAGTGTAAAAGGACAAGAAATTAATCTAACACCAATAGAGTTTAAAATATTAAAATTGTTATTAAGTTATCCTAAAAAGATATTTACGAAGGAAAATATATATAGATGTGTTTGGAATGATGAGTTTTATGGTGATGAAAATACTGTCAATGTTCATATTAGTAATATAAGAAATAAAATAAGTAGGATCGATAATGAAATTGAATATATTAAGACTATTTGGGGAATGGGATTTAGGATGAGCTAAAGCTAAATAGTATATTAGTTTTCTTTATGTTTTCTTAAGACTTTATTTATTGTTTCTTATAACTTTTATTTTATAATGATTTTAAAGTATAAGAAATAGGAGGTATAATAATGAAGGATTATGCGGTAAAATTAAATCATATAACTAAAACATATGGAAAGAAAAAAGTTATTGAAGATATTAGCATAAACGTTAGGATAGGGGATATATATGGTCTTATTGGAAAAAATGGAGCAGGAAAAACAACTATACTAAAACTTATATCTGGATTGATTCGTCAAAATTCTGGAAGTATGGAAATTCTAGGGGAGGTTACAGAACATGGTCTTAATCGTGCTAGGAAAAGAACTGGCTCTCTAGTGGAGAATTCATATTTATATCCTTATTTTGACGGGGAAAAGAATTTAGAATACTATCGTATTCAAAAGGGATTAAAAGATAAAAAAGTGGTAGAAGAAACACTGAAATTAGTAGGGCTTTACGATGTAAACAAGAAGAAATTTAGCAAGTATTCATTGGGAATGAAGCAAAGATTAGGGATTGCTCAAGCTATTATGGGGCGACCAGACTTACTTATTTTAGATGAACCTATTAATGGATTGGATCCTACAGGAATTGTAGAGTTAAGAGAGCTACTATTGAAAATTAATAGGGAGCTAGGTACTACTATAATATTATCAAGTCATATATTAAATGAACTGTTTATGATTGCTAATCGATATGCTTTTATCCACGATGGTACGTTAATAGAAGAAGTAAGCAAAGAAGAATTGGATGAAAAATGTAGAAGATATTTAAAATTGAAAGTCAATGATGCAAAGAAAACAACTGTTATTCTTGAAAAAGAATTAGATATTTTGCATTATAAGGTTTTAAATAATAATGAAATAGAAATATATGAAGAATTAAACAATCTAAATCTCATTACAAAAATCCTAATTGAAAACAATGTAGAGATTAAATCGATTAATGAAGGTGCTCAAACTTTAGAGGAATATTTTATAAAACTGATAGGAGGGTATATAAATGCGTAATTATATTAAATCAGAATTTTATAGGATAATCCACCGCAAGTATTATCAGGTGACTGTATTATTATTTGTTGTATTTTCTATTGTAGTCAATTTATTTTTTAAATTTTTGGGAACAAAAATCACAGAGCCATTTTTTACTTCAATGGACTTTCTTTTGATTTTTTTATTCGCATCACCTATTATACTTCTTATTATTCAGGATATTATTTTAGGTGATGAGATAAAGCATAAAACTTTGAATAATGTTATTGTTAATGGAATTTCTAGAGATAAAATAATATTTTCTAAAATTATTTCTATTTTAGCTTTTTTTATGTTATTTTCTATTATTGTCATAGGGGTTCATATTCTTATATCCATAGTTTTATTTGGAATAAATGAAGAAGGCTTTAAGTTTATCAATCAATATTTTTTAGTTTGTTTATCTGCAGTTCCACTTTGGATAGGATTGATATCTTTTTATATTATTTTTTCTGTAACTATACAAAATCAGGTTATTGTAAGTCTTATAGCACTCACATACATATACATAGTTTCATATATAACTCGTGTAATAGCATATTTACAACCTAAATTAACATTTTTATATATATTACAACCACTTTCAATATTGCGTAGCTTGATAGATATAATAGAAATGAGGAGGGCTCTAGGAATGGATGGATATTGTGTAATAGCTATATTCCCTGTTCTCATTGGATTTGGATTATTTACAATATCTACAATTTTATTAATCACCATATTTAGGAAAAAGGATTTTTAAATTGGAGGGGAGTAAATGTTAGTCATAACTATAATAGTAGGGATAGTTGCGTTAGTATTTGCTTCCCTATATTTCTTATTAAAGAAGGATTTAAAAGCACTAAACAAAGATATTTTACATAGATTAGATAAGGAAAGTAAAGCAACTTTAACTACCCAATCCTCTAACAGAGAGATTGTAGAATTTACTGGAACAATAAATTATTTGTTTTTAGAAAAGGAAAATACGAAGTTAGAATATAAGAAAATAGATCAAGAATTAAAAGAAAATATATCTAATATTTCTCATGATTTTAGGACACCTTTGACAGCCATATTAGGATATTGTGATCTTTTGTTAAAATCTGATTTAACAGAAGAAACTAAAGAATATGTCTATATAATCAACAAAAAAGCAAAATCCTTGCATCATTTGATCCAGGATTTTTATAATTTTTCTAGAATTATGAGCACAGATTATCCTATTAATATAGACTTTGTTTCTATATGTGGATTACTCAAAGAAGTAATATTTGAATATTATGAGGATTTTACTGATAAAGATAGCTCAATAGATATTAATATTCCAAAGGAAGAGATCAAAACAATTTCAGATATAGACGCTTTGAGAAGAATATTTTCAAATTTGATTTCTAATATGTTAAGGCATGGCATTGGAGGATATAAAATTAAATTAGTTAAAGAGGGAAAAGATGCTTATATTTCTTTTGAGAATAAAGTTATATTCATGGATCAGGAGAACTTGGAAAGAATCTTTGAAAGATCATACGCTACGGATTTATCAAGAGGTTCGAGTAAAAGTGGTTTAGGTTTATCTATAGTAAAAGAGTTATCTGATAGATTGAATCATGATTTGGAATTTAGTCTTAAAGATAATATATTTAAGATTGAAATAATATTAAAGATTATGGTATAGGTGAGTTTTGAAAGGCAAGGTATTCAATTAGCCATATGATATAATGTTTATTTCCTGTCAAAGAGAAGTGGTAAAGATGAAGAACAATATTCTAAAGATGAGATTAGAATCACTTAGCGACAGGGAACTATTTTTAAATTATAGACACAAAGAAAAATTTTATCATCTACTCCATAAGCAAGGCATTGATATGGAGGATGGGCAACTTACAAGTATTCACTTACATTTAAAGAAGAACCATTACATGATATCATTATGATAGCTATAAACAGTGTGGTAGAAAATAAAGAGGTTTTATAGGGACATTCTGAGAGAATGTCATAAGAGTAATAGATGGATATTCTACAAAAGATATTCCCGCAGAATATGATGAGAAGATAGAATTCCTTCAAAAAGAAATGCTAACCTTAATCGAAAAAAACGTAAAAGAAGGAGTTGTACTAGAAGAGTTTGATGATTAATTCAAAAAAGGATATCATAAGATAATATAATAAACGTAATTTGCATAAATTATTAGTATGTGCTATAATCGAATTTAATATTTACAATTGAAAACTAAATCACATCGCTGAATTCTTAAATGAAGCGGGGGACCCAATCTTCGGGGGTGTATCCATTTTTGGAGGGGTAGAACCCTTTAGCCCTAACCCGACAGCTAACCTCGTAAGCGTATAAAGGGGAGTAATGTTCTGCTTATTAGAACTATGGAACTCCATGGTTCTTTTTTGTACCCAAAATTAAGTTTACATAATAAAGACCCAACCCATTAGCGTAATCAAAGATTACTAATGGGTCTCGGGAACCTTGTTGCTTCACAATATTTGTGAACTTAATTATTCCCTTAATGGATTTTTTTCAATTATAAAAAAAGGGAGGGTGTTGAATTATGAGAAAGTGTTTCAGTGTAATTCTATTGTTAATATTAGTAATTACATCTACTTTTGTTTATTCAGAAGAAGTAACAGTAAAAGAGATAGCCTTTGCAGATGTTGGTTGGGATAGTGTAAAATTCCACAATGCAGTAGCAGGATTGATAGCAGAACAAATCTTTGGGTACGAATGGAGAGAAGTTCCTGGATCAACTACTGTATTACACGAAGGCTTACTTAAAGGTGAAATTGATGTCCATATGGAAGAGTGGACAGATAATCTAGCTACTTATGAGAAGGATTTAAATGAAGGCAAATTTAAAGATTTAGGAGTAAATTTTGATGATAATGATCAAGGCTTTTATGTTCCAAGATATGTAATTGAAGGGGATTCTGAAAGAGGAATTAAAGCAATGACTCCTGATTTAAAATACGTATGGGATTTAAAGAAATATCCAGATGTATTTCCAGATGCAGAAATAAAGGATATGGGTAGAGTTTATGGTGCAATTCCTGGTTGGGAAGTTGATGAAATTATTCACAATAAATATCTACACTATAATCTGGACGAAAACTTTGTATATTTTAGACCAGGTTCAGATGCAGCTCTATCATCAGCCTTAACTTCAGCTTATGAAAAGGGTGAACCAATAGTTGCATATTATTGGGAACCAACTTGGCTCATGGGTAAATATGATTTTGTATTATTGGAAGATAAACCCTTTGATGCTAACACATATCTCGAAGGGAAAACTGAACTACCTTCTGTAAAAGTAAATATAGGGGTAAGTAATAAATTCTATGAACAAAGTCCTGAAATGGTTGAATTCCTTACAAAATATAAGACTTCAAGTGCTTTAACCTCAGAGGCTCTAGCATATATGCAAGAAACTGGGGCTAATTATATAGAAACAGCAAAGTGGTTCCTAAAGCAACATGATGAATTAATAGATCAGTGGCTAAATCAAAGTGATGCACAAAAGATGAGAGCCTATTTAGGTACAGGCGAAAAGGCTAAAACATCAAATTGGTTAAGGGACTTTCCATTTAAGATACCTTTAAATGTTAATGATATAGATACTTCGGTTAGAAATTTTAGTGTAAAATATGATTCGTTTTTTAGTAAGATAAGATTATTCTTAGGTAGTTTAGTAAATGTAATCTACAAGGTATTAGATTTTATACCCTGGTTTATATCCTTAATATTAGTATTCTTATTGGGTTGGAAAATAAGCAGAAAGATTGGGAAAGGGATACTATATGCGAGTTTACTGTTCCTTATAGGAGCTTTAGGGCTATGGAATTTTACGAATGAAACACTATCCATAGTCATAGCCTCAGTTATAATTTCATTGGCACTGGGCTTTCCATTGGGAATAATCATCTCAACTAGTGAAAGGGCAAATCGAATAATTCGACCAGTATTAGACACAATGCAGACAATGCCAGTATTTGTATATCTAATTCCAGCTTTATTATTCTTTGGCCTGGGTAAACCACCAGCAGTAATAGCAACAACAATTTATGCTATAGTACCAATTATTAGGCTTACAAGTCACGGAATTAGACAAATTGACAAAGAGGTAGTGGAAGCATCCTTATCCTTTGGTTCCACTAGATTACAATCATTAATAAAAGTGCAAATACCACAAGCTTTGCCAACAATAATGGCTGGAGTAAACCAAACCCTTATGATGGCAATGTCCATGGTTGTTACAACCTCCATGATTGGAGCTACTGGTTTAGGCATGGAAGTTCTATTAAGTGTTAACCGAGTAGAAATAGGTAGAGGACTAGTATCTGGTACTGCGGTTGTAATTATTGCAGTCTTATTAGATAGAATAACCCAAGGCTTTGTCAATGGTAGGGAGGTAATCTTAGATGAAGAATAATAATATTTTAAGTATTAAAAACTTAAGCAAATTATATGGTGTAGAAAAAAGTAGAGCATTTAAAATGAAAAGCTCAGGAGTATCTAAGGATGAAATCTATAAAAAAACTGGGGTAACTGTGGCGCTTTGGGATGTAACTTTTGATGTAAAAAAAGGTGAGATGTTTGTAATAATAGGTCTATCAGGCTCTGGTAAGTCAACATTAGTTAGATGTTTTAATATGCTAAATAAACCTAGTTCAGGAGAAATCCTATTTAATGATAAAGATATAAGCAAATTTAATAAAAAGGAATTAAATGAATATAGAAGAAATAATATAGCCATGGTATTTCAAAACTTTGGACTTATGTCTCACAGAGATGTTTTAGGGAATGTAGAATATGGCCTTGAAATTAAGGGAGTATCCAAAGAGGAGCGTCAAGCTAAAGCAAGAGAAATGATTTCCATGGTATGCTTGGAAGGTTTGGAGAATGAACCTATATCAAGTCTCTCAGGAGGTATGAAGCAAAGAGTAGGATTAGCAAGGGCTCTAGCTAATGATCCTGATATACTTTTAATGGATGAACCATTTTCTGCATTAGATCCTTTAGTTAGAAAGGATATGCAGTTTGAACTTCTATCTATTCAAAAGAAATTAGATAAGACCATAATATTTATAACTCACGATATTAATGAGGCCTTTAAATTAGGTGATAGGGTAGCTATAATGCGTGATGGAGAATTGATTCAACTTGATACTCCAGAGATGATATCTGAGCATCCAGCAAATGATTATGTAAAACAATTTATAAATGATGCAGATAAAACTCAGGTAATTAGTGTTAGAAATGTAATGGCTACTCCAAATAGTATTGTTCGTAGAACAGATAGCCTAAGTTATGCTATAAATATCATGAGAAGCAACAGGGTTTCTAGTGCTTATGTTGTTGGCGATAAAATGAAATTATTAGGAATAGTTACAATTGATGATGCTGTACGAGCTAGAAATGAAAAATTATCATTATCAGATGTAATTATAGAAAGTATAATGACCACAGCTCCAGATACATTATTACACGATATAATTCCCATGGCTGCAGAAACTAGATATCCTATAGCTGTAATAGATAATGATGGAAGTCTAAAGGGTATATTATCCAAGGCTGATGTATTGTCATCCATATTATAATAAGGTAAGCGTCAATTTTAGCCAACATTAACAATAAGTATTTTCTATGACATAATACCTTTTACGAAGTAATAGAAAATATTTTAAATGAAATGTTGTATATATTGTTTTAAAATAGAGAGTTTTTATTAAAATCTAATGAGTTGATGGCAGAATTAAGTCTTTATGAAATAAAAAGAATTATAATTCCGCTTTGAATAAAAAATGCTGTATTTTATAGAGAATAATGGATATTGTGTTACATGTTAATAAGTCCATTAAAGCTAAGGAATAAACATTTTGATGATATTTAGGAAAGATATTCTACCAGCAAGGGGATACCAGATGCTTATGACATCATTATTGTACTCTCGAGGCATGTTAAAGTTGAAGTAAGTAAGATGTGCGTCTCATGTCAGAAATGTCCAAGAGCACGAGTGAAGCGAAGTGAGATTGCTAACATTCTAAAACTGAGAGTATAATGATGAGGACGTATTGTGGTGATAAGAAGAAAAAGTAGGATTTGACCATAATATATAGTTGGTCTTGGAGCAAGTTTAGGGTCAAAAATCAGTGAAAAAACACTGTTTTTTGACCCTTTAAAATATGTCAAAGTAGATATTGAAAAGAAAGAGTTAGAACCTTATAAGAATGGATTTAAAAAGTTCTATTATGAATTTAATAAAGAGCCAGATAGTATAAAAATATCAATGAAATAGTAAGTTTTCTAATAGATATATTGAAACTCTTGTGGTATGCTATGGTACTTGAGGGAGGTGGCACTGATGAAAGATATCATGGAGATATTGGAAAATGCAGTGTATGAGAGATTAGAAATATTATATTTTGAATTATTCAAGGAAAATGAGGAAGTAAAAGAGAGTATTGAAGCAGTAAGGGAATTAGGAACAAAGCTGTATGAAAATAAAGATATTCAAAAAGAAGTAAAGAGGTCGATTGGTTGTTGTAATTTACAGCATACCAATCGGCTTTTTTGTTGCTTTAAAATAGTCATATCCACAATACCATGGATTCTATGGGCATATGTAAAGGAGGGATAGGGAGATAGAACATAGTTTTTTAATCTATATGAAACAATAATAACTGAACAAGGATTTGAAGGTAAAATTGGAATAGTTGGAAAGTATGTTAGAGATAAAAAGAAAGAATTTAATACAAAGGTACTGTCAGATTTGAAATTTTACTTGGAAATCAGGGACAGGTTGATTGAGCTCACTTTGGATATTTTAAGGATGAATTATATTCTTCCTTACATCACTTGTAAGTATTTTTAGTATTTTATATTTGCTATAATGTGTATAGATCAACATAAGAAAGGAGAATTATAGAGTGATCATACAAGGAAAATTATTAGAAGTTCAAGACTTACAAAAAAACTACGGAAAGAAAAACAATATAACAAAAGCTTTAAATGGTGTTAGTTTTGATATTCTCCCAGGAGAATTTTTAGGAATAATGGGACCAAGTGGATCTGGTAAAACTACATTATTAAATTGCATTGCAACAATAATAAAACCAACGTCTGGGCGTGTACTTTTAAATGGTAAAAACATCAGTGCTTTTGACAGTAAGGATTTAGCAGAGTATCGGGGTAGTCGAATTGGATATTTATTTCAAGATTTTGCACTGCTAGACAATTTAACTGGACAAGAAAATATACTATTACCATTGTCTATTCATGGGATAGATTTTGTAAAAGCACGTGCTAAGTTAGATAAGCTAGCAGGTTTTTTAGAAATTACAGATATTCTTAATAAATTCCCATCTCAGATGTCTGGGGGACAAAAGCAAAGGGTAGCCGCTGCACGCAGTTTGATTTCTGATCCAGATATTGTTCTTGCAGATGAACCGACAGGGGCATTGGATACACGCTCTGCAAGAATATTAATGAATAAGTTGGAAGGTATTAATAGAAGTAGTGGAAGAACTATTTTAATGGTTAGCCACGACCCTAATGCAGCAAGCTTTTGTTCAAGAATCCTTTTTATTCAAGATGGTGTAATATTTCATGAACTGCGCCGTAAGCAAGATGAACCTCGTGAGAAATTTTATGAAAGAATTTTAAAGGTATTAGCTCAGCTTGGGGGAGGGAGTGCAAATGTTCTCTAAGTTAATTTATCGTAATTCTAAACGAAGTCGTAAGGAAAATTTAATCTACTTTGCAACACTTGTCACAGCAGTAGCCTCGTTTTATATCATTCTTTCACTTGGAAGGCAAGATGTTGTTTTATTTTTAAAGGAATTTGAAAGTGATGCAATCGATAAACTCTTATCCTTAATGCCAATTGTATATCTATTTGCCTTATTTCTATTGTTTTTCTTGATTTTATTTGCTAATCAGTACCAATTAAATCGGAGAAGTAAAGAGTTTGGGCTCTATCTTATGTTAGGAATGCGCAAAAAGCGTCTTGTTCTTCAACTTGTAGCAGAGGGACTTATGACGTCTATTTTGGCACTCATTAGCGGCATTTTAATAGGCGGATTTTTAGCAGAAATCATCAGCTTGACGGTTTCTAAACTAGTTGGACAGGGAATTATCGGGCATCAAATAAGCTTGTCGGTAAGTGCGATTTTCTTCACGATCATCGGTTTTTTATCCATCCAGCTCATTGCATTAGTCATTCTTGGTGGAAGATTATTTAATCAAGAGGTACATCAATTACTGAATGAGCAAACGGATAAGAAACAAGATATGGGGTATTTTAAAGGTAATATACTCAATATGTTAGTAGGTACTATTTTACTAGGTGTCGCATATTGGATTGTTTTATATCGTTTTATGGATTTTGCAGGAATGCTTGTGTTTGTAGCATTAGCACTTGGAAGTTTAGGAACGATCTTTTTTATGGGGGGATTTGGAAAATTACTAGGTTTATTGGCAAGCTTATCCCAGCGTAAATCTACTAAAGGTTTGCACACATTTACATTAAGACAGTTTCAAGAGAACGTAGCTAATAAATCTACTTCTGTTGCAGTAACATCTATTTTAATTACGTTATCTATCATTTTGATAACAAATGGTGCTTCAACCATTATAAGCTTTGAAAGTATTAATAATAGAAGTTCTTCCGTATATGATTTTACTGTTAATGGGGATAATCAAAAGGTTAAGCAATTCCTTACTACAGAAAAAATAGCACCATATGTAGAGGACTTAAATCTCCTAGAGATTGGAAGGATGAAATACCAGGATGAATATGAAGACTTGCCTTTATCGTTAGTTGATTGGTCAAAATTAAGAGAGCAAATTATTATGGACCTGCCAAGCAACTATAAAGAACAAATTCTATCTGGAGAAATACAAGGCTACAGTATCACTTCGGAAAACCCTGAATCACTTAATCTTCTTGGAGTCCTAGAGATTGATGCAGCAAAACCTTACCTCATTCCTGAATCATCGTATAATGGACTTTTAGAAGCTATAGGAGAAAAACCTTTAAAGCTACATTCAAATGAAATTGCTTTGTATTTTAATCCGGATTTTGTGCCTATGGATAATCTAGAAAGTATGCCAGTACTAGATAATATTCTTGAAAAGGCTGCAAAAGAAGGAGAAAGCTTGATAAGCATTAATGATCAGGAAGTATTTATACACTCATCAACTCCAATGAGGGGATTAGTCGCAGACCGTTCCGTAGAAATTTATTCAGCATTCATAGTTCCAGATCAAATGTTTAAACAATTATTGAATACGGAAAACTATAGGTCATATTGGAATTTTCGCATTCCACAAAAGCTGCAAAATGAGCAAGGTTTAATGAAACCAATGATGGAGGCTAGAGATTTATTAAAATCTTCAGGTTTTAAGTTTGAAAGCTATTTACAAAACTTTGGACGTAGACTTTTCTACGTTGTTGCCGGAAGTTATACTATACTATATATGGGCTTTTTATTCTTGATTATTGCCTGTACGGTATTGGCCTTACAATTTTTGACGCAGATGAAGCAGACGGGCGGGCGCTATTTAACGCTTTCAATGTTGGGGGCACAACGTAATCAAATGAAAAAATCTATGCATAAACAGGTGTTATTGACCTTTCTATTACCTATGTCTCTTGCGTGCATGAGTGGAGCTGTTGGTATAAGAGCTATGATTTCATTTGTTATTATTCACATCGAAGATAACGCGTTACTTTATCCTATGGCCTTTACCTTTG
Organism: Tissierella carlieri; assembly: GCF_018917285.1. Classification (NCBI taxonomy): domain Bacteria; kingdom Bacillati; phylum Bacillota; class Tissierellia; order Tissierellales; family Tissierellaceae; genus Tissierella; species Tissierella carlieri. The sequence goes on along the minus strand of NZ_JAHLOH010000056.1, from coordinate 74,748 downwards.
CATGTGTAGTAATAGTTATTTTCGTGATTTATGGAGTAGCCGTTGCCCGTTCAGCAGATCATGAGATCGACAAATTGCGCTGGAAGCCAAATATAGATTAAAGAGCTGTTACATTTCATATAGAAGGAGGTGCTGAAGTGGTGAGGATTACGATTGTTGAAGATGATTCATGGATGAGAAAAGAGTTAATGGATATATTGCAAAAAGAAGGGTTTGAAGCAGTAGCAATTACGGATTTTAATGATGTAGTCACTCAAATTGTCACTTCATCACCAGACTTAGTTCTATTAGACATTAATTTACCGAATCAATCAGGATTTGAAATATGCAAAAATCTAAAATCAAAAGGTATTGGACCAATATTGATGCTTACTTCTAGAGATAAGTTACAAGATGAATTACATGGCTTTAATTTAGGTGCAGATGATTATCTCACAAAACCATGTAATCGAGATAGGTTGTTAGCACGCATTCAGAACCTGCTAAGAAGATTTGAAGGGCAACCAAGTTTGATAGATAGTGGAAGTTTTTCCCTAGATCCAAATACCTTTACTTTGTATAAGGGATCTCAGTCCTTATTATTATCAGCTAATGAAGGAAAAATTTTATTGGCTTTAGTACAGAATAGACCTGAGATTGTATCCAAGTCAACACTGAGTAAACTTTTATGGGGAACAGACCAATATATAGATGAAAATGCACTTCAAGTAAATCTCACTCGCTTACGAAAAACACTAAGACAATTAAACTTGGAAAATCAAATTGAAACAATAAGAGGTCAAGGTTATAGACTTAGGGGGTAGGTGAAACAATGAAATTGATAAAGCAAATCTATGATTGTTTTAATGCTTATAAGCTATGGTTTTTTATTTTAATTATTATAAATCTTCTATTTATTTTTTTAGCTTGGTTAGCCTATCCTGAAACGTTTAAGATTTTAGTGGGTCTAATGATTGTATTTAGTCTAGCAATGATATCATTAGCTGTATTCATTATAATTAGAAAGCAAAAAATAATAGAAGCTGCTTTTCAAGATTTTTTGTTTGAACCGAATGAGGTGAACGAAGAAATATTATGTCAGGTATCTTCTAAAGCATATTGGGTGTTTATCCATAGAATTGGGAGTGTCCTAAGATCATATCAATCGAAACTTAATGATCAAGTCATTGAGTTAACCGATTATGAAAATTATATAGAAGGATGGGTTCATGAAATAAAAAAGCCTTTGTCATTGATGACATTGGTATTAGATAACCGCAATGACGAAATGTCTGACCTTGTTAGACAGCGTATGCTTCATATTAGAGATCAAATGCTTGGAGATGTAGGGCGAATCTTGTATTTTGCAAGACTTAGAGCTACTCATAAAGATTATATTTTTGAGTCTATTAATTTACTAGCATTTTGTAAACAGACAATGGAAGAACATCAAACATTACTAGATGAATCTGGTTTTCAAATACAGTTCATAGGTGAAGAAATGGAAATTTTATCTGACCGCAAGGGGTTAGCTTTTATATTAGAACAAATAATTTTTAATAGTACGAAATATGTTGAACAGAATCAGGAGAATCTAATTCTAAGATTTGAAACAGTTTATGATAAAGTGAGTGGTCAAATCATTTTGCATATTAGTGATAATGGGCCTGGTGTATCAGAAGAAGATTTACCATTTATTTTTGATAAGGGTTTTACTGGAGGGCGAGGTACTTATACAAGACAAGCGACAGGTATGGGACTATTCTTAGTGAGTAAGATGGCTTATGATTTAGCCATTCAATTGGATGCAAAATCAGAGCTTGGTTCAGGATTAATCATATCGCTCATATTTCCAAATGTGAAACAATAAGCTTTCCATACTGAGCCTGATGTACATTCACTTATATTGCAGGATATCTGCTGCCCAGTAGAAGTGAGGTTCTAGATGGTTTTTCTTACAGGGCATAATGAGATATAACCAGACGATTAAGGATACTATGAGTTCTTTGAAAAATTAGGCTTCTGAGTGAATTTTCTGAAGAAAACTTTCAGATAAGACCTTACAATGTCTTGTCGACATCCTTATTGTACTATCAACCCATGTAGAGTGTGTTGTGAATATAGAGAAGAAATAGACTTTCTTGACTCACTCTTTCTTGACTTTTTCGAAGTATAATAGTATAATGATAAAAAAATTGAAGTTTGAGGTGAAAAAATGATTAATTTTTCTTGCTAATTTTTAAAGTACATTTAATACAAAGATAAACAGGTATGTTCTGTTTGTTTTGTTGTACTTATGCAAGAAAGTTATTCTTTTTTCTCTTAATATATACACTTGTGCTATGCTATAATGATTAGCTTAACTAAGTATATCTATGAGCTGTAAGAATAATTAATTCTTGCAGCTCTTACTTTTTTATAAATAATTCGAATAAGGAGGATAAATAATATTATGATAAATAAAGACACTTTGCTAACACATGATAATCTCCATATAGAGTCGGATACTGCAGGCGACATTTATATGGAGTAATAACAAGGTCGCCTATTGTTCCGACTTTGTTATTTATACTATTAAATACAGAGGAGGACAAAAATATGTCTTTAATAAATGTTACAAACCTAACCTTTGCTTATGAAGGTAGCTATGATAATATTTTTGAAAATGTAAGTTTTCAAATTGATACCGATTGGAAATTAGGCTTTATTGGAAGAAATGGAAGAGGAAAGACTACTTTTCTAAATCTTTTGCTTGGGAAATACGAATATAATGGGAACATTCTAGCTGATGTGACTTTTGAATATTTTCCTTATGAGGTGCAGGCGCAAAGCAATTTCACCATAGATGTCATAAGGGAGATTAGTCCAAATTCAATGGATTGGGAAATAGTAAAAGAATTATCTTTGTTAGATATGGACTACGATGCTTTATATAGACAGTTTTATACACTATCTAAAGGAGAGCAGACCAAAGCACTGTTGGCTGCCATGTTTTTGAAGGAGAACTCTTTCTTACTTATTGATGAGCCTACCAATCATTTGGATGCTGAAGCTAGGCAAAAACTAAGTAATTACTTGAAAAAAAAGAAAGGATTTATTCTGATTTCACATGATAGGTCTTTTTTGGATAATTGCGTGGACCATATCTTGTCTATTAATAAAACTAATATTGAGATACAAAAAGGAAATTTTTCTTCATGGTGGAGAAATAAAGAATTACAAGATGGTTTTGAGCTAGCAGAAAATCAAAAATTGAAAAAGGATATTAATAGACTTTCCAGCTCGGCAAAACGTGCATCTACGTGGTCAGATAGTGTTGAAAGCAGCAAGCATGGAACTACTAATTCTGGGAGTAAATTAGATAAAGGATATGTTGGACATAAAGCTGCAAAAATGATGAAACGTGCTAAAAATATAGAAGCTAGGCAACAAAACATGATTGAGGAAAAATCAAAGCTTCTTAAAAATATTGAATCTAATGAAAGTTTAAAAATATTACCGCTTACTTTCCATGATAAAAGGCTTGTAGAACTTACAGATGTTGCAATTAAATACGGTGATAGAATTGTCTGTGAAGGAGTAAGCTTTACTATAGAGCAGGGTGAAAAAATTGCTATTCAAGGAAAGAATGGCAGTGGAAAATCAAGTATATTGAAGTTAATTCATGGAGAAGACATTCCTCATAGTGGAATTGTAAGGAAGAATAATAAGCTAATCATTTCGTATGTTTCACAAGATACTTCAGACTTATATGGTAACTTATCTGAGTATGCAGATGAACACTGTATCGACGAGAGTTTATTTAAATCAATGCTTAGAAAACTTGATTTTTCAAGAGAACAGTTTGAAAAGAATATCGAAGATTTTAGTGAAGGACAGAAGAAAAAGGTATTGCTTGCTGAAAGTTTGTGTGAACGGGCACATTTGTATATTTGGGATGAACCATTGAATTTTATTGATGTCATTTCCCGTATGCAGATTGAGAAATTGTTAATTGAGCATGAACCTACAATTTTGTTTGTTGAGCATGATAGTGCATTTTGTGAAAATGTTGCAACAAAAATAATAAAATTGTAAAGATAGAAATGATAATTAATATATTTAATGGGAATATAAAAGTAACGCACAATAGGCTCGATATAATTCTACGGACAAAACAACTTTTAAATTTCAATCTTCAAGTGCTATCAAGCAATTTTGCAGTGCACTAAAGAAAGCTGGTATTAGTGTAACTGTTAGAACACAATTTGGTTCTGAAATTAGTGCTGCTTGTGGACAGTTGTGTTATGAAAATGAATTATGATGCTAGTTCAAAAATATCCATTTGAGTAAAGAAATAGTCTTATTTTAAAGATATTGAGAATTTTTAATTAAATATTGAAGAGTGTTGTATGTCCCTCAGATTTTAGATTTGAGGGACTTTTGGTTAGGATGGGTGAACTTTTATGCAAGACTAAAGATTAATGTTTATTTTGCTTTATTAATTTTTGCAGTTATAATAAACCTAGATGTGTAAATACAAAAGATTTTACTTGTAAGGCATATTTGAAATGGAAATGGCAGACCTTGATACTGATATTTATGATTATATCTTACCAATGTTAACTCTAATTAAGCTTGTAAGGACACAGATGGAGGCATGGGATGAATAAAAGGTTGTTGTTAAAGATGAAGATATTTAATGAGAAAATAACAATGATAAATTGAAATTAATTTATAAAAGTTAGACAGTGAAAAAATTAAAGAAATGCGTTTGCAAATAATTTTTCAAAAAAACACTCTGCCGCAAATAGATAACCAGGCCTTGACGACATCATTATTGTCACCTCAAGGCATGTGGATAGTATAATTCTGATGATGTATTGTGGTGATAAGGGTAAAAAGTAGAGTTCGACTACAACATATGGTGGTTTTGGAGCAATTTTCGGTCAGAAATGAGCTGAAAAACACCGTTTTTTGCCCCCTGTTTTAGGACGGAATATAGATGTATAGGGTAATTTTAGTGATGGCAGAAGAAAATTGGAAAAAGTAAGGCTAAAAATGAGAGGTGAATCTTATGCTAATTTATTTAGCAATGATTGAATCAGAAGAGGATAAAAGTAAATTTGAACAACTTTATATTACATATAAACAAACAATGTTTTATGTTGCCAATAGGATACTCAAAGATGAATATTTATCAGAGGATGTTGTTCATCAAGCATTTTTAAGAATTATCGATAACTTATCTAAAATAGATAAAATTGATTGTCACAAAACCAAAGGATTTATCGTTGTAATAGTAGAGAATATAGCAATTGATTTCTATCGCAAAAGAAAACGTGAAAATAGTATATCCTTCGATGAAGTGGGAATTTATATAGAAGATGTAAGGAATAACAGTAAATTTATACTGAATGAAATAGAAGAAGCTATCTTAAAATTGCCTATAAACTATTCTACTGTGTTGAGACTAAAATATTCCCAAGGATATACCAATAAAGAAATTTCCGAGATTTTGAGATTGTCTGAAGAAAATGTAAGGCAAAGATTAGTAAGAGGCAGGAATAAGTTGGAAGAAATCTTATCTGAAGGGAGTGAGAAGGCTCATGAGTAAATATACAATTGATGATGATTTATTATATAAATATGTTAAAAGTGCAGAAAATATAATGCTTGAAAATTGGCCTAAGGAAGAAGAATTATTTCATAAATTTTCAAAGAGATTTCAAAAAAAGATGAATAAACTTATACAACAAGAAAAAAGATCTCCATTTATGAAATCATTTATAAACTATAGTAAGAAAGTTGCAATTATATTTTTAATATTTATATCTATAGTATTTGCTACAACAATGAGTGTAGAAGCATATAGAATTAAGTTTTTTGAAGTAATCACAGAAATATGGGAAGAGTTTACATCAGTAGTTTTCAAAAATAAAGACAATATAAATGAAGATAAATTGATACCGATTAATCCAATCTATATCCCAGATAATTTTAAAATTATAGAGCATGAAATTAACTCTTATGAACAATTTATCTATTGGCAGAATGATAATGGTATTGAAATAATGTTTGAGCAAGCTAAAATTACAGCAAATTCAATTATAACTGATACAGAGGGGATAGATGTAGAAGAACTTTTAATAGGAGAGCAGAAAATTATTTGTTTTACTAATAAAAATGTTAATCAATTTTATTGGAATGATGATAATTATACATATACAATCATTTCAGAATATGATAAAAATGAGTTATTAAAGATGGTTAAGAGTATAATAGATAAAAGATAAACATAAAAATAAAAATGTTTTTAAATTAAGTGTCACAAAAGGCCCTTTTCATTCGTTGATATAGTAAGAACAAATGAAGGGGGTCTTTTTATGACTAAGAGAAAACTAATTAAAATTGGATTATCAACTGTAATTTTATTGCAAATTTCAATGCCAGCTTTCGCTGCAGAACATGTTTTAACGCCAATAGAACCAATTGGCAATATACCTATAATAGTCCCATATATGAAATATACAGCAAGAGCTTCTACAAACCTAATCATTGATTCACGAGGTAATGCCACAGTAACAGCATCAATTGATGGCTATAAGGGGATTACAGATAAAGTAAGCATAAGTGCTGAATTACAGCAATATAAAAATGGGAGATGGACAAAGGTTACTTCCTTCTCTGATTCAGATAATTCTCATCGTATAAGAATATATGAAACTGCAAAGGTATCCAAGGGATATAAATATAGAGTTGTTACAAAAGTAACTGCTATACACAATGGAGATAAAGAAACAAAGACCATTACAAGTAGTGAACAGAAATATTAACTACTATGTATGGGAGGTGGTGTTTAATATGAGGGTGTGACTTTTGGTTGTAGGTACTTGAAGATTAAAAAGTCAAAACAAAAGGAGAGATTATATTATGAAAAAGTTGACTACTAAAATTATTAGCTTTATACTTACATTATCAATGATATTAGGCATAGGTACAACTACATTTGCTAATGGTGTTGAATTAAATATCATACAGAGAGATGTTAAACATAGTGATGTTATTGTAACTGATGAGGGTATATACATTAATGGTTCTTACTATACACAAGAACAATTCATTCAATTACTCGATACTGCAATTGAGATAGAAAATCCAACAGGTGGGATAAATACACAAAGTGCTGCAGCATTAGTAGCAGGAACATGGTGGATTCCTGGAATAGGAGAAGTAGTAATAACAGCAGCAGGTGTAATTATTGTTGGTGGTGCAGTAATTAAGGCAGGTACATGGATTTACAATGCTGTAGTAGAATGGTTTGAAGCAAGGGCAGAAGCAAAAGATTATGAAAAGGCAAAAAAAGATGGCAAACCAACCAAAAATCATAGTCGAACTAAATCACACAAACAGAAAGACAAGGGAGAACCTTATTCCTCAAATGATAATTATGATGAAAAAGGTAAATTAAAAGAAAGACGGTACTTTGGCAAAGATGGAAAACCAGATATGGATATACATTATACAGATCATGGTAATCCCAAACTACATCCAAAGGTACCTCATAGACATGATTGGAAAAATGGCAAGCCAGGTCCAGGATATTAATCTGAAATAGTATCAGGAGGTTAAAAATATGTCTAAAGATGAAACTTATAAATTAGAAAGTTTTATGAAAGATATAAAAATGGGATTAGAAATTGAATTCACTTTTAATGGTAAGGAATATACTTTAAGTAGAAGTGACGATAAATATGCGTTTACAGATGTAAGAGAACAAATCTATGCCTTGTATAACTCTTATGAAGAGTTATTGGAATCTATTAGAATTGAAGGATTTAGTATTATAGATATAATAGATAAAAGACTTTATCAGAACTGGTATGTGTATTAGCTCTAAAATATCGTTGTTACCTATGTAGTAAATTATGATAAAAATGAATTATTAATGATGGTTGAAAGTATAATAAATAAAAAATAAAAAAAATCAAATTAAGTATCATAAAAAGGCCCATTTCATTCGCTGATATAGTAAGAACAAATGAAGGGGGTCTTTTTATGACTAAGAGCAAACTAGTTAAAATTGGATTATCAACTGTAATTTTATTGCAAATCTCAATGCCAGCTTTCGCTGCAGAACATGTTTTAATGCCAATAGAACCAATTGGCAATATACCTATAATAGTTTCATATATGAAATATACAGCAAGAGCTTCTACAAATCTAATCATTGATTTACGAGGTAATCCAGAAGTGGATATTAATGATATTAAAAATGTGTTGTTGGTTTTAAAAGAAGAGCAGATAGCAGTGGATAATATGCACACATCATTAATTCCCTAAGATGGCAATAAAGATAATGATATAGTACTTGAAAAATCATCCTATCATTTTTCACCTAAAATATGGTATAATACAAGGAAATTCTCATTTTGCTCTGAATAATGCACATGAAGACGGGACTTTCATTAAAAAGCATAGCAAGAAGATTTGGATTGAGTCTTCAAGAGGATTAATTAGGGGAGGATACGTTATGAAAATTTCAAAAAATGATGCATTGATATGGTTTGATTTTTTTTCACAATTGGCTGAGGAAGAGGAGATTAGCACAAAACATGAAGAAATCATCTACTCTACCTTTGCGCAAATTGAGGCAACGATTGATCATAGAAATGATACGTTAATGTCGAAAATTAGAAGCTTGAAAACTTTGGAGAATAGAACTTTTTTTGTGGGAAATGAAAACAAATTTCCAAAAGGATGTCGTTCTTGTCTGTTGGGTACTGGTTTGAGTGCAATTAGGAAAACAAACAAATGTAACATAGAGTGTAAGTTCTGTTATAATTATGGGCAATTAGAAGATATTCCTCCAATTGGAGAAGATATGTGGGAAATTGGGGGCACTAAATTTTATGAGAAGGATATTGATTTGCTTCTTTCCATCCACCAGAAACCCACTGGAATTTCCTACGTTTATTTAGAGCCGTTCATGGAAATTGAAAAATACTATTCAGTTATAAAGAAGTTTAATGATGCTCAAATTTATCAACATCTATACACAAATGGCACTTTAGCCACTGAAGAGACATTGAAAGCATTGGGTGAAGCCGGTCTTAACGAGATACGTTTCAACCTGGGGGCTTCTAAGTGTTCAGACAAAGTTATTGAAAATATTGGAATAGCCAAAAAATATATTAAATATGTAGGTATCGAAACTCCAATGACTCCTGAGTTTTTCGAAGAATTTTTTAAGAAAAAGGAAGCAATCTTTGAGACAAAACTCGATTTTATCAATTGTGCAGAACTACATTTAAATGAGAATAACATAGACAATTATTATGGGGAAAACATGTATATTTCCAGACATGGCTATATATCTCCGACTTGGAGTAGGGAATTAACTCTGAAATTCATGAAAATAGCCGATGAAGAAAATTGGGATTTAGTAGTTCATGATTGCTCAAACTATACAAAATTTGCCAGAGGTTTAAATTTGAGCAGCAAAGAGGGTATGTGGTTTGGTGCCAGTAATTATGCTTGTGAGTTTTCTAGGATTCCATACGAAGTATTTATACCAATATTAAATGATGACAATTTCAAATTTTTAAGTGAAGAAGAGTTGCCTGACGACTATAAACCAGAGATGATAGATATTTAGAGTGTTTTGAAGCGGAGTCTTCTCTGGAAGAATGATTAGATATTATTTTGTTGATATACCATAAGGCATATTCGTCAGAATTTCTGAAACAGATGGAATTTGTATCAAATAGAACCTTCAAAAAATCAACACATTTTTGAAGGTTTTATTGTTTTCGATTTACTTGAATTGTAAAGCAAAAGCAGGCATCAATCGATAAAAAATTGGCTGTTTTAGAAACATATTCTGCAACCAATAGGATACCATAGGGGTCTGACATCTTTTTGGTACTCTCAGGGTATGGTGAGATGGTAGTAATGTGACAGAGCAGGTTAGATGTGAAAAAAGTTGATGTAACAGGTAAGATGTAGAAAAAAAGATATAGAACAAGGCACTCTACGTTCCAATTAGTAGAGTACCTTGTTCTTTTTTTATGTGTCCAGGACTTGAATTGCACAAGCAGATAGCCTATAAAAAACTAAAACAAATTCTAAGTGACTAGAATTTGTTTATAAAGGGAATACTTATATTTGCATTATAAAGCAAAGAATATAGTATAAATAATCTGTGTTGTGCTCTTATTATGAAAAGAGGGAATCAATGAATACATTAGAAAGAAAGATATTTGAGTCAGTACCAGGTAAACAAGTGACATTAGCACATATTATAGCAAATCCAGATGATCGAATCTTTGAAAAATTAGGCTTGAATGATGAAAAGTATCATGCAATTGGTATTTTAACCATAACCCCCCCAGAGGTTGCAATCATCGCTGTGGATATAGCTAAAAAGACTGCACCTATTAAAATAGGCTTTGTTGATAGGTTCAGTGGGTCTGTATTTATCTTAGGGGATGTAGCAGCTGTACAATCTGCTATGGAACAGGTTGTTATTTCTTTAAGGGAACTTATGCAGTTTTCTGTCCCCCAAATAACAAGAACATAATAGGTAGGTATAGAAAATGAAAAAAATTATGTTAATTGGATCAGTTGGAAGTGGAAAAACCACCCTTTGCCAAAGGATTCAAGGAGAGAGCATTAAATATAAAAAAACACAATCGGTTGAGTTCTATTCTCAGATGATTGATACACCAGGTGAGTTTGTCTTGCATAGAAGATTCTATAGTGCTCTACAAATGATGGCCGCTAGTTCAGATATCATTGGATTCGTTTGTAGCGTGACGGAATCAGGCCAGACATTTTCACCCTATTTTGCACAAAATTTTACGAAACCATGTATAGGAATTATTACAAAGATAGATCTAGCACCAAATGAAGAAGCTATTATAAATGCTGAGAAAAGATTAGAGTTAGCAGGTGTCGGGAAAATTTTTCGCCTCTCAGCTGTTGAAGATGAAGGAGTAGCAGAGTTGATAGCCTATCTTTCTAAGAAGAAGGAGGAATAAATTTGCAAATTTATACTAGAACTGGTGATAAAGGTTATACTAAGATAATCGGTGGTATTCAATTAGCAAAAGATAGTGAACGTATAAAAGCATATGGAACTATTGATGAATTAAATAGTTTTGTAGGATATGCTATCACACTTATAAAAAACAATGATTCTTTGAAGAACGAATTAACACAGATCCAACAGTATTTATTTGATTGTGGCAATGATTTAGCAACGCCAACAGGAAAAGGAACGTATCGAGTTACATCTGATTTGACAGAGTGGATTGAAAAGCGTATTGATGCTTATGCAGGTATTCCTCAAGAAGTGGAATCTTTTATTTTGCCAGGTGGTTCACAAGCAGCAAGTATTTTGCATATTTGCAGAACAATTGCCAGAAGAGCAGAAAGAGAGATAGTAACGTTCCAATGGACTAATGATATGAATGAAGAAGTTTTGATATTTGTTAATCGCTTATCAGATTACTTTTTTTCATTAGCACGTGTTGCAAATGTAAATGAAGGCATAAAAGATGTGCTTTATGAAAGAAGTGGGAAGGTATTCCATATAGATTTGAAAAAAGAGGATTTATAATAACTAGGAATACATTTTTAAAAGGCGTCGACAAGATTAAGACTTAATAATATTCTATTAAAAAACAAGCACAATGGCGTGCTGATTTTTAGAGACGAAGCTATAAGAAAATAATCGGATCGATTTATTTTCCTATGGTTTTTTTGTTAGAAAGGAGTAGTAGCTATGCAAAAAATAAGATTTGGAACAACATTATATATTGGTGAAGAAAGTCTGAAAAGATTATCAGATTTTAAGAATGAAAAGATTTTGATAGTAACAGATTCTTTTATTGCTTCATCAGAGTTACTTTCACATATTAGAAACTATATTGATAGCAGCACAGAAATAATGGTGTTTTCTGAAGTTATTCCAGATCCCCCAATTGATAACATTGTTGCTGGGTTAGAATATAGTAAGGGTTTTCCAGCTACAATTTTATTAGCAATAGGTGGTGGCTCTGCTATAGATGCAGCAAAAGCTATGCTTTATTTTGGTAAATTGACGGATAGATTTAGTGGGATACGATTTGTTACTATTCCTACAACAAGTGGAACGGGTTCAGAGGTTACGAATTTCTCGATTATCACTGATGATGAAAAGGGAACAAAATATCCATTGATTACGGATCAAATATTGCCAGATGAAGCTATTTTAGATTCTGGTCTTGTTGCAGGTTTACCACCTAAGCAAACTGCCGATACAGGTATTGATGTTCTTACTCACGCTATAGAAGCTTATGTTTCCACTAGTGCCAATGATATCTCTGATGCTTTAAGTGAAAAAGCTATACGATATGTATTCACTTATTTAGATAGAGCTTATAAAGATGGAAATGATAAAGAAGCACGTGAAAAAATGCATATGGCCTCAACAATGGCTGGAATGGCCTTTAACATAGCTTCACTAGGGCTAAACCATGGTATAGCACATGCAGCAGGAGCACGTTGGCATATTCCACATGGAAGAATAAATGGTATCTTATTACCAAATATTATTCGCTATAATGCAGGAGTTACTGAAGGGAATTATACTAAGAATACTACCACCGCTGCAAATCGGTATGCAGAAATCGCTAAATTCTTAGGATTAAATGCCGGAAGCGCACAAATAGGTGTACGAAGTTTAGTAAATGCAATCCTTGCACTTGAAAAGAGACTTTCCATTCCAAAGAATCTTTCCGAATGGGGAGTTAGCAAGGAACAATTTGAATCAGATAAAAATGTAATAGCAGAAGCTGCTCTTGCAGATCGTTCTACAGCAACAAACCCTATTGCTCCAACTAAAGAGGATGTAATTAATATTCTAAGGAAATCATTTATATAAATTTTGATTAAATGAGGTGATTACTTGGAAGGAAATGAAAGAATTATACAGGAATATGTTCCTGGTAAACAAATCACCGTTGCACATATTATTGCAAAGGCTGACTCGGAACTATATCCAAAGATGGGGATAGTACAATCTGGAAATGAAGCAGTCGGGATTTTAACTATAACACCAAGTGAAGCATCAATTATCGCTGTTGATATAGCGACAAAAGCTGCTGAAATAGAAATTGGCTTTGTCGACAGATTTTCAGGTGCGGTGGTTATAATAGGGGATGTTTCCTCAGTTAAAATTGCTTTAGAAAACATTTTAGAAACCATGGAAAGTCTTTTAGATTTTACTGTTGCACCTTTATCTAGCACTTAATGGATACGAAATTATCCTTACCATGTTAATGGAAGACAATGGTATTTGTTATGATGTTCATAATGAAAATATCTTTAACTTGAGATTGCATATTATAACTAGTTTTGTAAAAAAATAAATTATCGGGAAAAATTGATATTGAATCCATTAATGAAGGGGCAAAAATTATAATTATACCTAAAATTAAAATATAAACTATGACAATGAGGTTATAGATAAAAGCAAAGGCGCTTAATAAGGGGACAATTATAGACCTTTTATTAAGCGTTTGTTTTTTGAAAAATTTTAAAATATTCAACATATTTAAAGGGAGTAGATAAAATGTCAGAAACTTTGTTAAGCGTTGGTATTGATATTGGAACATCAACAACACAATTAATTTTATCAGAACTTTCAATTAAAAATATGGCATCAGTTTTTACAATTCCAAGAGTTTCTATTACGGATAAAAAGGTGATATTTAAGAGTGATATTATCTTTACTCCTATATTAGAAAACAATCTAATAGATTCAGATAGTATAAAGGCATTTGTAGAGCAGCAATACAAAAGAGCAGGTATCACAAAATCAGATATTCAGACTGGGGCAGTCATTATAACTGGGGAAACAGTCCGAAAGGAAAATGCCCAGACAGTCGCTAAAGCTTTAAGTGGCTTTGCTGGAGATTTTGTTGTGGCAACAGCTGGCCCTGATTTAGAGAGTATTATCGCTGGTAAAGGGGCAGGCACTTATTCCTATTCTGAAAGCCAACACACAACGGCTGTAAACCTTGATATTGGAGGCGGGACAACAAATCTAGCAGTATTTAACGATGGGGATATTGAGGATACGGCTTGCTTTGATATTGGAGGTCGCTTGATAAAGGTGGATACCAATGAAATCATTCGTTATATTTCCCCAAAAGTAAGGGAAATCATAAAAAGAGAAGCTTTAGATATTCACCTAGATGAAAAGATAAATCTTAAGGAACTAAATAAACTTTTAGATATATTTGTACAGGTACTAGAAAACAGCATTGGATTAGGTGAAAAGAACCCTTATTTTGACTTGCTGATAACCAACAAACCATTGAGCACAAAGCTGCAAATTAAATGTATTTCATTTTCTGGTGGCGTAGCAGATGGCATTACAAAAGAAAGTTTACAAGATCCCTTTGAATATGGTGATATTGGACTTTTGTTAGGCAAGAAAATAAGTGGCTCACTCCTTATGACAGCCCTCAAAGTGATTCCAACTGTAGAAACCATTCGTGCAACTGTAGTAGGAGCAGGATCACACACCACTGATGTTTCTGGAAGTACAATCACCTATAAAGAAGACATACTTCCGCTTAAGAATATCCCCATTTTACAGTTATCCAAAGATGATGAAAGTACGTATAATTGTGGGAATTTAGGAGATATTATTCAAGAAAAAGTAAAATGGTTTATGGTAGACGGGGAAGTGCAAATTATTGGATTAGGTGTAGAAGGTGTACATAGTCCTTCCTTCAAATTTATTCAAGATTTAGCAAAAGAAATAATAAAGGGTTTAGATTTGTTGATTAAGGAGAAATTGCCACTTGTTATTATAGTGAAAGAAGATATGGCAAAGGCACTAGGCCATAGCCTGTATGCACATCTTCCTAAAGATTATCCATTTGTATGTATAGATAGTGTTCATGTACGAAATGGAGATTATATCGACATTGGAAAGCCGATTGCAGAAGGTTCTGTTTTACCAGTAGTTATAAAGACATTAGTATTTAATTAAAGATAAAAGGAGGATGTACAATGATTTTAAAGACAAAGCTTTTTGGCAAAACCTATCAATTTTCATCTGTAATGGAAGTTATGGGGAAGGCTAATGAAGAAAAATCTGGGGATAATTTAGCCGGAGTTGCGGCAGGTAGTGCTGAAGAAAGAGTTGCAGCTAAAGTTGTTCTATCACAATTAACGCTCTCAGATTTATTTAACAACCCTGCAGTGCCATATGAAAAGGATGAGGTAACACGCATTATTATTGATAATGTTAATCTTAGAACTTATGAAAAGATTAAAAATTGGACAGTAGCTGAATTAAGAGAATGGATTTTAAATAGCAATACGACAAACTATGATATTCATCGTATATCAAATGGTCTAACTGCTGAAATGGTAGCAGCAGTTGCAAAAATTATGTCCAACTTAGACTTAATAGTAGGAGCTCAAAAGATCACAATAACTAAGACTGCTAATACTACAATTGGTATTCCAGGAACTTTTTCAACTCGTTTACAACCAAATCATCCTACTGATAATGTGGATGGTATCATGGCTTCAGTTATGGAAGGTCTATCTATGGGAGCTGGAGATGCAGTAATAGGTCTAAATCCAGTAGACGATACAACAGAAAGTGTAAAGCGTATTCTTCATAAGTTTAATGATTTTATTAATGAGTGGGAAATACCAACACAACATGTTGTTTTAGCTCACGTAGCTACTCAGATGGAAGCAATGGAGCAAGGGGCTCCAACAGGATTGGTATTCCAATCCATTGCAGGATCTCAAAAAGGAAATGCAGCTTTTGGGATTTCTGTAAAGATGCTTTCAGAAGCAAAGGACATGGCTTTGAAGTTGGGTACGGCAGTAGGCCCAAATGTTATGTATTTTGAGACAGGTCAAGGCTCAGAGCTTTCTTCTGATGCGCATAATGGTGTAGATCAACTGACTATGGAAGCTAGATGTTATGGATTTGCAAAATATTTTGATCCATTCCTTGTTAATACAGTTGTTGGATTTATTGGACCAGAATATCTGTATGACTCTAAGCAAGTTATCCGTGCAGGTCTAGAGGATCATTTTATGGGTAAGTTAACTGGTATTTCCATGGGTTGTGATGTTTGTTACACCAATCATATGAAGGCCGATCAAAATGATGCTGAAAACTTAACAGTTTTACTTGCAACAGCTGGTGTAAACTTTATTATGGCTATTCCAAATGGTGATGATATTATGTTAAATTATCAAACCACAGGCTACCATGAGGGTGCATCAATTAGACAATTATTAAATAAACGAACAATAAAAGAATTTGACCAATGGTTAGAAAAAATGGGATTTAGTGAAAATGGACATTTAACTTCTAAAGCCGGTGATGCATCTGTATTCTTGAAGCATTAAATATTTCTAAGAGGAGGGATAACTAATGGATGAATTAAACTTAAAAGAAATGATAAAATCAATTTTAAATGAAATGGTAGATGAAGCATCACCAGTTATAAATGGTTCAGCCACAAAAACAACTGTAGACATAATGCAATCTACTAAGCCTCAGGAAGTTGAAGAGGGATTTATACCAGATATTACAGGAGTAGATATTCGAAATCAATTTTTAGTGCCAGATCCAGTAGATAAAGAAGGTTATTTAAAAATGAAATCCTATACACCAGCTCGCTTGGGATTATGGAGGGCAGGTACAAGATATATGACAGAACCTAGTCTTCGATTCCGTGCTGACCATGCTGCTGCCCAAGATGCTGTATTCTCTTACGTTAGTGAAGATTTAATTAAAGAGCTTGGATTTCTAGAGGTTGCTACTGAATGCAAGGATAAAGATGAATATATTACACGTCCAGATTTAGGGCGTAAGTTTTCAAATGAAGCAATAAATACAATAAAAGAGGCTGTGAAACCAAATCAGAAAGTGCAGGTTATCGTTGGTGATGGCTTAAGTTCAGCAGCAATAGAGGCAAATATTAGAGATGTTTTGCCTTCCTTACGACAAGGCCTTAAGATGTTTGGACTTGACTTTGGAGAGGTTGTTTTTATAAAACATTGTCGCGTACCAGCTATGGATCAGATTGGTGAAGCAACAGGAGCTGATGTGGTCTGTCTTTTAATCGGAGAAAGGCCAGGTCTTGTTACATCGGAATCTATGAGTGCATATATAGCTTATAAACCAACCATTGGTATGCCAGAGGCTAGAAGGACAGTAGTTTCCAATATTCACAGACAAGGAACCCCAGCAGTAGAAGCAGGAGCATATATTGCTGAAATTATCAAGAGAATGTTAGATAATAAAGCGTCTGGCTTAGATTTGAAAGAAAAATAAAAAGCTACTTGATTTAAAGAGGAGGTTTCCTAATGAAAAATGAACGATTGGGTGCAAATGTTCTAAGTGTAAAAATCATTCCAAATGTTGATGATGGATTGGCAAAGGAATTAAAATTAGCACCAAACCAAAAAAGTTTAGGGATTATAACATCTGATTCTGATGATGTAACATATGTAGCATTAGATGAAGCAACGAAAGCATCAGATGTAGAAGTTGTATATGCAAGAAGTATGTATGCTGGAGCTGCTAATGCTTCTACAAAATTAGCAGGAGAAGTTATTGGAATCTTAGCAGGTCCAAGTCCGGCAGAGATACGAAGTGGTCTAGATCGTGCTATTGAGGTAATAGAAAATGAAGCTAGCTTTTATAGTGCAAATGATGATAATTCAATAGTTTATTTTGCTCATTCTGTATCTAGAATAGGTTCTTATCTTTCAAAAGGAGCAAATGTTAAAGAAGGAGAAGCCATTGCTTATCTAATAGCACCACCACTTGAAGCAATTGTAGCTATTGATGCGGCTTTGAAAGCTGCTGATGTAAAAATGAGTGTATTTTATGGACCACCATCTGAAACAAACTTTGCAGGAGCATTGCTAACAGGGTCACAATCTGATTGTAGAGCAGCATGTGAAGCATTTGCTAAAGCTGTGGAAGCCGTTGCTGATAGCCCAACCAGTTATTAGGTGGTGGTTAATATGGCTAAGGCATTAGGTTTAATTGAAGTACGTGGAAAGTTAGGAGCAATCCTAGCAGCAGATGCAGCTGCAAAGGCGGCAAATGTAACTCTACTTGGAAGTGAAGTAATCCGTGGAGGATTGACAACAATTCATATTATTGGAGATGTTGCGGCAGTGGAAGCAGCAGTTGAGGCAGGTGAAGTTGCTGTGGCAAATAAGAATTGTCTAATCAGCAGCCATGTTATCCCACGCTTGGATAACCAAGTTGAGCAGATGTTGATGAAATCATTTGGTAAAAAGGAAGATAATCCTTCGGATTCAAAGGAATCAAATCAACCCATTATAGAAGAAATAGAGAAAGATGAAATAGTGGAAGAAAAAAAGGATACTTTACTCGTACCTTTGAATGAATCAAAAGAAATTTTGCAAGAAAATTTGGAACATGGAGCAAATACAATTGTAGATTCATCCTTTAATAAAAGAGAGCTAGAAAAAATGAAAGTGACTGATTTACGTTCACTTGCATATAAATTAAATCTTTCTACCATAAAGAAATCAGAAATTAGATCTGCTAATAAAGCAGTGCTTATTGAAGCATTGCTAGATAAAGGAGTTGAACATTAATGGGATTGATAGATAAAGACCTTGTTTCAGTTCAAGAAACTAGGGATCTACTGAAGAAAGCAAAAGAAGCGCAAAAAGAAATTGCCAAGTTATCTCAAGAACAAATTGACACCATTTGCAAGGCTATAGCAAAGGCAGCTTTTGACAATCGTGTGAAACTAGCTAAAATGGCACAAGAAGAAACAGGATTTGGAAGATGGCAAGATAAAGTCCTTAAAAATGCCTTTGCATCAAGAGATTTATTAAATGCAATTAAAGATATGAAGACAGTTGGTATAATCACAAATAATATAGAAGCTAAATATATGGAAGTAGCTGTTCCTGTTGGAGTGATTGCAGGCCTTATTCCTTCAACAAATCCGACATCAACAGTTATCTACAAAGCACTAATAAGCATTAAGGCAGGAAATGCTATTGTGTTTTCACCTCATCCAAGTGCAGTAAATTGTATCAAGGAAACAGTTCGCATTATAAATGAAGCAGGAAAAAGTGTTGGCTTACCAGATGGTGCTATTAGTGTAATTACAACAGTTACAATAGAGGCAACAAATGAATTAATGAAAAGTGAAAATACAGACTTAATTCTTGCTACTGGTGGGTCTGCAATGGTTCGTGCAGCATATTCCTCTGGAACACCAGCAATTGGAGTTGGGCCGGGTAATGGACCTGCATTTATAGAACGTAGTGCGAATATCCCAAAAGCAGTCGAGCTTATTCTTGAATCTAAGACATTTGATAATGGTACAGTTTGTGCATCTGAACAGTCTATTATCGTTGAAGAAGTTAGTAAAGAAAAAGTGATTGCAGAATTCAAGAAACAAGGTGGTTATTTTTTATCAAAAGAAGATGCCCTGAAACTTGAAAAGTATATTCTACGACCAAACGGTACAATGAATCCTAAGATAGTTGGAAGGACTGCACAGGTTGTTGCTGAATTAGCAGGTATTTCTGTACCAGAAGATGCAAAAGTTCTTATTGCCGAAGAGACACGTGTTGGTAATCTTGCACCTTATTCAAGGGAAAAATTATCACCAATTTTAGCTTTTTATACGGTAAATACTTGGGAAGAAGCTCGGGATTTAAGTATGGAGATCTTATACTTTGAAGGTGCAGGACACACCATGGTTATTCACACAACAAACAAAAGAATTACAGAAGAGTTTGCCTTAAAAGTACCAGTTTCACGGCTACTAATAAACTGTTCGGCTACATTAGGTGGAATAGGAGCAACTACAAACCTTATGCCTGCCTTGACACTAGGTTGTGGAGCTATAGGAGGAAGTTCTACTTCTGACAATGTTGGGCCACAGAATTTATTTAATCTTCGCCGAGTTGTTTATGGCGTTAGGACATTAGATGAAATACGTGGAGAAGATATATTTGAAGAAGTTAGTGCTATAGCTGTTGAAGACTTGGGACTTAGTAAGGATCAATTGGTAGATTTACTTGTTGAACGTGTTCTACAAAAGTTAAAGTAAGCAAAGAGTAACACAATAACATTGATAACAAAATAAAAATATAAAAAATTTAGGAGGATATTATAATGGCTAATACAAACGCATTAGGTATGATTGAAACAAAAGGATTGGTAGCAGCAGTAGAGGCAGCAGATGCAATGGTTAAAGCAGCAAATGTAACATTAATTGGAAAAGAGCAAGTAGGTGGCGGACTAGTAACAGTTATGGTTCGTGGAGATGTAGGAGCTGTTAAAGCTGCAACAGATGCTGGAGCAGCAGCGGCAGAGGCAGTTGGTGAATTAATATCTGTTCATGTAATACCACGTCCACATATGGAAGTAGATGTGATCCTACCAAAATACGATACTCAATCATAACTAGGTTTCGAACATTCATGATGAAAGCTTAAAGTTGGAAGATAAAAAGTGGGGCTGAGGCATAATAAAAGCTTATGCCCAGCCTTTTCTTTATCGAGGGGAAGTGAATACTAATGGCTATTTTAACGGAAAGTAAAATAAAAAAGCTACTCCGTACGACGAAATTAAAAGAATCAAAACTCTTAGTTTTAGAACCTGGGACTGTAATTACACCTTCTGCAAAAGAATATCTAAAGGATATTACTATTGAATATATGGAAATACCAGAATCATCTGATACTAAGGAGCAAGAAGAAACTTTTCCAATGACCCAGTTAGAAGTAAGTGAACCAAAAAATATAAAAAATATTCAAGAGACTTTAATGTATGATAATAGAAAAAAGCAGAAAATGTGGAAGAGTCACTTAACTTATCAAGTTAAAATTGATATTATAATAAGCCATATTCTGACTTTACAAAAGAAAAGTCACCATATAGGAAAGATGGAGTTAGTAGGGGCTTTAAATACTATCTTAATTGTAGTCAAGACAATAGCAACGGAGATTTTAGCTTCAGACAAATTAGATCTGGTGCAGGAAATTGAAAAGTGGTTGGAAGACAAAAAGTCATACGTTGCCAGTTTATATCCGGAAGGTTCCTTTATTCCAACCTATAAAGATGAAGAATGTGTCATAGATTTATTTGAGTTACATGCATATTTACAAGAACTAGAATATTTTATTGCTAAAGAAATGAAAGAGATTCTAACATCTGAGGATTATATAAATTGCATTTCAATAGTGACTATTTTAAAGGATTATTGTTGGATTTTGATGGTGCAGTCAAAAGAAAATTCAGTAGAATAGGGGCGAGAATATGACTAAAAATAATATTGATACAATCGTGGATACAGTTGTCTCTCGTATATACGAAGTAATGGATCAAACTTTTGAAATTGAAGCAAGTGGACGCCATATCCATTTAAATCGGGAGGCAATAGATTCTCTCTTTGGAGACGGTTATCAATTACATCCATCGAAATATTTATCACAGCCAGGCGAATTTGCATCAGAAGAACGAGTGAGTATTAAAGGACCTAAAGGCATTATTCACAATGTTATAATTCTTGGACCAGAGCGAAAAAACTGTCAAGTGGAGGTTTCGTTAACAGATGCACGTTCACTAGGTGTAAATGCGCCAGTTCAATTAAGTGGAAATATTGAAAACACTCCAGGAATTATTTTAATGAATGGCTCTAAGTCTTTTGTCTTAGATAAAGGTGTCATAGTCGCAAAACGTCATCTTCATGTAAAAGATATAGATGCTGAAAGGTTGGGTGTTAAAGATAAAGAGAGGGTATCTGTTCAAGTGTTTAGTGAAAGACCACTCATATTTGATGACGTTATAGTGAGAGTAAGTCCCAAGTTTGAGACTTCCATGCACATTGATTACGATGAAGCAAATGCCTGCGGTCATAAGAAAGGTGTACGAGGACGTATTGTTAAGAGGTGATATATGTGGATAACATTGAAATAATAGTACAAAAAATTACAGATATTATTATACAACGTTTACAGAAGGAAGAACTTAGAGGGACAGTTACATTTTTAGGGAAAGAATATTCAAGTATTCGGACTTACTATGAAAAAAGAGGCTATCAGATAGTGTCAGTTAAAGATAAATTTGATACAGATATAGTAATCGTTACTGAACTGTCTATTTTAAATATGAATCGTATAGCACTAGGACTTCCTCAAACAGAAGAAGAAGTAATTATTTGGGAGCGTTTATTGAATAAGAGGGATGTTATTTTTTTAGAAGAAGGAATGGAGCTTCATGCAAGTCAACATGTGGCTCCAAGAGCATTGTTACAGGTTCTTGTGAATAATAAAAATCAATTGGTAAGGTACGGTGCTTCTATACTTCCATTAAAGAATTTTGAAAAGATAAATGAAACTATAAATAAGGAAGTAAAAGATGTAATTCGTAAAAGTGATAAGAAGGAACTTCTTACTATAGAAAAAGTACGGAAACTGAACTTACAGGCAGGAGATATCTTTGAAGCAGATAAAAACATCATTATTACAGCATTGGCCAGAGATTATATGCGTGATTTAGGTGTTCAGATAGTATAGAAAGGAGCATACTATGTTCATTGGAAAAGTTGTTGGTAGTTTATGGGCTACTCGCAAGGATGAAAAGTTAAATGGTTTAAAGTTTCTACTCATTGAAAAACAACTAAACGAACATGAGGCTGATCCTGCTCTAGTTGTTGCAGTTGATCATGTAGGTGCTGGCATTGGAGAATCTGTGCTGATTACGACTGGTAGCTCTGGTCGTCTATCTTTTGATGGTAAAGGTATTCCTGTTGATATGGTTATTGTCGGTATCATAGACACTGTGGACTATCCAAAGGAATGATAAAAGCTGCTATTTATGACGAGGCTAAGGCCTCGTTGTAGTGGTGTGTTGCAATTGTTTCACAATTGCTGACCTTACTAAAAATAGAATGGAGTGAAATGAATGAGTATAAATGAAATGATAATTTGGATTATGGCAATTATAATGGTCATAGGCGCAATTGACCGTTCACTAGGTAATAAAACTGGTTTAGGTCAACAATTTGAGGAAGGAATACTAGCAATGGGTTCTTTAGCACTTTCAATGGCTGGTATAATCGTTATAGCACCCAAGTTATCTGATTGGTTAAGTCCTATAGTGGTTCCACTATATAAATTGTTAGGAGCAGATCCAGCAATGTTTGCAGGAACTTTATTAGCAAATGATATGGGTGGGTTTTTCTTAGCACAACAAATGACTACCGACCCACTAATTAGACTTTTCTCGGGTGGTATTTTAGGAGCCATGATGGGGGCGACAATTGTATTTACGATCCCGGTGGGATTGGGCATTATCAGCAAGGAAGATACAAAGTATCTGGCACAAGGGGTATTATGTGGGATTGTGACTATTCCAATTGGAGCATTAGTTGCAGGAATTTTGATGGGTATGCCAATAGTTAAAGTCTTTATGAATTTAATACCTATAATAGCTGTAGCGATTTTAATTTCAATTGGACTATTTAAAATCCCTGAAGGAATGATTAAAGGGTTCAATATATTTGGGAAAATTATAGTAGCTGTTGCAGCCATTGGGCTGGCAATTGGTGGGTTAGACTTACTATTAGGTATCAAAATATTTGAAAATCAAGATACACTTGAAGTTGGATTTCAAACAGTTGGTGGTATTGCCATTACTTTAGCTGGTGCTTATGGATTGGTGTTCTTGATCACAAAGCTATTTAAGAAGCCATTGATGAAACTAGGTCACTTGTTAGGAATGAATGATATTGCAGCAGCAGGTCTAATTGCATCTCTTGCCAACAGCATCGCCATGTTCCAAACAGTAAAGGGTATGGATAAACGTGGCAAGGTAATTAATATTGCTTTTGCAGTTTCAGCATCCTTTGCATTTGGTGACCATTTAGGATTTACGGCTGGTGTTGCACCAGAATTGATTGTTCCAATGATTATTGGTAAGCTAGTCGGTGGTATTTCTGCCATTCTTGTTGCCATATTTCTATCTAACCGTGTATTTAGGATTGAATAAAGCTAATACTATAGAGATTTAAGTACGGATGGAGGTAAGATGTTGAATATAGACAGATCAGAAATTGAAAAGCTAGTTCGTAGTATCATAACGGAAGAATACAGTAATAAGTTAAATGATGCTTCAAAGAGGAATGTTGACCCTAGTGGCGTAATGTCGATTTCGTTGCCATTGTTTTCTGTAGGTGAAGAAGATCGACTGGACACAGGCAACCCTAATCACAAAGTGTATACGAAGGATTTAGTGTCACTTACTGAAAATCCTAGACTTGGTTGTGGCCTAATGGTAATGGAAGATACTACCTTCGACTGGACTTTAGGATATGATGAAATAGATTATATTATTGAAGGAACTCTGACTATTATCATAGATGGACGGCGAATAACTGCCAATGCAGGAGAATTGATTTTGATTCCAAGAGATTCAAGTATTCAGTTTTCAGTTGAAGGAAAGGCAAGGTTTATCTATGTGACTTATCCAGCTGATTGGCAATCATAAATTCTAGAAAAGCAAATTGATATATACATGACTAAAAGACATGTTACGAATCCTAATACCCCAATTACTTTTATTGTTCTCTCCATAGAAATGCTCCTCTCTATGTTTGTATTCAAGCCGCTACACTTGTAGCGGTTTATTTCATATAGTATAATATAGTATACGTAGAGAATAAATAAGGTAAAAACAAGCGCTACAAAGGAGATGATTTTGTGGCGGTTTCAAGTAGAGGAGATGCAAGGTGATATTATGAGAATTCAGCCAGAAGGACAGTCATCAGCACTGACCCGAGCATGTAGGATTTATCTGGCTGTATCTTGAAAATGGTGATTTTTATGAAGCAACTTTAGATAATTCACGGGCAATTCAATATTTATCAGGAACCTATGAAAAAGGCTTTGAGCATTAATACTCCCTAATCATAGTTTTAGTAGAATAGGATAAAGTTAAAATACAATCTATACTTTGAAAGGAGAAATTAAATGAAATCACGAATTATGTACATACTTCTTGTGTTTCTGTTAAGTACTTCAATTACTGCGTGTCGGAGCAGTAAAAACAATTTAAACTCAAATAATAGCAGTAGTGTAAGTGATAGTAAAATTACTGACACCAGCCTTTCTTCAGATAGTGAAAGTGAAAATACAAATGCCACGATGCCATCTAATAATAATTCGGTATTAGAAGCATATAAATCAGTATTGTTAAATAATGATGAATTTTTCAGCATTGATAGCAAGAAAAAATTGTCTTTGAATGATTTTTTAACTAACAAAGAGATTAATGGAACCATCTTTGAAGTGACACACTTTACAGTACTTGATATGGATAGTGATGAGGTACCTGAAGTTGTTCTTGAATTAGCAGTAGATAATAATCCAGAGTTTTACGAAGTCTTGCATTATATGAATGATACAATTTATGGATACAATATTGTATACAGAGGCTTAGAAGCGCTTAAAACAGACGGGACATTTCAGTATTCAAACGGTGCAGCAGATAATGGATATGGAAAATTGAAATTCCAATCAAATGCCTATGAAACTGATATATTGGGATATATGAAACCAATCCAAAACAATGATAACATAACTATAGGATACTTCATTAATAATAAATCCGTTACAGAAGAATCGTATAATTCTTTCATGAAAGAAGAAGATGAAAAAAAAGATGTAGTTTGGCATGAATTTTCTCAAAAGAATGTTGAAACAGAACTCTCTGTGCATCTAACATTGCAGGATGAAGAAATGAAACCAATGGAAATTTATAGTGGACATAGCAAGGAAGAAATAGAAGATTTTGCAAAAAAAGTTGTTGAATTAATCCAAAATGATGAAAGTCAGGATTTGGCAGAAATTATTCAATATCCACTTAATGTTAATCTAGATGAACAAAAAATATATATCAAAGATAAAGACACATTTCTTGAAAAATACAATCTGATATTTAATGATAAATTTAAGTTGCAAATTAAAGATGCATACACAAAGGATATATGGGGGAATTCGGTTGGATTTATAATAGGGAATGGAGATATATGGTTCGCTAATGATTCATCAGACGGTAAGCTTAAGATTATAGTTATTAATAGCGGAAAGGGAGAAATGCCAAAAGATGAGGAAGGGGATGGAATAACACAGGGATAATAAAAGTAGAAAAAGATTATATATGATCACTGTTACAGCATTCACGGATTCTTTCCAACCAGATCTCGGACCTTATGGTCATAACTCAGGTAATGAATAAATAAAGAGCAACCACTGTCTATGTTATTTAATTTGTGAGGACAGTGGTTACTCATATATAATCTGTTTATAATTTTACCACATTTTTCTTATGAAATGATTTAGCAGTTATTATACATCAGAGTCTAGTGATATTTATTTTTTCTTCTTTTTCTCCTTGACTCTTCCGTTGGGGAAACAGTTATTATATAATTAATAAAAATGAAAAGGGGAAAACAAACTATGCCTGATTTATTAAAAATCAAAGAAGTATCTAGCAGGTATGATGTGACTGCCCGTACTCTTCGATATTATGAAGATATGGGATTGATAAACAGTCAAAGAAGTGATGATTATGCGTATAGAATGTACGATGAATCCTCAATAAAACGATTGGAGCAGGTTCTTATACTTCGTAAATTGAACATTAGCATTAAGGATATTCAGAGAATTTTTCGATCATCCAGTTCCGAGATAGTTTTGGAAGTTCTAGGCAAAAAAGTTTCTGATATTGATGATGAAGTTGCTCTTCTGCATGAGCTTAAAAAAATAGTTTTAGAATTTATTATGCAAATTCATAGAAGTGATTTTCAGAAGGATTCTGATGTAAAACTTTTATATGAGAAAGCAAAGGAAGTTGAGCGGCAGATAATTAATGTCGGGTATGAAGGAAATCCTGCACGCGTTAACAGTCTTTTGAATATTACCGAAAAGCTTAAAAAAGCACCGGAAGTCAGAATTGTAGAAATACCAAAGTGTAGAATGGCTTCATCAGGTTATTTTAATGATTTAAGTGAAGTTATAGGAAGCTTTGGCAAATGGTTCTCCGAATATGACAAAAAACGAAAAGGTATATCATTTTCACCGCTTGATTTTATGTTTTTTGAACCGGATGGCAGAGGAATGTGGCTATTTGCTGTTGAAGACTGGGTAACAGAAAAAGATACAGACGGTTACGAAATAATTGAATTTGAAGGTGGTCTGTACGCAAATGCAGTATCCATCGATGGTGATGATGATATCAATGGCAGGGTATATACCGGAATTAAAGCTTGGATTGACAGTAGTGGATTTGAACTTGACGAGCGTGAAGGACACAGGGCAATGTGCCATATGATTGTAGGCGAGAAAATGAACCGTGGACTTGGATATAAGCAGCTTGACATATTTGTACCTGTTAAACTGCGGCCAGTAAAAGAATGACAGTCTTAATGCTTCATTAGAATAGGTCAGGTAGTGAGTGACTGAATAAAATGTAAAATGCTAAAATGTTTTATAAACAAAATATTAAGGAAAAGGAGAATCTCCATAATGCCGGATATAAAGAAAATAAGGCAAGCCATGATTGAAGAAAGGATTTCGGAGGAGATAATATCTAAAATCGATTTTACAGACCCAGGTGGTAATAATCCACTACCTGTCATTGCGATAATTAATCAAATGGATTCCATGCTCTCACATGAGCAATGCTTATCAGTAATGGAAAAACAAGGATGCTGTAAAAGTGGGCAAAGAGACAAGGAATGTAAAAAATTCGGCAAGCAAAATATTGGCAGATCACTTAATGAAAAGATCGAACTACTTTCCTCAATTCAATACATGGGAACCCCAAAACTTAATGAAGATGGTACTATTACAACGGGTATTTTTTGGTTTCAAGACGGTGTATACAATTGTGCCTGCCCGTCAATTAAAAAGCTGAAAAAGCCTGTTTCAGTTACTTCTACATATTGCGGATGCTGCGCCGGACACTTTTTATATCATTATCAAAACGCCTTGCGGGTTAAGTTGAAATTGAAAGAAATTAAATCTTCTCCAATTAACACAAATGGTTCAAAACCCTGCGAGTTTATTTTTGAAGTAATACAGATGCTTTAATTAAAAAGTATATTCTGACTCTAAGGGGAGACCAAGTTTAACATCTTTTTTGTGTCCTCAAGGCATGTTGAGACGGTTGTACTTTTTTCTAACAAAAATGCCGATACGCACATCAACGTAAATGTGGAGTTTGGTGAAGGTGATGGAAAAATTCCTGTGTAAAAGATAGCCAAAAAAGCTGAGGGATATAATCCAATCGAAATAGTAACATATAGGATGATACAATAGTATGTAGAAAACAAGTATGGATTTAAAGTGCATATGGCTTATATCGCAGAAGTAAAAAGAGATTTGGAATTGCTCATGTATGATGTTCCGAATGCGGTAGAAGAATTGAAAAATCCAAGGAAACGTCAAACGCCTTAAAATCGTATTTTTGGCCTTTTGCTTCATAATTTATTTAACCTGTACCCACAAACAGGATATTACTGCTATCGATATAAATACATAGGTCATATAATAGGAGTTAAGCTTAAATATGTCCGTCTGAAAAAATATCAGACGGACATATTTGCGTTTTTAGAGCCTCGTTTCCATTCCCCACCGTCCTCTTTTGATTTTAACCATATATCAAAAATCGAAAGAACGGACAAATTATGAAAACTATAAATCTGAGTGTATAGTTCTGATGATGAATTTTGGCCATAAGGATAAATAAGACAGTTTGATTACAAGATGTTGTGGTTTTAAGGTAAAAAACGAGCAAAAACCGGGCTGAAAAGTGCAGTTTTTTAGTCCGGTTTTTGAGGGCATTTTATAGATGACATCGGGTATTCTTGATGATGACAACCTTAAAACGCATTAGCTAATCAATTTTATTTTTACAAGATAATTCATGAATTTCCTAAAGCAAATATTCCAGATGCTCGCGTAAACAAGTGAAAACGAGAAAAAGATTAAAAAAGTTAAAGGCGTTGATAACGAACTGGTTAAATCTACAAATGCCGAAATACCTACTGCATAAGTTAAAAATATCATTACAAGAGGCAGTGTTATGCTTGAAAATAATATAGAAATTATTATTCCCTTCCTATAAAGTAATGTTCCGATAACGAGCCCGGTGGTAAAAAGCAATATTATTGTCTCCTGAGTACTAACTATAGCAAAAATTAATGCGGAAGAAAAAATACAGTAAAACCAATAGAAATATTAGAAATACTAGCTATCCCAATAGGTAGAGTACTTAATGGACTTAAGGCCAACCCAATCCCGGATAAAAATACAGGTGCTACTAGTATTTTAAAATACTTATTGATAAGCGCATATTTCTGTATAAGCACTGAAGGTATATTTTCTTAATATACCCTCAGTAAAGGCTTTCATTATTTATATCAAATCAGTTTCAAAATTGACGAGAGAATATGATTACTCTCTCTTATTTGTTTCATATTTCGATTCATAAATCCTAAAAAGGAATTTATCTTGTATTAAGTCAAATTTTATAGTTATGAATCATGGAACAATTTCAAAAACAGTACCTTGGTTAAAATCAGTCACATTCATAGAGCCATAAACCCCTAAATATAGTCTGGTTTGATCCAGATTCGTTCCCAAACTAACATAAAAAGCTGATTGTGACCCAAAATTATAATCGGTTTCAATAACACTAAAATCATTTAGTTTACAATCTGTTCTTATCCTAGTATAAGCTAAAACACCTTTAATCGGAGGTTGAGATTCTTCATTCTGGGCAAAATCGGTAAACACAACGCTTCCTGTTAAATCGGGGATTTCATTCCCCATATATGACTGGACTCCTGTAAGTGCAGTTCCTCCAAACTTATCGGGTCGGGGATCCTTATGAAAATAACTAGTTAGAGGCTGAAGACGATGGACTGAAGTTTTTACTGCTTCATTATAATAAGCAATTGTTTTCTCATCCAAAGTCGGACTTGCAGGGCAGCCCCTTATAATGGAAGTAGGAAAAGCACCTTCCCACCCTCGCCAGCCAAAGTTAATAAATCCTTCTTGATCAGGTTCGGATTTCATTAAATAAGCTTGAATAAGCTGAGTAACCGGTATTGGTTTATAATGAACGAATGAAAAAATCGACTCTGCCAGATCCTGTCCGACATTTCCCACATATTTGATATACTGATTATAAAACCTTTGAAATGAAATGCCAGGTATATTGCGAACCCCTTTGGCAATTACCGTAAGCGTTTCCTGAATAGGTACAGGAAGTTCATTAAAACGTGTGACTATGGGTGGATTATAGATAAATGTATTCTTAGCTACATCAATTTCAATTATTTTACCGGCGATTTCCATATCATCCTGGCTTAAATTAAATGGATCATACCCTGATCCACCATCTCCGGTTGTTAAAATAAGTTTTCCTGTTTCAGGTGAAAAGTTTAAGCTATTGACACCATTATGATTAAAAAATGGTCTTCTTAAATTAAGCAATGTCCTCCGTTTTTGAGGTTGACCATTCGATTGGAAAATCCATTCTTCAACTGTGTCAATATGATCATATAGAATTTCTCTATTTATCCACTTTAGGTTTAAGGTTTTGGGGTCACACGGATCAGGATTAAAAAATTCAGGAAGAGCACCTGGACCTTGTGCTCCAGTTACTGAATTAGGAAGAGCACCCGGACCTTGTGTTCCAGTAACTGAATAATGAAGATAGAACAGACCATTATAATAAAATTCGGGATGAAATGCTAGCCCTATCAATCCCCGTTCATCATATCCACCACCAGAAACACCTAGTTTTATGATTCGTGGGCGAATATCTAAAAAAGTCCCCATAACTCCGTTTCCTATGTAAAAGATTTCTCCTATCTGGGTTGCAATAAATAATCTTTCGATTGAGTCACCCGGAAGTATAGTTGTTTTCAAAACAGTAGGTAAATTTATCCTACTAACAATAGGCCGTAAACTAACTTTAACTTTTATCAACTTATTTTACACTCCTTCTTATTGTTTTCTTTTATAAGAATATGCTTAGAATTGTCATATTAGCACCAAATTGTGGCCAGGAAATCTGATTATGCATTGCACCATTTTTCGCACCAGCGTCGGAGAAATCCAGGGCGGTCATTGAGGACGTGCCTGTTTTTGTACATAGAATGAAATTATTTTAGAGCTTGTACATGTGTCTAGTGCTTAAATAGACTAAAAATTTCACTTCTGCCTAGAAAGTGATAACTTTGACAAAGACTATACTCATAAAAAACTTGAATTTTGTTGCTACGGAGCCTCATCCACTATCATGAAGAGAACCAAGAGAAAAAGCTTGATACGGAGTAGTATTTTAAGCCTTGATGGAGAGGAGATATAAGCTTAGGGGGTAACTACTAAAAATAATTCTATGCAAAGGTCGATAAATACATCAAGGTTTTATAATTTAGATATATACTGAAAATAATTTCACATTTTATGCAACTAAAAGCTAGGATGAAACGTTCTATAGTTAAGGAGGTGGTTTTGTGACCAGTGAGTCATTGGTTGAAAATGATTTGTATGTTAACCTTGTAGAGAAATATTCCGACATGGTCACACGTATATGCTACGTCCGTTTTAATTGTCTCGCAGATGCAGAGGACTGCTGGCAAAATGTATTTATAAAGTTGTATGTTTCAAAGGAAATGTGGCAAAAGTCCGAAGACTATCTTCGCCGCTGGCTCATAACTGTTACACTCAATGAATGTCGGGATATTCACCGGAAGCTGTTTCGCAGAAATCATTATGACATAGATAAGTTGGTTATTGCGCATATAGAGGACTTCGATAGGAGCCTGCTGCACGCCGTAAAAGCTCTTCCATACAAATACTCTGAAGCAATCTATCTCTACCATTTTGAGGGGTACAATATTAGCGAAATTTCTGGAATTCTAGGCAGGAACGAAAACACCATTAAGTCTCAGCTTAAACGGGGCAGAGAAATGTTAAAGGATGTGATTGAAAATGAGTGATTTTAATGATTTTAAAGATATTAAAACACCGACGGAATGGAAAGAGAGGTTATATGCTAAAACAGCGGAGCGATCAGTAAGTTCGGCTCGACGAAGGCGACTACCATTGACTGCAACCGCCGTGTTGGTACTAATAGCAATTTTATCTACATCAGCTCTGGCAGTTTCACTTGTAGGAGGAGACTTTTTCAGACAGTTGTTTATAAACCAGGCTAAAAGCACAGACAGTGTATACGATTACATGAATGTTGATCAACTTAGGGCCATTGCAGGGACTACTATAGGCACTGTGGTAGATACCGATGAACTTAAAATTGAAGTTATGGATGTGATTTCCAGCGGAAATATGGCAATGGTAATGTTGAGGGTTACTGCAAAAGAGCTACAGAGTGTGATTTTTGATACGGGATATGAAACGCTAATGAATTATAGATTTGGATCTGATACGGATGGAAATCTGTTCAAAAACATGGAACAGATCAGTATACGGTATTATTATAGTGATGATGATCCTACTTTAGAAAACAATCAGTTTGAGATACTTTACACAATTATAAACCATCAAGTGTTTAAAGCTGGTACTTATACGATAGAGCTCAAAGATTTTGGATATTATGTTAGCAATGGCACCTCTCTTGTATTGGAACCATTGAGTAGGAGCAAGTGGGAATTCGAGGTGGAGCTAGCAGATGGCAATGAATACAGTCATGCCGTCCTTCTACGACAGCCTGTTACAGTAGAGGGATACAATATTATGCTTGAAGATATTCGAATAACACCTATGAGTTCTACAATTGTATTCTCATACAATTCGAATGATGATCTTTCTGCTGTTTACAATGCTTTTTTATCTAACATAGGGAATTTAGGTATTATTCTTTCAGACGGTACCGTGCTTACCGAAGAGGATTTCAGCTATGTTGTGATGAGCGGGAGCGATGGCGCTGGTCATCCTATTTCGGCTATTGTGATAAACCTTTCTTTCAACCTCCTCATTTCTGCAGAATCTATAAGGGAGTTCTCTATCTTCAATGAAACGTTTTCGATTCCCAACTTGGAATCAATCCTTCTTCTATAATCGAAGGTTTTAACATCAAAAATGTAACAATAGCAGGATAGCAATTAAATTAACGCCATCCTGATATCTCTGCAATAGTTAAAGAAATAAAGGAAGTATAATTTATATAGATAATATAGTGGAGCTTAGGTTAAAAAAGATAAAATCCACTAGAAGTAAAAAAGGTCAGCTTTTGATTTCAAGGATATAAACTTACATTATTTGAGACAAATAGTAATTCTATAACAATGGCAAATTGAAATTCAATAATTTAAAAAATATTTGCTTTCTATTTTAAAGCATTATACAATGATTTCAGGCATCGATGTACTTTATAAAGAAAGGAAAACAAATTTTGAATATAAAAATTGAAAATATCTCATTTTATAGAATTGCGTATATAAGGCAGATTGGTCCTTATGGACAGAATAATGTACCAATAATGGAAAGATTAAAAAATTGGGCTAAGTCTAATGGCTTGCTTAATGAACAATCTATCATACTAGGAATTGCTCATGATAATCCTGAATTAGTAGGGCCTGAAAATTGTCGTTATGATACTTGTCTTGTTATTTCAAATGATTATTGTATTAATGATGATTATATTAGTGAAGGTAGTGTTCTTGGAGGAAATTATGCAGTTTTTAAAATAAGACATACGGCTGAAGCAGTTCAAAAAGCATGGCTTGTAATTTTCCCCGAGTTATTCAAACAAGGCTACCAATTAGATGAAATAAGACCTATTTTTGAAAGATATAGCTGTGAAATGGTTAAAAACCATTATTGTGAAATTTGTGTACCAATTCACTAAATCAGTATTTTAACAAATTTTAATTTACTCATCTAAAGTTTATAAATATTTTCAATACCATAAAATAATACGTAGAGATAAAAGCACAGAGATATAAAAAATCTTAGTGCTTTTGTTGTGGGCTCAATATGTGCGATAGCTTGGCGGTGAAAGTCCGTTATGGGGTTTGATAGTAGCAGCTATTACCCAAAGGTAAGAATGCCTTAGAAATATTAATGGAGATATCTTAAGAATAAATTAGTTCTATTACAAATTTTTAGTTAAAACAAATGTATTTCATCTATTTATGCAACTTAGACATTTCGAATTGTAAGATAAGCAGCAGAACGTTGTAATTAAGAAGATAATTGATATAATTTATATGGAAGGAGGAAAAAAATTGAAGGTCAATTATTATGAAGATAGAATGATAGAAGAAAATCACGTGGATGTATTCTATAGTGAGAAAGACCATGAAATCATCGGAATTATGAACTATTTACAATCATACGAAATAATTTTAGGAAAGAATGAGGAATTGACGAAAAAGATACTTCCCAATGATATATTTTACTTGGAAACTGTAGAGAGACGTTGTTATGCATATTTAGAAAGTGAAGTTTACCAGATAGATTTTACTTTGAAAAATTTTCAGGAACGATTTCAAAGCAATGGTTTTATTCAAATTGGAAAATCTATGATAGTAAATGTATACAGAATAGACAGAGTCAAAACAGATTCAAATATGAGAATGCGTCTGATTATGGAAAATGGGGAAGTGCTTATTTTAAATAGAACTTTTAAAAAGAATTTTATGGAATATTTGAGAAACATACAGGAGGCAGAAAATGAAGATTATAGATAAAAAAACATTTATTCCAACAGTATGTGTTGTTTACACTATTCTATCTATGAGTAAAATCATACTAGAAGCCATTATACAAAATGAATTTGGGAATTATCAATCAAATTTGCTTATGATGATTTTTGTGTCATTTATTGCAACATTAGTTCTTTCACAACATTATAGACTACAGCAGATTCCATTGCCACTAGTGATTATTGGACAATATTTAGTGTTAATTGGGGGTGTATTATTAATTATTTGGATTTCAGGATTATATACGGATTTGCATCCTAATGCATATAGAGATATGTTTTTATCATTTACAATTCCCTATATTATAGGTGCTGCTATTTATTATTTAAATGTGTTTTGGGAAGTGAAAAATGCTAATCAAATGTTAAAAAATATAAAGATGAAAGGGGATTAGATATGGACAATAAAGTTACTGGGTGGGATTATTTCTCTTTAGGAATGCTTGCATTTGCTGGATTAGGGCTAGAGGCGTTATATGCTTATGTGTTAGAACCGATGATATATGGAGTCACAATGCAGGACTGGAATACAAGTCAGACAATCATTCACTGGATTATAACCTGTATTTCTTGGGGGACAGTAAGCTATTGGCTCATTTTTGCATCTAAGAAAAAGTATCAGTTTAATCTTTTTGAAACATCAGATAAGATGACAAAATGGCAATGGGCATCTGTTATATTTTGTGTTGTTATAGCATTAGTAGCAAGTTACATAGATTGGAAAGGATTTAAGGTTATTAGAGAGTTTCAGAGTAAAGGGTTATTATTATTTGTTTTTCAATATATATACTATGCATTTGAAACAGTGTTATTTATGCTTATCATAATTTTTACGCAGAAGGCATTTGAGGTATGGTATAAAAGAAAAAACATCCCATATGGAGGAATAAT
The DNA here is from genome assembly GCF_018917285.1 of Tissierella carlieri. Taxonomy (NCBI): domain Bacteria; kingdom Bacillati; phylum Bacillota; class Tissierellia; order Tissierellales; family Tissierellaceae; genus Tissierella; species Tissierella carlieri. The sequence continues at coordinate 39,053 of NZ_JAHLOH010000056.1, read as the reverse complement.
TTGTGGAATTACATGGGGATTTGCCCATGCATTTACAAAAGGTAGTATATGGATTGGATTAGAAGGAATTGTCTTGGGATTTTTGCTAGGAGTAACTTATTTGTTAGTAAATAGAGATATAAAGAAAACATATATAGTATTGTTTATTATGTTTGCACTATAGTTACCTGATATAGCTGCATATTATGTTAGTATATAGGTATAGACATAAATTCAATAAGAAAAGTAAAAATATCTCGAAAGAAAAAAGAAAACGAATTATACTCACGTCCGATTTTGGACGTGTTTTTCACTTTTGATACTATATAGAGTCAATGGTAGGAAATATGAATAAAATAAGGAGGAAGATGTATAAGGAGGAATGTAAATTTATGATAATATATTGTGATGAATTGATTCTGCAAATTTGCGTATTCTAAAGTAAGGTAGATAGATATATACAATAAAAATACCCTTTCAATGATAGTTGATTTCGAAAATAAGATATGGTATGATTTACGCAATGATAAAAATATATTTAGTACTATAGAGAAAGACATATTCTAAAGTTAATCACTTGGAGGGAAATATGAATAGGCGGGGTAATTTAAATTTAGGGAACCAAATTAAAGATATAGTTCAAGATGCGTTGAATAATGGAAATTTTAAAAGCTTAAATCGTGATATTGAGAGTGTTGTTAAAGGTGCGCTTGATGAGGTTAGAAGATCAATTGATTGGAAACAAGAGAATCATCATAACTGGAACAGTCAAACTTGTAATAGTAAGCGTAGTAAGATTAATGATTATAAGCATAGATACCAAAAGGATTCACAGATACTGAATGAACAAAAACAACAAATAAAGAACTATAATACCATGAGTAATTACAATAACTCTTACAGTAATGGTAAAGTAGCTTTAAGACCAACTAAGTTCACTGTTCCTGTTGGACAGGTATCAGGTATATTGCTTACTGTATTTGGAGTTATAGGAAGTACTGCATTTGGAATAGCAGTAATTGTATTAACCTTATTAGGATATTTGATTGGAGGCAGGGGTGTATTTCATACCATTGCTATGGGATTGTTTCCTCTTTTTATAGCAGGTATAATTTTATGGGTGAATGGAAGCAGGATTCGTAAAAGACTAAAAAGATTTCAAAGGTATATAGCAAAGATGTATGGACGTAATTACTGCTTAATTAAGGATCTTTCTTCTACAACAGGATTAAGTAATAAAGCTACGGTGAAAGATCTGCGAAAAATGATTGTTAAAGGTATGTTTCCTGAAGGACATATTGATGATAAAGAGACCTGTTTTATGTTAAATAATGAATGCTATGAACAGTATCTTGAACTGCAGGAAAATATGAGAATAAAGGATTTAGAGGAACAGGAAAAACAGAAGGCTCAGACCATAAACCAAGAGTTTACTGAGGAAGAAAAGAATAATGAAACTGATGGGTTGAAACCAGAAATTAGAAAAGCAATTGATGAAGGGCGAAAATTCGTCATGGAAATTAAAGATGCCAATATCGCAATTCCAGGTGAAGAAATTTCACGTAAGTTAGATCGGTTAGAAGAAGTAACAGGAAAAATCTTTGATTATGTAGAGCTTCATCCAGAAAAATTCCCTGAAATAAAGAAGTTCACGGAATATTTTCTGCCAACAACATTGAAACTGGTGGATGCTTATAAGAAATTGGACTATCAACCTATAGAAGGAGAGAATATTTCAAATGCCAAGAAAGAAATAGAGGAAACAATGGATACCATTAATCTTGCATTTGAAAATTTATTGGATGGTTTGTTCGAGGATGTGGCAATGGATATATCCACAGATATATCTGTATTAGAAACCATGTTTGCACAGGAAGGATTAACAGAGAAGAATATGAAAGTTAAAAAATAAAACGGCGGAGGATAAAATATGAATAATGAAATACCAACACTAACTTTTGAACCTTTTGGTGATGATACATCAACTCAAGAAGTACTAAGCAAAGATATATTGAATAAAGATGATGTGCAGATTCAAAAGCAAGTATTTGATGAAAGCTATCTTTCACCTGAAGAGAAAAAGATGGTTGACGATTTTGCAAATCAGATTGATTTAAATAAATCGAATCAGATTCTCCAATATGGGGTAGGAGCTCAAAAGAAGATAGCAGACTTTTCTGAAACAGCCTTAAATAATGTGAAAACTAAAGATCTAGGTGAAATTGGTGAGATGCTTTCAGGTGTTGTAACAGAATTGAAAAGTTTTGATGTAGAGGAAGAGGAGAAAGGATTTTTAGGGTTCTTCAAAAAATCATCAAACAAACTTACAGCAATGAAAGCAAAATATGATAAGGCAGAAGTTAATATAAATAAAATTTGTGAGGCCTTGGAGAAGAATCAGATACAGTTGCTGAAGGATATAGCAATGCTTGATAAGATGTATGAGCTTAATAAGACATATTTTAAAGAGCTTTCTATGTATATTATGGCAGGTAAAAAGAAACTGGCTAAGGTTCAGGCGGAAGAACTACCTGCATTGATAGATAAGTCTGCTGCCAGTGGCTTACCAGAGGATGCACAGGCGGTTAACGATTTAACTGCTATTTGTAACCGTTTTGAGAAAAAAATTCACGATTTGGAATTAACTAGAATGATTTCGATTCAAATGGCGCCACAGATTCGTTTGGTTCAAGGCAATGATACTATAATGGCTGAAAAAATTCAGTCTACCATCGTAAACACAATTCCGCTATGGAAAAGTCAGATGGTTTTAGCTTTGGGGGTTACCCATTCAAGTCAGGCTGCAAAAGCTCAAAGGGAAGTAACGGATATGACGAATCAGCTATTGAGGAAAAATGCTGAAACGCTTAAAATGGCAACTATTGAAACAGCAAAGGAATCAGAGCGAGGAATTGTGGATATTGAGACACTTCGTATTACTAATGAGTCATTAATATCGACTCTAGATGAAGTTATGCGTATTCAAGCAGAAGGTCATCAGAAGAGGAAGGAAGCAGAAATTGAGTTGAATAGAATTGAGGAAGAATTGAAAACTAAACTTTTAGAAATCAGAGGTTAATGAAATATGTCAAATGGGTATTGTAATACCCATTTGACATATTTCTTTGTGCAAATTAGAATTATAAAAATAGCTAATATTCCACTTCATTAGAGTTGCTGACAATGAGCCGAAGGGTGAACCCTTTGAGGATATCATATATCAAAATGTAATAAAATTATATCTTTAGATTTTTGCTAATAAGACCTACTAGAGCTTCACTTCCTTTGGAATTTAAATGTACACCATCTTGTTCAAAGTATTCAGGATGTTCAGAAGCTATAGAATACCAGTCAATTAGGGTTATATTTTCTCGTTCTTCAGCTTTTTCTTTTAAGATTTTATTGACCTTGCTTTCCCAGGAACGTGGTACACGAGTATTTACTAAAAAAACATGTGACTTTGAAAAAGAGTCAAGGAGTTCATCAATTTGTTTACTTGTAAAGTAGCCATTTGTTCCTAGTTCAATAATAACTGCTTTATCAGAATCATTAAATTCAGCATACGTAGTAGCTAAAGTTATTGCTTCTGACATTTGCCTTCCAATTTTTCCGTCAATTGTAATACTGTTATATGTCTTATTAAGGGTTGGAGTAATATCTAACATAATAGAATCTCCAATAGCCAATATCTCATTATAATCTTCCGCTGCTGTTGATGAAATATCTTCATCATTTTCCGTAGATACATTTATATTTTTTTCATTGGTTTCATTGGAATCTTCATTAGAACCCTCGCCTTCAGAAGTTTCATCTGTATTTGATTCTGATGAATATGCTTCTGCATTTTCTAGGTTCGATTTTATTCTTACTATATTATTGATACCAATAGCAAGGGATATAATCACTAGAACTGATATTATAGTTGCAGTTTTTTTTGTAAATGCTAAGAAATTCCTCTTAAAAAAACTAATGGTTAAGTAATTATAATACTTTCGAAACCCAAGTTTTCGTATTGGCAACTCTATAAATCGATATGAAAATTCTGCAATAATACATGTAATAGTCAGTTGAATAAAGACACGTAAGTAAGATGGATTCCCTATTTCGTATATAGGGGTGCTTAGTACCATAATAGGGTAATGCCAAAGGTATATTCCATATGATCTTGTGCCAATCCAGCGCAGAGGTTTCCATGAAAGCATGGGACCTAAAATTCCTTTTGGATGACAAACACATGCTATAAGCAAAGCTGTGTTTAAACTAAACAGAAATAATCCACCTCTATACAAAAAAGAATTATATTCATCTATAAATACAGCACTAAAAATAAAGATAGAGAAAGTAATAATGCTTAAGAGTTTCAGCTCGTTTTTGTGTTTTATAGAAACCTCCTTAGTAAAAGGTTTTTTATTTGCTGAAACAGCTGCTAGAAAACTTCCTATTAATAATTCAAAAGCACGGGTATCTGTGCCATAATACACACGGCTTGGATCAGCAGCTGGATCATAAAGTATACCCATCAAAGTTGCTGAAAGCAAGGCTCCGATAAAAATCATATATGAAAGTTTCTTAGTTCTTTTAGTATTTTTTAATACTATCATAAGTATAAAAGGCCATAAGATGTAGAATTGCTCTTGTACTGCCAAAAACCAAATATGCTTCAAGGGAGACGGCGAACCAAAACTATCAAAATAGGAAAGCTTATGAAAAATAAACCACCAATTAGTTGTATATGAAATAGAAGATATTGTATCACCTAAGAGGTTTGTCAAAAGTCTGTGGTTAAAAAAGATTACCCATAAGGCGGTAATCATAATCATTAAATAAGCAGAGGGTAATAGCCTGCTAATACGATCTTTCCAAAAAGTTCTTAATTTGAAATTTTCTTGTGATAATAAAATCTTAGAGGTTACTAAATAACCGGATAAGACAAAAAAGATGTCAACTCCTAAGAAACCTCCCTTAGCCCAACTAAAACTGAAGTGATAAAAAACCACTGATAAAATTGCAAAGGCACGAAGTCCATCTAATCCTGATATATAACGACGATTATGTATAGTATTCAATATGTAAGTTCTCCTCCTACTTCCTCAATTTAAACTAATGTTAATTATAATTTCTAATTTAATTATACTAGTTTGAGAGCTAGAAAAAGTTTCAAACAGGTTATATAAGGATTACAATATAGTTACAAATATATTATTGTTCATATTTTTAACTATTCATCTAAATAATATCTCATGGCTCAAGTGGCTACAAGTTCCGCTTTATTCTCCATCAATGTTATTTACCATAATAAATAACAGGATTTTATCTAGAGGAAAAAATTCATCAGTCGTTTCAAGAATTTTTAATTATGTAGAATTAATTAAAAAATCATAAAAAAGTTAGATGACTTGTTAGAGAAATAAAATACTATGGAAGTATATAAGGATATAAAATTACAATATTACTAAAGGTTTAATATGATTATGAGAGGGAATGTCTCTATTGAGTAAAAGAAAGCACCTTTAAATAGTTATAGGAAATTTAAGTTTTCACCAAATGGATACCAACTATTTACTATATCATTGTGGTATACTTAAGGCATTGTGAAGTTTATTGTTTATAATAGGTTGGAGTAATATTTGTTGTTATAGAAAAATATAGGATATAAAATAAGGAGATAGGTGCTTTATTTCTATGGATTTAATTTTATTTAATATTGATCTGCAATAAGAAAATTTATATTTAGATTGGAGGAAATGATATGGAAGAGGTGATGAGAATACTAATTGTTGAGGATGATATTGATTTAGGAAGATTACTTGTGAATTGCCTAAAGAAAGAGGACTATCATCCAATACATGTTGAAAATGGAATTTTAGGATTGGAGAAGATGAAAGAAATCAAATTCGATTTGATTATTTTAGATATAATGTTGCCAGAAGTAGACGGATTTTCTGTAATAGAAAACATAAGAGAAATTAGTAGTATACCTGTTTTAATGCTAACTGCTAAAAGTGAAGAAAAAGATAAGGTAAAGGGTCTTAAATTAGGAGCAGATGATTACTTAACAAAACCCTTTGGTATTGATGAATTCTTAGCGAGAGTTAATTCAATTATAAGACGAGCAAATTATTATAATCAAGATCCAGAGAAGGGGATTATTAAATATGGAAATATTGAATTAAATAATTATTATAGAACTTTAAAAGTGAATCTTAGAGAAATTCCTTTGTCAAATAAAGAATTTGACTTATTGCTACTTTTAATGACCAATGAAAATCATATATTTACAAAAGAACAATTATATGATCAGATTTGGGGGTTAGAAGAGTATGATTCTTATGATGAAAAGAATATGGTATCATTTATTAGTAAATTACGAAAAAAGATATTTATCGATGAAGAAGAGTATAGGGGATTTATTGAAACAGTCTATGGATTAGGATATCGCTGGAGGGTAAAATAACATGTTTTATATGAGATTATTATTGCCTTTTATGTTTTTTACTATTTTTTATTTAGTTTACAAAAGATATATGGAAAGGAAAAGATTAAATCAGTTAGTAAATCTTTTAAAGGAAGTAGAATCAGGAAATTATAGTAAACGAGGAGTGATTCCATTAAATGATGAATATTCGGAAATCTACTATCTTATTAATAAGATAATAAGAAGAAATCAAAACGATATTATCGAGATAAATAGGTTAAATCAGGGAAATAAAAGGATAATGACAAGTTTATCCCATGATATAAAAACTCCTATAGCCTCACTTTTAGGTTATTTAGAAGCCATAGATAAGAAATTAGTAGATGAGGATGAAAGAGAAGAATATTTTAAAATAGCACTGGATAAGGCCTATAAGTTAAATGAATACACAAATGAATTATTTCAATTGCTTCAACTGGAATCAGGAGAATATATATTAAGAAACCAGTCCTGCAATATATGTGAGGAAACTGGAAGAAATTTTATAGCATGGGTTCCTATATTAGAGAAGCACAATATTAAATATAAGGTAAATATTCCGGAAGGAAATATTATTACTACGTTGGATGTACAAGCATATGAAAGAATTCTGGATAATTTGATTAAAAATGCAATAATTCATAGTAGATGTGAGGAAATAAATATTGATTTAATAGAAAAAGAAAATATGATACAAGTAAAAATAAGTGATGACGGAATAGGTATACCTAGGAATTCTAAGGATATGATTATGGATAGATTATATAAGGTTGATACATCAAGGAAAACTAAAGGAAGTGGACTAGGACTTGCTATAGTAAAGGAATTGGCGGATAAATGTAATATATCCTTGAAATATGATAGCGAAGAAGGGAAAGGTTCATCATTTATCTTAGGTGTAAAGAAGGCTCTTTAAGAGCTTTTTTAATTGGCAATGAGTTGGCAACATTTCATAGATATAATTGAAAGTGAGGAGGGATAAGAATGGAAAGTATTATTGAAATAAAGGGATTAACCAAAGAGTATAGTAGTTTTTTAGCTTTAGATAATATTTCATTAAAGATTAAAGGAGGTAAAATTTATGGTCTTTTAGGAAGAAATGGAGCAGGAAAAACTACAATTATGAAATCTATTTTAGGACTTACATTTCCTACTAAGGGTGAAATCTATATCAAAGGTTCTCTTATAGATTATAAAGATAAGGATCAATTTTCAATAATTGGGTCTATGATAGATATTCCTGCCTTTTATTCTAATCTATCGGCGAGAGAAAATTTAGAATTATTTGCCTTAATAAGAGGAGTCACCGAAAAGAATGCTATAGAAAAATCTTTAGATTTAGTTGGTCTTGATAGTAATTCTAATAAAATTTTTGCCTCATTTTCAATGGGAATGAAACAAAGACTTGGAATAGCTAATGCTATATTACACGAGCCAGAAGTGTTAATATTAGATGAACCTACTAATGGATTAGATCCAATTGGGATTGTTGAAGTAAGAAATATCTTAATAGATTTATGTAAGAATTATAATAAGACTATTTTAATTTCTAGCCATATATTATCTGAGATTGAAAAAATTGTTGATGATATCGCTTTTATTGAAAGAGGTAAGGTGGCGGAGGAGTCTTCTATGGAAGATATCAAAAATAGATATGAGAAATATACATCTTATATAGTGTCAGATGTGAATAATTCAGCTAGAGTATTGGAAGAAAGCTATAAGAGTTTAAATTATATTGTTATAGATAATCAAGAAATCAGAGTTTTTGGACTAGATGATAGAACAAATAGGATTAACAAATTATTGATAAATAATGGTATCGATGTGTTTCAGATAACTACACAAAATGAAAGCTTAGAAGATTATTTCAAAAAACTTACAGGTGGTGATAAGAATTGAAAAATGGGATACTTGTTGAATGGAAAAAGATAAGACATAGAAAGCTATTAAAAATTTCTTTAATAACCATATTTCTATTTATAAGCTTATTAGTGCTTAAAGATATATTTATAAATATAAGAGTTAGAGAATTAGGGATAGAACATTGGATTCTTTCAATAGATACTGTATTAATCTTTTTGATTACATCAGTAATTAGTGGAATATTTTATACATTTATGATTAATAATGAATATACGGAAAGGACAATTATAAATTATATGCCGGCTATGGTTAACAGAAATATTTTTATTATAAGTAAAGTAACAGTATGGCTGTTCTGTCATCTATTGATGATTCTAATAGTGTATTTAGTAGGTTATATAGGGTCATTAGTAATATTTCCTACCGCTAATTTATTTATAAGGTTTTGTGATTTTGGAATTCATTTCTTTAAATCTGCTTTACTAAGTTTTCTTTCACTTGCATTATTAGTGCCTATATCTATATTTCAAAGAGCATCCTATATTCCTTCAATTGTAACAACCTTAGGAATAACGGCAGCTGGAATTTCAGCAACACAGTTGACAGGGAGGTTGCCATTTATATTACCTTGGACATCTGCCGTTATTTTAAGTCAGCCAGTTGTTCTACCTAGAAATTTAATGTTTTTAGGATATATAGTTATAATTGTATCTTCATTATTATTCTATAGCTTAGGCTTAGTAATTATCAATCGTCAGGATATATAGAATTATTAATAATAGGTAAATTTTTTAGAAGAATATTGAATAGATGTTGTCTATATAGTTTTAGTATAACTATAATTGTTTTATTACTCAAGCGTTCCTATGTCAGCCGGTAGATGATTCGCTCTAAAACCTCTGTTTTTAAATATAAGAAAATGTAAATAGGCATATAATACATCATACAATGAATTATTTGCAAACAACTTACTATGTGTTATAATTTTAAATACATATAAGGGGTTAAGGAGGTGGCAACTTGGCACCGCAATATACCAGAAAAATGATTCGTGAGGCATTCATAAGGATGCTCAATGAGCGTCCGCTTAACAAAATTACAGTTAAAGATATTGCTACAGCATGTGAGATCAATAGAAATACTTTTTATTACTACTACACGGATGTATATGCACTTCTATCAGAAATATTCCAAACAGAACTTCAGACAGTAATTGATGAATATAATGATACACTCTCATGGGAAGAGAGCTTTATTGTAGCCGCTAAATTTGCTTTAGAAAACAGAACAGCCGTTTATCATGTATATAATTCAATGCAGAGAGAAGAATTAGTGAACTATATACACAATGTATCAGGAAATGTCATGATGCGGTATGTTGAAAAAGTAAGCAACTGTATCCCAGCTTCTTCAGGAGATAAAAAACTAATTTCTTCCTTTTATCAGTGTGCCCTTACTGAAATGGTACTGCGCTGGATTGCTTCTGGAATGAAGGAAGACCCTGATACTATCATTAGGCGAATCGGACAGCTCTTTGATGGAAACATTGAGTTATCCCTTAAACGAAGTGCTGATTTAAATAATGTATAGTAAAGGACAACAGGAGATTTGTTTTTATCAGACATTTTAACTCTGGTGCCTAAAAATTAGATAAATAAACTGCAGTGTTCGAACTTCGAACACTGCAGTTTATTTATCTAATGAAAAAGACATAAAAAAACTATATTATAGATTTATACAGATTTTATAGACAATAAGTATTCAAAAAATAAAAGGAAGACTTATTATCTATTACACCATATTGGCATGCTAATAGAGTGAACAAAGAAGAACTCTAAATATAATAGTAGGTATTAAAAAATTAAGAAAGAAGGAGATACAATGAAATTAAAGACATATGATGATAGACTTAAACTTACAAATGGAACTTATCATGCTTTAGTAAATGCAAGAAAGCCTAAAGGAATTGAAGACAAAAAAGCTTATTTAATTGGTACTGGAATTGGTGCTTTGGCTGCTGGTTGTTTTTTGATTCGTGATGCTCACATGGATGGCAGCAAGATTACGTTTTTAGAACAATTAGACATTCCTGGGGGATCTTTGGATGGTGCAGTTCGTCAGAATGCTGGTTATGTGGCGCGTGGTGGACGTGAAATGGGACATTATTTTGAAGTTTTATGGAACTTGTTTAGTTCATTGCCATCTACAGAAGATCCTAATATGACTGTGTTAGATCATTTTTATTATACAAACTACGATGATCCAAACTTTAGTAATTGCCGTATTACTAAAAGCCAAGGTGAGCGATATGACAATGGAAAATTTAATTTGGGTCAAGACTTAGCAAAAGAATTAGCTGCCTTTGTAAATATTTCAGATGAAGAACTTCAAAACAAATCTATCGAAGATATTTTTTCTGAGGAACTTTTAAATAGTGATTTCTGGACATATTGGAGAACAATGTTCGCTTTTGAAAATTGGCATAGTGCCTTAGAGATGAAATTATATATGAATCGCTTCATTCACCATGTAGGAGGTTTACCAGATCTTTCAGCTTTACAATTTTCACGACATGATCAATACACTTCATTTGTAAAGCCAATGGTTAAATATTTGGAAGACCATGGTGCTAAATTTGAATATGGAGTCACTGTTGATAATGTTGAGTTCTCAATTTCAGATGATAAAAAAGTTGCAAAGAGAATAGTTGCAAAAAATAGAAATGGGAAAGATATTTCTATTGAGTTAACAGAAAACGATTTAGTATTTATCACTAATGGTTCTATGACTGAAGGTTCTGGATATGGTGATGATAATACTCCAGCTCCATTTAATAAAGAGCCAGAAGGATGTTGGAAGTTATGGAGAAATATAGCAGCTCAATCAGATGAATTTGGAAATCCAGATAAATTCTGTACAGACCCAGAAAAATCTAATTGGGAGTCTTGTACAGTAACCTGCCATGATGAACGTGTTCCTAAGTACATTGAAAAAATTACAAAACGTTCACCATATGGTGGCCGTACTGTAACAGGTGGTATAGTTACAGCCATTGATTCTTCATGGTTGATGAGTTGGACGATAAATCGTCAGGAACAATATTATGGGCAGCCTGAAAAAGACGTTGTTGTTTGGGTATATGGTTTGTTTTCCGATGTTCCCGGAGACTACATTAAAAAACCTATGAGAGATTGTACTGGTAAGGAAATCACAAAAGAATGGTTATATCATATAGGAGTTCCTACAGAGGAAATAGAAGAATTAGCAGGATCATGTACTGCAGTTCCTGTTATGATGCCATTTATTACATCTCAATTTATGGTTCGTGAATTTGGAGATCGTCCATATGTTGTACCAAAGAATGCAGTAAACTTTGCTTTCCTTGGACAATTTGCTGAAACATTAGATGATCCAGGACGTGATACAGTATTTACTATAGAATACTCAGGACGTACAGCCATGGAAGCAGTATATGTTTTAACTGGAGTTGAAAAAGGAGTTCCTGAGGTATATGGTTCAAGATATGATATACGCTATTTATTAAATGCAGGTAAATGTTTGCTAGATGGAGAAAAACCAGAAATTAATCTATCACCAATGGCTAAACGTAAAATTTTGAAACAAATAGCAGGAACGGATATTGAAAAATTATTGAGAGAGTATGGAATTGTTTAATAACATTTAAAATTAGATAATTTGATTAAAATCCCGAATTTCAAAAAATCGGGATTTTAATTTATATATATCTACTACGCATATTGTCACTTGATATCTTGGCAATACAATAGAATATCATATAAAGGAGGAAATTTATGTGAAAGGACAAAAAAATCTTAAGCAAGTTTATATTCCTACTATAGAAGAAATGCAAAGCTGGTATGAAGAGGATATACGCAAAAAAGTCTTAAAATCATCAGGATATGAGAATAGTAAAAAAATAGAAGAACAAGGATCATTTTTTAAAACTTTTCGAAAATTTGAAGAAATGGATGACAAAATTCCTTTTGATTCTAAAAAGAATAATGTTTATTACGAAAAGTATAAAAATTATGTAGAAGAAGAAACAGTAAATAAGGGTAAAGAGATACAGGAAATTGAAAATTTAATTGAATATGAAAAATTTTTTCTTCGTTGGGAAAGGAGAGTCAGTAGCGAGAGTAATAACTATGGTCATTATGGCAGTAATTCAGCTACGAGATATCGAGTTGATTGCATAAAAAAATTAGAAAAAGAGTTAGAGCTAATTCTAGAAGATTCTCCAGAAGCATGGGAATTTTATTATAAACGTCAATTGATAAACGATATAGAAACCCAACACCAACAGCGTTTGATAACTGTACCTTATGTAGTTAAAGCAAAGCAAAAAGTAATAGATTCCTTGAATTTAGGAGTCCCTGTATATATTGTAGGACATTTAGGAAGTGGGAAGACACAATTAGCAACCGAAGCTGCATTGGATTTTACTATTCAAAATAAAATACAAAGTGAATTAGAAGATAAAATGGAGGATTGGTTTTCTGCAAATCCAAACGCTACAGAAAGAGATGCTATTAAAAAGTTTAGAGAACTTAATGAAGAAAGAAAGCTGTACTATAAAAATATTTTAACTAATGGAAGTAAAGAGGAGATAGAATCTTTACAGCCTCTATTTATATCTGGGTCGCATAATTTAACTTATGAAGATATGTTTGTAGAGAAAACTTTGTCTCTTCAGCGCAGTTTTTCTCAAGGTTCTTTTGTGGATTATCTTAATATGATTATAGAAGATTTTTATGAGTGGATGGATGAGCACAAAGCAAGACTAGAACAGATGACTGATGAAGAACAGTTGCAGCTTAAGATTCAAATATGGAAAAGTTTTTCTGATTTATTAGTAGCAAGTAATAGTGCTTTTGGTACTGAAATAAAAAAAATAGAAAGAGAAGTTTTAATTGCAGTGAGAGAAGGTCGACCTGTAATCGTAGACGAATTAAATACAATTGCCATGCAAAATTTAATTGCTTTGAACGATATTTTACAGCGTCACGCGGGAAGTACAGCTTATATTACAGGGGGTGGTCCTGTTTTGATTAAACCTGGATTTGGATTTATTGGCACAGGAAACTTATCCACTCAAATGGTCAACTATGAAGGAACAAATGAATTAAATCCAGCATTTAAATCACGGTTCCTAACGATCGAATATAATTATGTACCCCAAAGGATAACTGGTTCCTTAGAAGACCAAGAGTTTCCAGAGAAAAATGAACTTTTTAGAATAATAATAGCACGATTGGCTGATAAAAACGGAAATATCCATATTCCTGATTCCAAAAGGACCTTAGAAGAATTATTTCGCTTTTCCCAACTATGTAGGATGACTCAGAATGTTTTTATGGGTAAATGGAAAGATAATGAAATCCAAAAAGATTCTGGAATGGATGAACCAGAGCTGAGAGAGTCTGTACTATCAATCCGTAATATTTTACATGTTTTAGATAATTGGAATCAAGGGGAAGAAAAAGATTTGAGCAAAGCTTTATGGGATGGTTTTATTAGTTCAATCACTTATCCTGACGACCAAAATTATATTCTCTCACAAGCGGTGCGTTTTGGTTTTTTTCCTATAAGTGAAGGATGGAAGGTTGAAACAAAAGGCATAGGAGAAGCAACGACAACATATGATGAGATTCGTACTCGTCCATATCGCTATATTCGTCCATCAATAGAAACTTTAAGCTATTTAGATGTAGTTCATTTGATATTTGGGAAAGGAACTCCGAGAAAAATTTTGCCAAAAGAACTAATAGAGGTTTTTGAAGATGATATTGATGATTTAACGCGAATTGATGCAAAGAAATATCAACAATTAGACCAACGATTATCTCATTTAGAGCATTCAAAATATCTACTTGAATACTTAGAAGATAATGGAGGAGAAAGATGAAAATGAATTTGGATGGAGAATATTTTAAGAGTCAAGTTAAATCTTTAAGAAAAAAGCTAGATGAATGCCAGGAAAATAGAATTTTAGATGATGATTTTGAAGAACAATTAGATAAACTTTCACAAATAGAAGAAAAGCTATTAACTGACTTAATTCCTTATTATCGAGTTTATGCAAATAATATTAAAAAAGCTTCAATGGAAATAAATCCAATAAAACAATTAGGAACTTTTAGCTTTGATAGTTTTTTACAAAGTACATTGAGGATTAATAAAAATCTATTTATTACAAGCAGTATAAATAGTAAGGTTCAATTTTTCTATATAGATATTCCAAATGATTTTTTTGATTATAATCAACTTGAAGTAGAGTGGAGTCCCCCTATTAAAGAAATAAAAGAGACAATTTCATTTATATATGAATTGAATGATAGAGAAATCTTGCTTTTAGGAGTTACAGGGGGATGCTATCTACTTTCAAGTGATAATTTTGGTAAGATACCAGATGTTAATGAACAGATTAGAGTTAAAAGGATTCGAAATGATTATGACTTTAATGGGTTTGGAAGATGCTTAGCAATTATAGATGGTTTATTTGTAGTGGAAAATGGAGAAGATACCTTAACTCTATTTAAAATAATGAAAGAAAATGATGAATATTATTTGGTTTTTCATAAAGATATATATTGCACTATTCCAGATTGGACTGTATTGGAAAAAATAAATGACGATTATTTTGTAGTTGGAACAAAGAGGGGAGAATTATATTTTATCAAATATGAGAATAGACAATGCACTATTACAGAAAAAAAAGATTTTTTAAATGATGAAATAAGACAAATTAGATGCTTAGAGGATGAAAATGGTAATAAGAATTCCCTTATAGTGGCAGGCAATAAAGGGCAGCTTAAGATATTTTCTTTATATGAAGACTCAAAAGCCATAAAAATAGAATTGAATGACTTAAAAGGTAATTTGTTTGACCTTCAATCTAAAAAAGGTACAGCTATAGTTTTAAGTGAAGATGGAATCATATACTTACTTGAAGAGAATTTTGGAAACTGGTATATAAATGAAGATGCGACGATTAAAGATGCTTTTTTCACAAATGTCTTTAAATTAGATATTTCAATATATTTACTTATGGATATAGAAGGTAAATTAAATCTATTAAACATTGATCGAATTGATACACCAAAAGACTTGTGGAATCTGCCACTGTATCAATAGGAGGGATGAGTATGTTTGACTTTGATGAACAAACCCTAATTGAAGAATCTAAAAAACATTGCGAAGAATTTCTGCAAAAAGAACAACGCTCATTAGCCACATTTACGGGAGATTCTAGCTTGATGTATATTCCTGATTCAAAATTAGAAAGATTTCTATTAGATCCTTCCAAGGGAGCTTTGTACTTGCCCTTGGAAAGTTTTTTAGATAGAAAATTAGATGACAATCAAATCATGTGGCATATCTACTATGAGTTAGCCTTATACTGTGATTGGAAAAAGCAAACTAAAAAATATTTGAATAGAAAAAAAGATTGGCAGAAAGAAATTGATCGAATGACAAGCTATATTCTAGCTAGGATAAAAAAAGAAGGACTAGAAAAAGACCCTGCATATCAATCTAAAATTATTTCGAATTATGTAAAAAAGGAAGTCCTTGATTTGCTGCATATATTGGATAAATATACATCTTTTTTAAGGGTTTTGCAGATGTGCCCCATATATAGAGATGAAGAAAATTTTGAAAAAATTCTTTCATATATGAAAGAAACGGGTAAGACAATTGAGTCAATTTCTCAAATGCCTAGACATAGAGCTTTTGCAAATAGTTTCTTAATTATTGAATTATATAAAATTGAGCCTAAAATAGAAGGACGTATTGAAAATCCCTTTGATAGGAAAATTTTCAATGAACCCTTTTTTGATTTTATTCATTATCAATTAGTTAGGCAAATAAATAATGATCAAGGAATTATAGAAAGGGACCCATTCATTCGTTCTTTCATCTTTCCAACTTTTGAGAAATTGTGGAAGGAAGAAATCGACGAGATGATATTCTATAAATCAAAGGGACAACAAAAAGAAAAGATTAAAGTAAGTGAAAATTCTTTTGAACAATCTAAAGCAGATGAAATATTAGATTCACTAGAATCTACTCAGGAAGAAGAGAGAAAGATTCTAGAAGAAATGCTAGAGCAGCAAGACCAAATAAGTACCAGCGTACAAAATATTATACAAGGTAATATAGATTTAAAGTCTTATGGAATTAGCCAGGCAGATCAACAATTATTTCAATTCTATTCAAATAAAATGAAATCCGAAAGAGAACAAATGCGTCAATTTTGGAAAAAGTTAATAGGAGATGCAAAAAAAGAAATAAGTGTAAAAAAGGATGGTCAGATAAAGGGAAAACTAGATATAGATAGCCTTATTAAATTTTATCCAGATTTTGTAGAGGCTGAAAAAAAGGGAAACTATAAGAATCTTCCAATTTTTAATAGATATTTATTAGAGCCTCGGACAGGTATATTACCTGAAAGAATAGAAATTTCTTTTGTTATAGACAATTCAGGATCAATGAATCAGTCAAAAATTGAGGCTGCAAGAAAAGCTTTGGCTGTGACTTTGCTATCAATAGATGATTTTAATCAATATTTGAAAAGCAATGCAGAACAATTGAATCAAAAAGTAGAAGTTTTAAGTGAAACTTGGTTTTTTGGCAGTAAGTATTATAATGTTAAAGAATTTAATGATAAGAATGTGAAGGAAAAAGAAAAAAGCGATATAATTCGGTCAATCGTAAAGCTAGATGCAGCAGATGGAGCAACTGACGATGCAAGTTGCCTTAGAGAAATATTCAATAGGATTACGCCTATGCAGGAAAGTGAACTCAAAAAGGGAAAACAAATAAAGATAATCTTCGAAATTACAGACGGTACATCGAGTTTTCCAGGATTAGCAAAAGAAGTTGTACAAGAATTATTATCTAGGCATGTCCAGGTCTATGCGTTTCAAATAGGAAAAAATAACACAGCAAATGAAAAAATCTTTAATTTTGTATGGAATGAAGGATACAAACAACCACACGGAGTAATAATTGGTGAACAAGTGGAAAAGCTACCAAAAGAATTGCTAAAAGCAGTAGGAAAAAATATGCAGTCTATCTTTAATAATTAGTTGAGTGAGAGTGAAATTGAACCCGCATTTTAAGCAATTAATTTTTATGAGATAATATCTTCAATGTTGACAAAGAAGGTAAATAGGAAGAGATATGTATGAACAATGTATAGCGCAATATCTGGCTTAGGAACACATTGTGAACAAGTATCAACTAAAGAAGACTCATTGACGCTTTTAAAAATCACAGAAGATATAGGTCTAAGTGACAACAATATTGTACTCTCAAGACGGTGGTATTGATGTCAAAGGGTGAAAATAAATAGGGATGAAAATATTAATAAATTAAGGGTTTCCGAGCATTGAGGTTGTCACAGGTAGATATCACCTGCGGGTACGATGCTTGGAAACTCTTATTTTTTATGTTCATAGGAATAGTTTAATTGTTCTAATGCAGATAGGGTGATAGCAGGGGTCATAATCATATAGAAAAATAGGTGATTATGCCACTGAAGGCGATATACTTTTTCATCTTCTAACAGGCAGCAATAATCTTCGGCAGGAACAATTTTCATAACAACTTAACATAGGAAAGGCTGCCGTTTCACGGGTGGTCGATTCCCTTGAATTTAAAGGATACATCATGCGTATACGGCAGCATGAGGACAGACGAGCGTACAGTGCTTCCATAAAACATTGCACATCATACTCTTAGATTCAATATTCGTCTGGACATACGCATTTAAGACATGGTGGGTATCGGCAATCGCATCAATGGTATGTATATCCATATACGAAAAGTCTATGGTACTAAAGATTATGTATTTTCTGCAATTTGTAGCAAGTTAGAACTTTCAAATGGAGGAGTTAAGAGCAATTGTTATACATATAGAAAAGAGTTATAATAAAATTATTATAGATTGAATGTGAGGTAGAAATCATGAAAATTTTACTGGTTGAAGATGACAAAAATATAAGTGAAATGGTTTGTGATTATTTAGAAGGTGAATCCTATGAGGTTATACAGGTATATGATGGAAATGAAGCGATAGATAAATTTGGGAAAGATAAATATGACGCAGCATTAGTAGATTTGATGCTTCCTAGCTCTAGTGGATTGGAAGTAATTAAGGCTATCCGCGCTACAAGTATGATACCGATTATTATCATTACTGCAAAAGATAGTGATATTGATAAAGCGATGGGTTTGAATTTAGGTGCGGATGATTATGTCACAAAGCCTTTTTCTATCATTGAATTATCTGCAAGAATCAAGGCAAATATCAGACGTGCTACAAAATATAACCATATAGAAACTGAGAAAAATTCTATAATTTTAATTAAGGATTTGGAAATTAACATCACTCAATATCAGGTAAAACGAAATGAGGAACTCTTAAACCTAACTCATACAGAATTTGAGATTTTGAAACTGCTGGCATCGAATCCAGGCAGAGCATTTTCCAAGGAACAGCTCTATAATTTAATTTGGAAAGAACCTTACTACGGTAATGAAAGCGTATTGAATACTCATATGAATCGATTGCGAAGTAAGCTTCGCAGAGAAAAAGAGGACACGGAATATATTAAAACATTGTGGGGAATCGGATATAAGATGGAGGAAGATTAAATGTATGTGATATTGGGGATTGCTATTTTTATTTTGCTGTGTATAAATATCTTTGAGCATAGGAAAGTAATAAATCAGTCCAAAGAAATGGACTATATCAGTGAAAAAATAGAATCTATTTTGCAGGAAAATGGTAAGGAATTTATCATGATATCTTCTGAAAGTGAATCGGTAAAGAAGATTGTTGTGGGCGTCAATCATTTACTTGAACGGTATTATCAGAATCAGATAGAGTATGAAAAATCGCATAAAATAATGAGTGAGGTATTAACAAATGTTTCTCATGATTTAAGAACACCATTGACTGTTTTAAAGGGATATACGGAAATTCTTCAAATGAAATCGAAAGATACTATTTCAAATGAGGAGGCTACAAATCTGATTCATAAACTGGATGTGAAAACTCAGGAGATTGTAAGAATGATTAACCAGTTTTTTAGTATGGCAAAACTGGAATCAGGAGATATGATTTTAAATATACAAAGGATGGATATTGGAAGAATATGCAGAAATATTATATTGGAATATTATGATTTGCTTGAAAAACAAAACTTTCATGTAGAAATCCAAATACCTGATTATCCGATCTGGGCAGATGTAGACCAGGAAGCACTAGAGCGTATTCTAAAAAATGTGGTTGATAATGCGATGAAATATGGTGTAGATGGAAGCTTCCTGGGAATCATAGTACAGGAAATAAACGGTGAGATAGTAATAAAAATTGAAGATCATGGCGCTGGAATAGAGATGAAAGAAAAAGAAGAAATTTTTAATAGAACATTTACTTTAAATAGCAGCAAAGAGAGAAAATATCTAGGAAGTGGTCTTGGACTTGCAATATGCAGAAACTTGATTAAGCAAATGAATGGCACAATTCATGTTTCCAGTATTCCAGAAAAACAAACTGTATTTTCTATACATTTAAAAGGTTAGAAAAAAGTTAGAATTAAAATAGAAAAAAGAGAAGTTCGCTCTGTATAATTAGAAATATGTAAAGGAGGGAACATACAATGGGATATATATTAGAAACCAATGGAATTACCAAGTCATACAAGAAGAAAGTGGCAGTCGATCATGTGAATTTACACATGAGAAAAGGCGAAATCTACGGCTTCGTTGGGCCAAATGGAGCTGGCAAGAGTACCATATTAAAAATGATTTTGAATCTTACAAAACCGGATTCTGGAGAGATAAAAATATTTGGAGAGACAGTTAGTGATAATAATTTTGAAATATTGAAACGGATTGGCTCAATTATAGAAAATCCATATTTTTATGACAAACTGACTGGACGTGAAAACCTGAAATTACATTGTGAATATATGGGATATCATAATAAAGGACAGATTGATCATGTATTAGAGGTTGTTTCGCTGACAGATGTTGAAAATAAAGCAGTAGCACATTATTCCTTAGGAATGAAGCAGCGTTTAGCAATTGCAAGAGCAATCTTGACAAAACCTCAAATTTTGATATTAGATGAACCTATCAATGCACTAGATCCAGAGGGAATACGGGAAATGCGCTCTTTGTTTCGTAAATTAAATGAGGAATGGGGAATCAGTATTCTTATCTCTAGTCATATTTTATCAGAAGTGGAACTAATTGCCGACACGATTGGTATCATACAGAAAGGGCATCTTCTGAAGGAAATATCCATAGAAGATATTCATGATTATCGTACAGAGTATATGGAAGCAGAGGTAAGTGATACCAGTCATGTAGGATATCTGCTAGAAGAAAAACTGGGTATTACCAATTATAAAATTATTTCTGATAAAAAAATCCGTGTTTTTGATATGCATATATCTGGTACAGAAATCTCTAAATTAATTATCCAAAGCGGAATTGGGCTTGAAAGTATCCGAAAACAGAAAAACACATTAGAAGATTATTTCTTCCGGCTGACAGAAGGTGATGAAAGATTATGATGCAATTGATGAGATTAGAATTAAAAAAATATAAATTACAATATCATATTATAGGTGTCATCATTGCTATTCTGTTAATAATGGCTTTTATTACTATTTCACTTGTTGATAGTATGACAGATCCTACACAGACAAAGGATACTTATGAAAGTACATTTATGGCAATTAATCTATTAATAACGGTTATATTTTTGGTATATTCTTCTGTATTGATATCTAAGATAGTGATTAGTGAATATAACAATAAAACAATTATGATTCTATTTTGCTACCCAGTGAGCCGAAAAAAACTCATGATAACAAAATTGCTAATGGTCAGTATTTTTACTATTATAGCTATGACAATCAGTTATTTGTGTTGTACTCTTTATCTGATAGTTATGGATTATTATTTTGATATGGTACAAGGTACTTTTAATAGAAGTTATCTGAATCCATACATTCTTGAAGCAGTTACCAGCATAGTAATGAGCGGTGTATTATCCCTAATTCCATTTATTATAGGGATGCAGAAAAAATCGGTGCCAATTACGATTGTGAGTTCTTTGTTGGTCATATTTTTAAGACAAGTGATCATCACAAAAAATATGGAATACAGAGAAACTCTGCCGCAATTAATTATTGTGGTAATACTTACGTTGATTGCTATAAAATATACATTTTATAAAAAAGTAAATGAACTGGATAATTTGTAAGGAATAGTAATATGTAAAGATTCTAGTTTTAACCTTTGAAGATTCAGAAAAAAATAATGGTAAAAGTCTTGGAAGAGCAAGACATTAGAAGTTTTGAGGGATGTGCGGCGTGCACTAATAAAATCTCAATTTTCTTGATTAAGCAATTTTTTATATTATAAGAGAATGAAAAGTTAGTGAGGCTTAAAAAATGAATAGGAATTGCTTTTCAAATCTAAAACAAGCTAATAAAAAATATCCCGCAATAAAAAGCGGGATAAATTCTATTGGAGAAATCATATTTGGTTTTTGTGGCAATTAGATAAAATAAGTTTATCTTTTACCCTATTTATAATATTTTCCTGTACACTCTACGATATCAATCTCAATTACAGCAGTACCCTTAATCATGTTGTCACGAAGCTCTTTTCCAGCAAATTGCGGAGTGTACTTCTCAACCAGCTTATTCAGTACTTTACGCTTTTTATCCAAATCCTCAAGCAACGAAGCATTTCCATAATGTTATTTAAACTATGGGAATGTCTTCAATATTATTTTTTTTATTTATAAATGAGGATATAATTTTACTTAAAGTAATAATACTTTTTTCTAATTGTTCTTGCTCTAAAGAAGAAAAGCTTATACGTATATGATTAAATTCAGGTTCACTTGAATAACAGGTTGATCCAGCAAGAAATGCAATATTATTATTTTGAGCTTCAAAAACAAGACTTTCTGCACTCAGCCATGATGGAAGAGTGATCCAAATATTAGGGCCTCCCATTGGAGAAGTCCATTTAACAGTGCTAGGCATATGCTCCTTAAGGAGTTCTAAAACTAAATTGCGCCTATTAAATAGAGTAATATTCAAACTTTTTAAATGCTTTTTCATAAAGTCTAATTGAACAAAGGGTAATAATGCTTTTTGAGTTAATAATGAACTTCCAAGATCAGAATTAGTTTTAGCAGCAATGAGTCTATTTAGTATTGAACCTGATGCTACTAAAGTACCAATTCTGCAGCCGGGTGATAGAAATTTACTAAATCCTTTTATATATATTACATGTCCATCAGTATCCATACTTTTTAATGTAGGTAAAGGGTTCCTTTCAAAAGAAATTTCACGCCAGGGATCATCTTCAACAATTAAACAATTAAAGTTTTTAGCAATATCAATTAATTCTTTTCTCCTTTGCATACTCATAACAGTTCCAGTTGGGTTATGATAGGTTGGTATAGTATAAATTAATTTAGGAGAATACGTATCACATAGCCTTAAAAGCAAGTCAATTCGCATTCCATCTTTATCAATAGGGACAGATAAAATAGTAGCTCCCTGCCAACGGAAAACGTCGATAGCAGCTGTATAGGTTGGTGCTTCCATAACTACAATGTCACCTGCACCAATAAATGTTCTGGCAACTAAATTAATTGCTTGTTGTGAACCGTTCGTTATTATGATTTCGTTCTTAGATACTGAAATATCGCTGGATTTTAAATAGTCAGTTATAGTATCACGAAGATCTAAATCTCCTTGCACAGGTCCGTATTCTGAAAGGATATCGGGATTTTTTAAGATGAAGGATGATATATGTCTGGAAATAAGGTGTTCAGGAAGCAGGGAACTATGAACAGAGGCGGCTGACAACCAAATTTGTGATTTTGTTGTTAAACTAATATTTTGCCTCCAAAATTGAGCTCTTGGAAGGTGATCTGCGATTGAAAGCTGCCAATCAAGAGAAATTAAATCATTGTCATGATTTTTATTATTTATTATTTTTTCAGATTGAACAAAAGTACCTTTTCCTTGTATTGTAGAAATAAAGTTATCTTCTTCCAGCATTGAATACGCTTTAACAACGGTAACCATACTCACTTTTAGTGTTTTAGAAAGGCTTCTGACAGAAGGTAATTTGGAACCTTTTTCTATTAAGCCTGAAGATATACGATCAGCAATTGACTGATAAATTTGTTTGGGTAAAGATATATTAGTATTTCTATTTAAATCTATTTTCATATCCATCTTGCTCCCTAAGTGTTATAGTCCGCTGTTGACTGTTATACATATTATGTAGTAATTATATTATAACATACTATAACAATGTTAAGTAGAAAAATTGAAAGGAGCATATCTATGGATAAAAATTTAAAGAATGATTTAGAAAACATTGATATTTTATTAGAAAAAGTAAAAAATAACGCATTTGATTTTCTAAAAAATATTAATGATATAGTCGCGTTTCCAGAGAGTACAAATGTTTATACACCTTCAGAATTAAATAAAAATGGGTTAGGAGGAGAAAATACATTAGAAGAGTTTATGCAAAGATTTTATAAGGGAATTGTTTCAAGTGCGGGATCAAAGTATTTTGGTTTTGTAACAGGAGGGACAACTCCGGCAGCTTTAATGGGCGACTGGTTAGCGAGCACATTTGATCAAAATGCTACAGGTAGAGATGATTCAAGTGCAGCAAGGATTGAGGAAGAAGCCATCAGTTTATTAAAGCAACTTTTCGGATTACCGGAAATATTTTCAGGTACGTTTGTAACAGGTGCTACCATGGCTAATTTTGTAGGCCTAGCAATTGGAAGACAGTGGGTGGCTGATGAATTAGGCATTGATATATCCTTAGAAGGAATATATTCCATTCCCCCGATAAAGATTGTAAGTGCCACTCCTCATTCTAGTATTTTGAAAGCTTTGTCTATGTTAGGTATGGGAAGAAAAAATATGCATTCCATTCCAACCATCGATGGAAGAGAGGCTGTAGATATCGAGGCATTAGAAAATTACTTAAAGCAATTAAATGGAGAACCATGTATTGTTGTAGCAAATGCAGGGACAGTGAATACTGTTGATTTTGATGATTTAAAACAAATTGGAGAATTAAAGAAAAAATACAAATTCTTTTTCCATGTAGATGGAGCATTTGGTGGCTTTGCTTCTTGTTCCACAAAATATAAAAAATTAGTAGAAGGAATGGAAGAAGCAGATTCTATTACTATAGATGCACACAAATGGCTCAATGTTCCTTATGATAGTGCAATGCAGTTTACAAAACATCCGAAACTTCAGCTTCAGGTTTTTCAAAACAACGCAGTATATTTAGGTGAGCTTTCCGATAAGCCTGATTTTGTTCACTTGGTTCCAGAGAATTCAAGGAGGTTAAGAGCGCTTCCTGCATGGTTTACACTAAAGGCATATGGTCAAGACGGATATGAGGAGATAATCGAGAGGAATTGTGATTTAGCACAATTGTTAAGTGAAAAAATAGAGAAATCGAAAAATTTCAGGTTGCTTTCAACTACTAGATTAAATGTAGTCTGCTTTACTGTTAATTTTGGTGAACATAAGGTTACTTTAGAGAACATACAGCAATTTTTAAATTTAGTTAATAAAGATGGCAGAGCATTTTTTACGCAAACAATATATAAAGGAACACCGGGAATAAGGGCAGCTATAAGCAATTGGAGGACAGAGGAAAAAGATATTGAAATTGCATGGGAAGTATTAAATAAGGCATATAACATCTACGTTAAAACAATAATAGCAATTGATTGAATCGCAATAATCAAGAAAATTCGTACAAATTTTCTTGAAGAGGGATTGTATTGATGTTAAGATATAGAAGTAGCTATTTAATGTCTTGAAAATTCGATGAAATAATATCATTGTTTACGTTGATGTGGAATTCAGGTATAATTAACTTAGGGGGAATAATATGAAAATTGCAACATATAATATTTGGAATTCTGAAACTGGAATGCCTGAAAGAGAAGATCAGATAATTGATGAAATAAATGCCTTAGATTCAGATGTCATTGTATTACAAGAAGTAAAAGACAGAATGCTCAGTGAAAAGTTATTACAATGCACTAATTACAAAAATTACTGTTTTGTTCCGCACGAAGGTAAAGCAACGGAAGCAGCAAATTCAGGGGATGAAGGATTAGCAGTTTATAGTAAATATCCTATTATATACTCTAAATATATTGATTATGCATTGATTGTTATTGTTAAACATATGAGTAATTTGATTCTTCTTGTCAATGTTCACTTACCATGGAATAGTATTATGGCAAAAGAAGAATGTATGATAAACATCATTAAGGAAATTTCAACTATTTCATCTGATTATCAATTTATTTTGGGAGACTTTAATTGTTCTGAAACATCCAGTATTCATCAATATTTGTTGGGTAATATAAGTTTAAACGGAACGGAGGTTAAGCCATATTGGACTGATCTTGCACTTGTTGCTGAGGAGTTTTTGGGTATAAAAAAAGAGATGACTTTGGATTTAACAAATAATCCTCGTTGGAAGGGAAAGAGTATAACAGATATTAGTACAAGGGTTGATTGTATTTTTATACATGATTGTTTTCCGAAACCATATCCAACATTAAAAACCTTTAGATATTTTGGAAAAGAGATTGATGAAAGATCAGGCATGTGTGCCAGTGATCATTATGGAGTATTTGCAGATCTTCAAATGCCATACGAAGAACTATTTTAATGCGAAACATTATTATCATTCTGGACTGAACATGATTAGGTAGACTTGACAAATAGTCTATTTGCTCAGGTTCAGTTTTTCATATTCTAAAGGAGATAAATATCCAAGAGCAGAATGACTTCTCTTTCTATTATAAAATAGCTCTATACATTCAAATATAGCCCTTTTAGCCTCTTCAATTGACCTTATTAAAGAATGAACTGGTTTCTAAACTGGATTTTGGGGAAAGTATATTTCTACAAAATATTCGTGTTCCATACTTTTATGAAGTAGTGCAAATTTGTATTTTACTAATATGGTAGAATCGTGCAAGTTAAAATGACGGTATAATTTATATAGATATTCCATTAAATCCCTTTTTATACCCCAGAACATAATAGTGGCATAACAGCCTGTTACATGATGCTGTGCTACAATGTTATGTTCAGCCGCAGATATAAATTGCTTTTGAAGTATAGTTGTATTTATCGTACTGTCAGGAAATGAAAATCCAATTATCTCGTCATTCTCTACTATTGTTCCATCGGATTCACTATGATAGAAAGCCCATTGCTCGAAAGATTCTATCCCTTCTACTTGCTTTGATTCAGTATCTTGGTGCAGTAATGTTTCCAAATCTATTCTATAGATGGTAATATCAACTTCTTTATAAACTGAAACAGCAGAAAATGTGTAATCATTTTTAAATTTAGAAATAGTCGTAAGTACCTCTAACATATTCTCAACATATTGATCAAGTTGATTTAATAACCTTTTTTCTTCGTTTATACGTTCCTTTTGTTCTTTCACCATTGATAAATATCCATCGATACTTTCCGAATTTATTCTTTTGTTCATTTGAACTAGGGGAATTTTCATATATTTTCCAACTAAAATCATTTCTAGGATATCTAGATGTTCTAAGGAATAGTAACGATAATCATTTTGAGGATCAACGATAGGCTTTAACAATCCTTTTCGGTCGTAGTGACGTAAAGTATCAAGTGATATACCATACAATTTACTTACTTGTCCAATCCGTAGTAACTCTTTCATTTTATCCTCCTCAAAAAAATTAACAATGCCCGTTGACTCTTGAGCAGCTCAAGGGTTTATTATAAGCATAGTACCTGAAAAAATCTAATTTGTAAAGGGGGCAATATACTGATGGACAATATTTATATTGAGAAATATCAAAATACTGATTTTAGAGATGTAATTGCTTTATTAGTACAATCTTTTAAAAGTAAGTTCTGCCGACACCAAAAGTTAAGTAATAATGATATAGAAAATATTTTATACGCTTCTTGGCATCTCAAATCTGATGATCCTGCGTATCTTCATTTTGTAGCTAAACAAAATGAAAAGGTAGTTGGCGTAATTCTAATACGTTGCAGAAAAACAGAAAATGGAAATAAAAACATTCCTATTATATCACTATGTAGACGGTATGGTGTCTATAATGTTATAATGATGTGCACCAAAATGGCACTGCTAGAAGGTCACAAACTAAATGAAGGAGAATCCTATATAGAACATATTGCGGTCAATGGAACATGCCATGGAAAAGGTATTGGTATATTACTTCTTCAACATGGAGAACAGGCATTATTGGATATGGGGTATACATCTTATACATTAGCAGTTGCTGGAGGAAATCCTGCAAAACACCTTTATCTCCGATTTGGTTTTGAGGATATAAAGAAGACAAAAAGTCGCTTAAAGGGATACTTTCTTGGAGAATCTCAATGGACTATTATGAAGAAGATTTATAAGCATGTGTAGAGATAAAGAATGAAGCAGCAGGTCTTTAGAGGTTGTGAATAGTTATAATAATTGAGTCATTAGCTATTTCACTTCAGAATCATTCTTATATAATAGAAAAATTCGTTGAAATAAAGATTTCAAGTGGAAGTTTAAATGGCACTTTAGTCTCGTAGAAGTTATATGATTTTAATTGATAATGATATCAATTATAGTGGTGAAATAAGATTTAAAGACTTGTTTGATTCTAGTGTTGAAAATAAACCCAAAATAAGTTAAAATTGGGGCTGTATACAGGAAATTACCGATATATTAAATCATCTGTCTCAGATAGATATCAATACAGCATACAAATAGATGCTTTAATAAGCGTATTACAGAAAATTTAGTAAGAGGCCACCTTCGAAAACTTGATTACTGTAGTTCGGAATAACGATATTGGGATAAAGGAACAGAAAAAGCAAAATTAGATCTATAAAAAAATTAGTTTAGAGTGCAAGTAATAAGTATAAGGAAGTGAATAAAATGACAAATCAATCAAATCGAATAAGAAGTATGCCTTTATTTTCACAAACGATAACTGACTTTTTGTGGGGGACATTTTTGAACGGAGATGTCCTCAACTCTGATATTGATATAAGAATATGTTATAACAAATTAGAAGGTGTTGAATTGAGTAATATTGACAAATTATTTATATAACACACTTACAGATAGAAATTTATCGCCAGGATAAAATAATTTGTGTAATGGAAAACGAGCTTAAAATTTATCAATTAGGGGGTATACTATGTTGAAAAAATCGATATATTTAATTACTGGAGTTATGGCATCTGGAAAATCAACAGTTGCGGAACTACTTGCCTCGAAGATGGAAAAGGGAGTGCATCTGCGCGGTGATGTATTTCGAAGAATGATTGTATCAGGACGTGCTGAGATGTCAGAACAGCCCTCTGATGAGGCAATACGACAGTTGCATCTACGTTATCGTCTAGCCGCAGATGCTGCAAAAACCTATTATGATAATGGATTTTCCGTTATTTTGCAGGACAACTATTATGGTGAAGAGATTTCTCGGATATTGGATATGTTGAAACATTATCCCGTTCATGTAATAATACTCTGTCCAAATGTAGAGGCAGTAAAAAAGCGTGAGAAGATGAGAGGAAAGGTCGGATATACTGGATTTACGGTAGAGACTCTATATGCAGATTTCATGAAAACCACCCCCAAAATAGGCTTTTGGTTGGATACATCGGAGCAGTCTCCAGAACAATCAGTTGAGGACATTTTGTTACACTTTAGGTAGTTATAGAACTCAATAGGTATGCCATTATTTTTCCCTAACTTACGTGAAATGCTACGTACTATTGTATCGAGAAAATAAATAAAAATATTTTATTAATAGCTTATATTAAGTGATTTTCATTAAGTATATTATAAATTTATTGCTGGATATATTGATTCCAGTTTAATTCTAAATTTTTGAAAAATAGAAACATAAATGTTGACTTTTTGAGTATAATAAAATATCATAATATAAACGAACACGAACAAAATGGCGTTGATGAGGAGGAGTACATACTCACCTGAAGCAGAGCGAGAAGATGGTTGGTGAAAATCTTCGTGAGGGAAGTATGGAAGTAGCCTTTGAGCTGTGAACTGAAAAGATGTAATCTTAGTAGGCTTCAACGGAAATTTCCACCGTTAAAAGGAAAGCAGTATCGGATTATGTATTCTATTCCCGTACTGTCAGAGTGCAGATAGTTTTATCTGAATTTAGGTGGTACCACGGACGCATACGATCCGCCCTAAGCAAATGTAAAAAAGCTTAAGGCGGATTTTTTGTTTTGTGTTCGTAAAAATTAAGGAGGTATTACCATGAAGAAAAACTATGAATTTAAGCAAGTAGAAAAGGAAATGCAAAATTTTTGGAAAGAAAACGCTATCTACAATTTTGACCAAGAAAGTCAAAATGAAATCTATTCTATTGATACTCCACCGCCAACTGTTAGTGGTAGTTTACACATTGGACATATATTTTCCTATACACAGGCAGAAATGATAGCCCGTTTTAAACGCATGCAAGGCTATAATGTCTTTTATCCTTTTGGTTTTGATGACAACGGTCTGCCAACGGAAAGGCTTGTTGAAAAAGAGGAAAGTATTATTGCAAAAAACCTTCCAAGAAGTGAATTTATTAAAAGGTGTGCTACAGTCTCTGAAAAATACGAAAAAGAATTTAAAGATTTATGGCAATCTTTGGGGTTCTCAGTTGACTGGTCGCTTCAATATGAAACAAATAATCCTATGGTTCAGCGAATATCGCAACAATCCTTTATCAAACTTTTAAAAGATGGAAAGGCGTATATGAAAGAGTCGCCGGTTTTGTGGTGTACTGAATGTCAGACTTCAATAGCTCAAGCAGAGTTAGAGACTATTGAAAAAGACACTACCTTTAATTACCTCAAATTTAAGGTAGGTGAAGAAAGTTTATTGGTAGCTACAACCAGACCTGAATTACTATATGGCTGTGTTTGTCTATTTGTAAATCCAGAGGATGATAAGTATAAAAAATATATCGGTAAAAATGCCACTGTCCCTTTATATGAGTATGAAATCCCTATATTAACAGATGACAAAGTTGATATTGATAAAGGAACAGGTGTAGTTATGTGTGCAACCTTTGGTGATAGTACTGATGTAGAGTGGTATGAAACTTATAAACTACCTTACCGAAAGGTTATTTTATCTGATGGCACAATAGATGAAAGTGTTCCATTAATCGGAGGTTTGAAGGTCTTAATAGCTCGAAAACAGATTATTGGCTTACTTTTAGAAAATGGATTTATTTTAGAGTCAAAAAATATCACGCATACTGTTGCTGGACACGAACGCTGCGGGAAGGAAGTTGAAATTCTACCGTCAAAACAGTGGTATATTGATATTCTCACTAATAAAGAGCAATTTTTAAAAGCTGCCGATGAAATCAATTGGTACCCTGAATATATGAAAAACAGATACGTATTATGGGTTGAAAATCTTAAGTGGGACTGGTGTATATCTCGTCAGCGTTACTTTGGTGTTCCTTTCCCAATATGGTATTGTAAAAATTGTGGTAATGTTATAATTCCAGATGAGGAGATGTTACCTATAAATCCTCTTGAAACGAACCCAAATAAGTCCTGCTCTTGTGGGCGTAATGAATTCATACCTGAGAGTTCTGTATTTGATACGTGGGCTACTTCATCAGTTACTCCGCAGATAAATGCAAAATGGGGCGAGGAGAATGATATTTCAAATAGAATTTTACCAATGAGTTTAAGAACACAGGCTCATGAAATTATACGTACATGGGCATTTTATACTATAGTTAAAAGTCTTTATCATACGAACCAAATTCCTTGGAAGGATATAATGGTTTCTGGTTTTGTTCTTGCAAAAAAAGGTGAGAAAATAAGTAAATCAAAGGGGAACTCTCAGTTAGCACCAAAATTGCTTATTGAAAGCCACTCTGCTGATGTTATAAGATATTGGGCTGCCAGTTCTAAACTTGGAACAGATACATTTTTTTCAATTAATGAATTAGGTATAGCTAAAAGGTTTATCACAAAGCTATGGAATGCATCTAAGTTTTCAATATCTCATTTACAGGACATTAATCTCAATGCTGATGTAGATTTAAAGCCAGTAGATAGATGGATAATTGAGAGATGTAAACAAACTACTGTTAATGCAAGAAAGCTTCTTGACCAGTATGAAATAGGACCAGCTCGCCATGAAATTGATGATTTTTTCTGGAAGGATTTATGTGATTATTATCTTGAAATCGTTAAAGAACGCTTATATCAACCCGAAATACATGGCTATAAAGAGCGTCAATCAGCACAATATGCCCTATATTATTGCGTGCTAAATATATTAAAGTTATACGCTATTTACGTTCCACATATCACCGAATATATTTATCAAGAATTCTTTAGACAGAAAGAGAATAGTATTTCTTTACACAAGTTGTATTGGGAAACTGAAGAATTTATTAATGATGAGATTATTCTTTTCGGAGAGAAATTAAAGGAAATTATTGCTGAAACAAGAAAGTATAAGTCTGAGAATGCTCTATCAATGAAAACAGAAATAGAAGAAGTTGTAATTACTACAGATGACAAATTTATGGAATTATTTAAACGAACTATAGGTGATATAAAAGCTTGTTGCCGAGCAAAAAAAATAAAAATAATCCAAGATATTTAACTAAACTATAAAAAAGACCGCCATAAGATTTTAGATTATTTTATTTATTATTTACAACCTCAAGTAAATGTGATATTATGTAAGTGTTTATATGTAGTAAATTTGGGGGTTATTATGGTGAATCGTATTATTATAGATAAAATGACAAGAGAAATCTGCTCTGTACAATTGAATTCGATGAAGCATTGTACCGAGCTTAAACTAAAAGCATGAAGCTTTCCATTCATCGGTAAATAGGTTGTTTTAGGCGTATGTTGTTACGCTTTATTTTCGCACCTATTTTCCGAGTAATTATGACTAGTTTATTAGGCCGAGGACAATGTTTTGTCTGCGGCCTTTTGTGTAAGCTCAAACTAAATTTTGAGCAGTAGTGTACGTTAATAATACGTACTATTAGGGAGCAGAAGGTCGTGTGTTTATGCACAAGACCTTCTGCTTTTTTTTATTAGAAAGGAGTTTTAAACATGAGCTTATTAGAAATTAAAAATTTGTCTCATACTTATGGAGACAAGATCTTATATAAAGATGAATCACTTGTATTGTTCAAGGGAGAACACATGGGTATTGTAGGGTGTAATGGCACAGGAAAAAGCACCTTAATTGGAATGTTATCAGGAGAAATTATCCCCGATAGAGGGCGTATTGTCTGGCAACCAAATATAAAACTTGGGCATCTTGACCAACATGCAGTTGTTCTAGGAGAATATACAGCTACAGAGTACTTGAAAACAGCATTTCAAAATTTATATATTTTGGAAGAAAGAATGAACAAGCTGTACGAAAAATATGCTTCCATTGGTAATGAAAAAGATTTATTACAAGCAGCAGAGTGTCAAACTCTTTTGGAAACTCGAGAATTCTATCTTATAGAGTCACGAATAGAAAAGGTAATGAATGGACTTGGGTTATCTGCCATTGGTGGGGATAAACTGCTTTCAAAGTTAAGTGGCGGCCAACGAGCAAAAGTAATTCTTGCGAAGTTACTGCTGGAAGAACCAGATGTTTTATTGCTTGATGAACCTACGAATTTTTTGGATAAGGAGCATGTGCTGTGGCTTTCAGAATATCTGTCTGTGTTTCCTAATGCCTTTGCTGTAGTTTCACACGATTATGATTTTCTTGAAAAGATTTCGAGTTGCATTTGTGACATTGACGGAGGAATAATCAGAAAATATACGGGAAAGTATTCTGATTTTCTAAAGCAAAAAGAACACTTAAGAGAAGAACATATTCGCAGATACCATGCTCAACAGCAGCAGATTAAAAAGACTGAGGAATTTATCCGCAAGAATATCGCAGGTGTAAACAGCAAAAATGCCAAGGGAAGACGAAAACAACTTGAACGTATGGAACGAATAGCTCCGCCATCTGTTACAATTCCAAAGCCTGATTTTTACTTCCTAGAAAGTCCTAGTTCAGCCCATGAAGTTCTAAAGGTAAAAAATCTTGAGGTGGGTTATTACTATTCTCTTCTTCCACCTCTAAATTTTACTATAAATGGTGGTCAAAAGATTGTGATTACAGGTTTTAATGGAATTGGAAAGTCCACCTTGCTTAAAACTTTAACTGGATATATTGAAAAAATATCAGGTGAGTTTATGTTTGACAATTCTGTGAGACTTGGATATTATGAGCAGGATATTACATGGGAAGATCCTTTATTCACACCTATTCAGATAATTACTAAATACTATCCGTCTTTAAACATCAAAGAGGCACGCCGCCAGCTTTCACGATGTGGCATAAGCAATGACCATGCAATACAGGCAGTATCAACATTAAGTGGGGGTGAACAGGCAAAAGTGAAGTTATGTAAGTTAATACTATCTCCTTGCAACTTTTTAATACTTGATGAACCGATAAATCATCTGGACTTTGCTGCTAAAGAGGCGCTTCAAAATAGTTTGAAGGATTTTGGCGGCACTGTATTGATAGTGTGTCATGAAGAAACATTTTACCGTTCATGGGCAGATCAGGTAATAAATATAGAAATAACATAGGAGTATTACGATGAAAAATAATAATCAAAATCATTTGTGCTATTTCTGTGCTATTCTTTAATAGAAAGATAGCAAAGGATTTTTAGAAGATGTAGTGTTAATAATATTTATAAACTTGACCAATATTAAATTATTTTAGGAGGAACAATGAACAATACAATTAACTTGATAAAAGAACAATATGGAATTGAATGTGTAACAATTACACAGCAGATTGGTGGATGGTCTGCATTAGCATATAAATTAAGTGATGGTTTCAAAAATTATTTTCTTAAAGTATATGAGAAAAATAGAGCTTCTACGCCAAAACTTACAGCTCTCATTGACTCATATATCCCAATTACCCTGTGGTTAAATAAAAATACTGAACTTAGCGGAAAACTTCCTGTACCAATATTGACAAAAGATAGAGAAGCAAAATGTGAAGATAAATATGGAATATATTTACTTTATGAATATATAGACGGTGAAACTATTGGCAGTAAAGGGTTAACAATTGAACAAACAGTTCAACTCGCAAATATAGTAGCAACGCTTCATTCGTACGGTAAAGAAATATCTGTTTCAACAAATGCAATCCGAGAGGAGTATTATTTGCCATTCCTATGTCAAATGCAGAAAATATTTAGCGAATCACATTTCCATATTCCATATGATGTAAAAGTTTTGATAGGAAAATATAAGCAATCAGTATTGAAAATGATAGAAAAAGTTCAGAATTTATCTGAAGTCTTGCAATTCAGTAAACCTAAGATGGTATTATGTCATACGGATATCCATCCGTGGAATCTTATACAAACCGGCCGGGGATTGATCCTTATAGATTGGGAGGGACTAAAGTTGGCCCCTCCTGAAGCAGATTTAGCACTTTTATCAGAGGAACCTTATTATGAGGAATTTATTAGAAGTTATAGAAAAAATATCGGTAATGATATTGTAATTCATACAGATATAATGCAATTTTATAAGATGAGACGCAACCTGGAGGATATCTGGGAGTTCATAGAGCAACTTTTATACGATAAGCAGGAAAATGAAGAAAGGATAAAAACCTTAAAATACCTTGAAGGAGAATTATTCAGTATAGATAAAAATTTGTTATGAGAGAGAAACTGAATATATAGGAGATAATAATGTATAAATATTAATAGAGAAATACGGTGGAATAATTACTTTAGAAGGAATAAGTAATGAACTTAACAGACTGATGATTCTTATTATACCAGCTAAGAAAAAAGAGTTTATATTATGAGGCTTGTATCGATTGTATACAAGCCTCATGATATTACTTTTGTTTATGGTATTGTGTTAATAAAAAAAGAATAGGTTAAAATATTAGGATGAGGTAGAAGGAAAAATAAGATGTGAGAATAAGTATATAGATGAAAATATTTTATATAAAGCATTTATTAGTGGCTATAATGTTTTGGTAGAAGTATGTTGACCTATTGAAGTATCAGAAAAAGGAGAGGGAATATGAAAAGAAAAATAGGAATTGTTGTAATGTCAATGATTTTTCTCTGTATTACAGGAGTATTTATTTTTCTGAAGATAAATAAAGGGACTCGCCCCAACATTAATGTTTCTAAGCGTGAAATTTGGAAATCTGAAGTTTACGACTATATAATAGAAACTGATCGTGAGAATGTTATTATTTATAACCATACTAAGGATAGTTTGCTGCCTTTTGCATACGGACGAATGGAAAAGGATGGCACAATTTATGCTGATAAACTTCATGGAAATCCATTGCTTAACATTATACTATGGAAGAGCATGCCTTTTGGCAAATTTCACAATGGTGCTCTAAAAGACGATATGGGGTATGTAAAACATTTTTCAAAAATAGAAGAACTACCGAGAGTTAAGATTAATTATTTTACAAAGGATCCCGTTCAAAATTTTGAAGTGTTCTGGCAGATTTTTGACGAGAATTACAGTCTGTTTGGGTTGACGAACTTTGATTGGAAACAGATATATGACGAATATAAGTCTAAAGTAACACAAAATACTTCTCAAGACGAATTGAGACAAATATTTAAAGAAATGATCTTGAAGCTAGATGATAGACACGTTCAGGTTATTACTGGTATTAGTAGTATAAGCTCGAAAGTGGAGGATAACCAACGGCAAAGACTATATTTAGATAACCATGAGGAGATACAAAAAAACATACGTAGATATATTATAGGAGGACTGAAAAGCAAATTAAATGGTCGAATTCAATATGGCAAGATGGAAGAAGGTTTTGGTTATATTTTGCTGAATTCTTTTGATTTGTTTGACAAAAAAGAGATTGACAGGGCTCTTGATGAAGTAGTTGAAGAATTTAAGGGGAATCGTGGGATGATTATTGATTTACGTTTTAATAGCGGGGGGTCAGATGCATTCGCTTTGGCTACTGCCAGTCGATTTACCAACGAGAAAAAATTAGTATTTTCGAAGCGTGTAAGAAGCGGAAGTTATTATGAATTTTTTGAGGCGCCTCCTATCTATATTGAACCTGATGTAAGTCGAATTAGAACAAATAAAATTGTAGTTATGACAAGTCAGGTAACTGCAAGTGCTGGAGAAGTTGGTAGAATGGCATTTGGTCAAATAGAGCATGTTACAGTGATAGGTGAAAGAACTAATGGAACTCATTCAGATATGTTGGTGAATATTTTACCAAATGAATGGATTGTTACCCTCAGTGCCGAACAATATATTGCAGCTGATGGTAATATGTACGAAAAAATTGGTTTTAAACCAGATGAAGAAGTGCTTATTAGCGAAGAGGATATTAAAGAGGGCAAAGATACCGTATTAGAGGAGGCAATAGAAATATTGAAATAAAGATGAGATATTTAAAATAGTAGATTAAGGAATCAGGGGTATTATTAACAAAGAAAATATACCTCATTATACAAATATCAATTAAAAAGGAAAGAGCAAGTATAAATTGAAAAATAATGAAAAATTGTTATATATGATAATATTTAATTACAACGATTCTCTATTGTCACTCCACTTGTTTATGTTATATTATAATAATATCCAGTGATGTTAAGGTACACAATTTATTGAAAATATTAAGACTATTGGGGTGTTATGATGAAAGATAATATTTTAGTTTTAGAAGCTAAAGAATCAAATTATGAAGAATTACGAGAGATATTCTTTACTGTTCGTCGAAATACTTTTCATTGGATAGAACCAGAAACGTTAAAATTATCTGATTTTGATGAAAGTACAAAGGATGAATTAATATTAGTTGCAGCAATAGGAAATAAAATTGCTGGATTTATATCAATTTGGGTACCAGATAAATTTATTCATAATCTATTTATATTAGAGGATTTTCAAGGTAAAGGTATTGGGACGGCTCTTGTTAATGAAGCCATAAAAAGGGTAGGATTACCATTAACCTTAAAATGCGTAAAATCAAATACTAATGCTTTAAATTATTATAAATCCCACAATTGGAAAATTGAGAAGGAAGAAATGGGGAGTGAAGGATTATATTATTTAATGAAATATAGTAATCAATCATAAAGGAATATATTATATAGTTGAAGGGGAGAAAAAGATGAGCATAAGTTTATTTCATTCGCTGGAAGGTAAAAATGTCTGCTTCAAATCATTAAGTATAAATGATGTTAAAGAGATACATAGTTATGCGTCAGATGAGGAGGTTTCACGTTTTATAGGCTGGAACTTAATGAATACTTTAGATGAAACTCGTGAGCATATTGAGACAATGTTAAAACGTGAGTCAATAGGTACTCATATGTATGCTTCTATTATTCTAAAATTAACTCAGGAAATTATAGGAACTGCCATGATTTTCAATTTTGATCAAAACGCAAATCATGCTGAAATTGGTTATGTCTTTCATAAAGAATATTGGGGTAAAGGTTATGGCACAGAGAGCGTTGCTTTAATGAGTGATTTCGCATTTGAATCACTTAATCTTCACAGAGTTCATGCAAGTGTAGTGGATGTAAATATTGGCTCTGCTCGCATACTTGAAAAGAATGGATATGAATTAGAAGGACGATTAAAAGACCACTATTTTATAGAAGATAAATATTATGATGCATTGCTTTTCGGCAAAATTGAAACTAAATAAAATTGATTTTCAAAAGACCTATGATTTTTTAAAAACCCTACCAGAGCTGTAAAACAGATTTAAGATACAGAGAGGTTCAAGGCGAGGGATAAGCAGAAGGATAATAAATTTATATCCAGATTATGATAATAGAAGGGATATTTGTTATGTTTAAATGAAAATACGATTATATCAATTAGAATTGGGTATTTATAGTGATAAAATGCCACGAAATTAAATGCGAAAATGGAATGATTTATTGATAAAATTTTTTTACGTGACATTTCAAAATCAAGTTGAATGGTGTGAGTAATAAATGAATTTAAATATTGACATAGAAACCATTATAATAGTCATTTTGCAGGAGACATGGTACTTAAAGATTTTGCAGCTATTATAAAAGGGCAATTACGGAGCTATGACTTATTCGGAAGATTTGGCGGTGAAGAGTTTACTATATTGCTTCCAGGAACTAATGAAAAAGAAGCTTTAGAAGCTGCAGAAAGATTGAGAAAGAGTACGGAAGATACTTCTGTTAATATCAGTGTAAACAGTATCATAAAATACACTATAAGTATAGGGATAGTAACAACCATCCCCAGATGGAAACACTTCTATAGAGACACTATATAAATTAAGTGATGATGCTTTGTATATGGCGAAGAAGAATGGCAGAAATAGGATAGAAATTATTAAAGTATAAAAATAACAAATACTAATTAAAATATCGTCACCTGATTTAGCATTGAAGTTGTAAACTAAAAGTAGACATAAAAAAAACATGTCTACTTTTTTGTTATACTATTATATGAAAGGAAGTGTTTTTATGAGTAGACCTAAAGGTGGAAAGAACCATAGTTGGGCA